>CAZFDL010000068.1:0-12812 GCA_964517905.1 uncultured Anaerolinea sp. | reverse complement strand
TAGCGCAGGCGACTCATAATCGCTTGGTCGCAGGTTCGAATCCTGCTGGGCCCACTTCATGAACTTTACTTCTGTTTACGGGTATTGGGAGGGTAATGTATGAGCGTGTATTTCGCCACTCTTGTTACCTTTCTCATCGCGGTCGCTTTCCTCCGCCTCATGGACCTTCTTGCGCATCGAGGCATCATCGAAAGCCGGTTGAGTCGCAAGCTCATTCATGTCGGGACGGGTCCTATTTTTGTGTTGTGTTGGTTGCTGTACCCGGATGTGGAGGTCTCCCGCTGGCTTGCCGCGCTGGTGCCGTTGGTGATCACGCTTCAATTTGCGCTGGTCGGCTTGGGAATTATCAAGGACGAAGCCGCGGTCAAAGCCATGTCGCGGACGGGGGATCGGCGTGAGATTCTGCGCGGTCCGCTGTTTTACGGGATCGTTTTCGTGGCGATGACCTTGATCTATTGGAAAGACTCGCTCATCGGGATTCCCGCGCTGATGATCATGTGCGGCGGAGATGGGATCGCGGATATCGTCGGTCGGCGCGTCACTTCGCCGAAGCTGCCCTGGTCGCGCGAAAAAAGCGTTGCCGGCTCCCTGAGCGTTTTCATCGGCGGCTGGCTGTTGACCATTTTCATCTTTGCGATATACATCTGGTTAGGCGCGATTGGCGGATCCGTCACCCGCTTTCTACTGCCCATCACATGGATCGCGTTTGGCGCCATGCTGGTCGAGTCCCTTCCGTTCAAAGATGTGGATAACGTCACTGTCACCGTCGCTTGTGTGCTGATCGGTCATCTAGTCCTCCCGATCTAGCGCGTTCCGGTGATTTGAAGGAGGGAATCAGTTAATTGCTCCGTGAAGCGCGTCTTTCCCTGTTCGTTCAGGTGTAACGAATCCGAAAAAAACTCGGGGGGCATATCCTTTTGATCGAAGTCCAGAAACGGGACGTTGTTCTCTTTCAAATAGGCGCTCAAATCCTGAATGTAATCATCCAGTCCGATCGGACGCGTGGCAGGGTCGTAGTATCGAAGGATGGGCATACGGACCAGCACGAGTTGTATCCCGTTTTCCCTGCACAGGCGGATGACCTCTGGAAGAAAAGTGGCATCAACCTGCCCCGCGAAGTCGAGCGATTCCTCCGAGTATAGGTAATCATCCGCCGCGCCGATAGCCTCGCTGAGGAAGGTGATATCCAGATTGCTTTCGTCGAATACGACTTCCATCGCATAATCCATGCAGGTTTTGTCGCACGTGAGGAGGGCATTTCCGATCGGATACCGAATGTAATGATCAAGGCTCTGGCGAACCGTCCAGCGCGAACCATACAACGGAAAATAGGCTTCAAAGAATTTTTCCAGCGGGTTCATTTGGTTGACGTATGCACGCTCGATCAGTACGGTGTCGTCGGGTGAGGCAAATTCATCGATCTGCTCGAAGTACCTTCCAGTGACGCGGTAGCCGGGCAGGGTCATCATCGTATCCCGAAAAAAGACCACCAGATACCCTGGCTTGTGTTCGGCGAGGACGATGTTGTTCTTGATGATCAGATACCAGATCGTTGATGCCGTTCCCGGCAGGCTTACGGTGGTTACCTTTCTCTCCATTTGTGCCGCGATATATGCGTCGTCCACCGCCGGGGCAAGCATGGAATCGCCGAACAAGAGCAGATCGGGTCGCTGCTCGTTGAGGAGATTGATATACGTCTTCCGAATGCGCGCATCGAATTGCGGACCGACGTCTCTCGGGTATGGCGTCTGATAACGAACCGGAATATAAAATGACAGGAGGCTCAAAAGTACGGCGGTAGCGATGATGTAGTTCCGTAAGGCAGTCATAGTCGTTTCGTGATCAGAACTGGAAATAGATAAAATCGGGCGTGGTCGAATTGACATAGACGAAGATCATCGCGGTTGCCACGGCATGGTAGAGCGAGCGGAAGATCGAGTCTTCGTGCAAGTATCTATCCAGGATCAGCTTCGCGATCATGGGGAGCGAGTATACGGCAGTAATAGATAACGCGATCACCGCGACGGCCTGCTGTTCACGTGAACCGAAGAACGGATTGGAGAAAACATTGATGACCCAGTCCAACGAGGGCGCGGCGAACAACAACCAGCCGAAGACGATAAAACTGAACATGACCAGCCAGGCGAAAATCGTCCTTGCCAAAGTACCTGGCTTCCAAATGCCTCCCATGCCGACAATTTGGTACACAACGATAAGGATTCCATAGAGTGCGCCCCAGAGGAGGTACGTCCAGCCTGCGCCGTGCCAGACTCCGCTGAGAAGCATGGTCACCAGTGGAGGCAGGGCGAGCACCAGCCATTCGGGCGGACGCGGTTGCCTGCCGAGTAGAAACCGGCGGATCGGGAAGAAGACGTAATCGCGCAGCCAGAACGAAAGGGTCATGTGCCAGCGATTCCAAAAATCGGTGGGTGTCAGCGAGAGGTACGGCGATCTGAAATTTTCGGAGGTGTCAAAGCCAAGCAGATACGCAATACCTCGAGAGAGGTCGGTGTAGGCAGAAAAGTCCGCGAGGATCTGCAGGGTGAATCCAAGGGCGCCTGCAATCGCAAGCAGGATCGTTGGTTCCTGTAGATTAAAGATCCTTTCCGTCATCGAGCCGACGCTGTTGGCGATCACTACTTTTTTGAACAACCCCATTAAGATCAAATGCCATGCCGAATATAGATATTCTGCCTTCCAGGTGCGCGTTGATTCGATCTGCGGTAACAACTTCTGCGGACGGTCAATGGGACCCGCAACGATCTGCGGGAAGAAAGAAACGTACAGCGCGAAGTCCAGCAGGGAATGAGTCGGTTGAAGCGTGCCGCGCGACACGTCGATCATGTAGCCAAGTTTCTTCAACGTGTAAAACGACAAACCCGCAGGCAACACAATCCTTGTGAAAAAGAGATCACCTTGCATTCCCAGCAGGCTGGCAATGCGGGCGAGATCGTCGCTGAAAAAATTGTAGTATTTGAAGAATGCCAGCACTCCCACGTTGAGCAAAAGACTGAGCGACAGGAACAACCGCACGCGCGCTTTGTTTTCACTCATTCCTTTTGCAAGAAAGAAATCGATGACTGTGGAAATTCCGAGCATGAAGGCGAGCCACGGTTCCACCCAGCCATAAAACAAAAAACTTGCGAAGACGAGAATGGCATTCTGCCGGCGCTTATCGCGCGCGAGCCAATACAGCAAAAAAACAGCAGCAAAGAAAAACCAAAACGTCTGGCTGGTGAAACTCATTTCTCTTCATCATCCTTTTTCAGGAGCATCACGCGAAAGCCCTCGGCATATTTCATGCCTTTGTCTTTCGCTTCCTCCTCCGCCCATTCCGTCATCCACTTGCCGACCTCCTCCACAGGAATTTGAGTCGCGTGTTGTTGCAGCGCCTTGATCTTGACCTCCAATGTCTCGGTGATATCGATCCACGTATCGGATTTATCCGAGCCGTGGACGTATAACCGCCTGACATCATGCGGTTCATACCCAGCCTCCAGCAGGTCGGTGAACATCAGCCGACTCCCTGCCGACGGGAAGACCGCCGCGCATGCCGCCTCGGCCGCGGCGCGATGATCGGGGTGATTGACATATTCGTTGCCATAAAACCACGCTTCGGGATTGCCGCAGGAAACTGTATCCGGCTTGAAATGGCGGATGAGGCGTGTCAAATCCCTACGGAGTTGGATCGTCGGTTCCAATTCTCCATCCGGGTAGCGCAGAAATATCGTTTCCTTGATACCCAGCACGGCATTAGCCGCGAGTTGCTCCATCTCGCGCAATCCCGCAAGTTCTTTTTTGTACGTCCCATCCTTCGCGGGATCGTTCGACCCCGAATCGCCGCTGGTGATGACAACGGAAATAATTTGGCATCCCGCGCGCGCCCATTTGGCGAGTGTGCCGCCGATGGAGAATTCCTGGTCGTCCGGGTGCGCGTGGATGCTCATTGCAATTTTGGGGAAGTATTCTTCCGTCATGGATTTCTCCTTATTCCGCTGGTTGAGAATCCTGCGTGTTCTTCGCAGGGTGAATCGAAACCAGCGGGAGGCGTTATGTTTTTCTTCCAATCACCAACATCTTGTTTTGAATCTTGAATACCTTGAAAAAGACCTTCACGAATGGCAGTAACAAATTTACCAGGCCCTGCGACCGGAACAATTTCTTTAAATAAAACTCGTAGGGAAACGACAGTTCGTGAAATTTTTGCAAGGCAATGACTTTCAGCCCAACGGCTTCAAACAATCGCTTCATCTCGCTGGTTGAAAAAATTTGTTTATGCCCAAACAAATGCGACGAGTACATCGCGTTCAGGAACGTGGGAAACCTGCCGCGGGTGAGTTTGTAGGTGAACTCGCCGAAGCGGTGGTAAAAACTGTCGCGGCAGGGTGTGTCGATCAGCAATAAGCCGCCGGACTGCAATACCTTCGCCGCGGCCTGTAACGTCTTCACTGGAAAGTTGACATGTTCGATCACGTCCCACAACGTGACCGCATCAAAATAACCCGCGTAGGTCATCTGCCAGAACTCGCTTTCGATCGGGCGTTTATGGATTTCCAGACCGTGGGTTGATCTTGCGTATTGCGCGCGGCTGTCGCTGAGTTCGATGCCGACGACTTCCGCGCCATTCTCCCTCAATATCGAGAGGAACAAACCTCCGCCGCAGCCGATGTCGAGCACTTTGGCATTTCGCAGGGGAAGATTTCGTTTGACGATGCCCGCCTGATTGTTGAATTTTTTCAAGTTCGCCTGCAGTTGCGTCTCGATGTATGCGGCAACCTCCTCGGTCAGTTGCGAGACATCGATCTCCGGCGGGAGCGCTTCCACGGGGTCGAGATAATCAATAAAATGGAATCCGCCCTCCGAAACGAACACACTTGCATTTTTCAGTCGATATGTCAAACGCCCGCCTTCACGCGGATTCTGCTTCAGCGCGTCTATGTTTTCGATGCTCATTTGGGCGATTTTACCCGATAGATGGACTTTGAAAATCCATTAGCGCGGAATACGGCGCAAGGCGTACGTGGTGATGCCTGTGCTGGCTATGAAATTCTCCTCCACCAGATCGAATCCAAAATGCTGATAGAGGGGCACATTCGATCTTGTCACCGTGTCGGTGTAGGCGATCACGTTTTGCGAATCGGCCATCTCAAGGAAGGGGCGAATCAATTTCGAGGAGAGTCCTTGTCCACGCGAAGGAGCGAGGACTCCAAGATTATCCAGATAAAAATGTGGTGCGCTCGCGTGTTTTTTGTGGTTGGCATCGATCTGGCCTAACACGTCCCGCGCCCGCCGTACCCCGAATGGATAGGGCGAAAATAGGACGGGAAGGAACGAGAGCAGATCCTTGAGGGTGGCGGAGGCTTCGGGTTTGTTCGGGAAGCTCCATACGGCTACACCCTGCAGGGGTTCACCGACGCCGAACGCGCTTCCCGCGCGGATGTTGAGCCTGCCCATCGCGCGGAAAAATTTCGCGACAGTCTTCACACGTGTTTTTGCATTGGGAAGGATAAATGACACCAACGGATCTTCCGAGAAGGACTGCGCCAGCACTTGCGCCATCCGTTCGAGGTCTGAGAGGGTGAGTTGCCTGTGCACGTTGGTCACGGGTTGGATTGTACTCGAAAGAAAAACATCCAAAGCCAGAAGCGCTCCCTCAACGTGACACGACCCTATGGAGGTCTGCCAAATGAAGAGGGCGCGCCAACTTCAGTATCGGTAAGATCGAGACCGAGGTTGATCGTCGCCGCGTAGCCGTTCGTGTTGTCGCCGGTGACGTCCAGCAATAACTGGTCGCCGCCGTTGTTGTAAATGTTGTCGGATGCGTTCAACCGGTTGCGATATCCTCGTGCGACATAGGGTTGCACGGAGTGAGCCTGGTCGGTAACCGCCTCGTTAAAGAAGAACTGCGATACGAATTCGTACGTATTTCCATCCGCGCCAATCGTGCGAATCATAAAATGAATGTGAACCGTCCGGCCTGAATACCAGCCAGGGTATATGGTGAGGAAGTGCGCTTTGCCCGTCGCGTCGGTCAACTGATAACCGCGCAGGAACTTCTGGCCGGACGTATCGAAGCCCGGATCAGCCACGCCCGAATACACTCCAGCCGCATCGCAATGCCAAAGGTCAACCCGTGCGCCTTCGATGGTGTTGCAACTGCTCCGCGAAACATCGTACACGCCGATGGCAAGCGTGAGCGGAACGCCCCGTCGTACCGAATTATCCGATGGCTCCGAGCGAATGTCTGACCGATTGAGTTGCTCATCCACGAAGTATGGTCCGATCGTCAACTCCGGGCGGACGATGCACGAAAGAGCTGCCTGCGTTGCCGATGGTGACTGCGCCGGCGAAGCGCTTGTCGATGTCAACGCGGGGATCAACGTGCTGGTCACTTCGGGCGCCACGCAAGAAGCGAGGAAGGCTGCGCCTCCCACTCCCAATATCTTGAGCGCATCTCTTCGGCTGAGGATCAGCCCCTTGGGTTTATCGTCATCGTCCATTTTGATCTCCTTTTGGATATCGCATGATCATACTGCCGAATTTGTAGAAGATTATGAAAGAACCGTGTGTTTTTTATGTGCAAGTCAAATGTCGGCGCGTTCAGAGTTCACCAAAACCAACAGCGGAGACTCTCGAGTCTCCGCTGTTGAATGCAGTCTGCTGGTTGAAGATCAGTGGCCGCCGCCGGATTCAATTGTGCCATCGAAAATCGTTGGGTCTGCTTCGCCGGTCACACGGAGCACGCCCCAGGCGCCGCGGTCCACTCTGGCGAGCGCGTGATCCACCAGCACGTAGTTGCCTGGGTAATCCACTTTGAATTCGACCATCACCGCGCCGCCGGCCGGGATCAGCGTGGTTTGCAGTCCCTCTGCAGGGGGGCTGATCAGGTCGCCTTCGCGATAGACCCGGTCGAAGATCTCGCCGATCACGTGGAAGTTGGAGATCAGGTTGACGCCGCCGTTCCCCACGTACATGCGGACCGTATCGCCGACTTCGGCGGTCATATTGTCCGTCAATGCGCCGGTCTTACCGTTGAACACGATGTACTGCGGCATGCTGTTCAGATAATCATGGGTGTCGAAGAGTTGCAAGCCTTCCCGTCCCATCGCGCCGGAACTGTAAAACTCGCCTTGCACGATGTAAAACTCCTTGTCCACCGGTGGAAGCCCGCCCTCGGGCTCGACGAGGATGAGACCGTACATGCCGTGCGTCATGTGCAGGCCGGGGTTGCCGAACGCGCAGTGATAGATGAATAACCCGGCGTTCATGGCTTTGAACCGGATGGTCTTGGACTCGCCGGGTGCAACGATGGTTGCCGCCGCGCCGCCGCCGGGACCTGTGACCGCGTGCAGGTCAATGTTGTGAGGGTGCAAACTTGATGCAGCGTTGTGGATCGTGAGTTGAACCGTATCGCCAACGCGAACGCGCATGAACGGACCGGGCACTGTGTTATCGAAGATCCAGTAGTTGAACGTGGTGCCGTCTGCCATCTCTGCGATCACTTCGCGCGTGGTGACTTCGATCTCCACGATGCCTTCCTCATTATAGACAACTTCCGATGGTACGTTGTTCGGATCCATGGCAATGTTTTCGATGCGCTCGAAATTCTTGAAGTTGCTGAAGAACTGGAACACGTTGCGGAAGGGCAGGTCCGGTCGCTCATTCGGTCCGAACGAACGCAGCGCGAGCGGGTAGGCAAGCTCATCCGGCATTCCGTGCGGCACGTAGAACGCGATCGAAACGCCGATGAAGATGGCGACCAGCGCTGCAGTGATCTTGCGCGAATGAACGCGGCGAAGCATGAGGAAGATGAAGATCGCCGCAAACACGTAGGCAATGATCAGCCCGAAGGCTTCAACGATGTAGTACCAAAGATAGGTAAGTAGTTCCATATTTTCTCCTAGACGGGGTCAGCCCGTCGGTGTAGTGATGTGGGTACTGCTGTGTATCCATTGTATACAGGTGCGATTTGTCCGGTAGTGACTATATTCGTCAAAGTGGATGCAATTTGTCATAATTGAGACAAGCCCACTTTTTTACAGGGGCAAGATCGGACGGAATCAACTCAATTCCCCACTTTTATACCCAAATTGAGACCTTGCCCCCGGTTCCAACCTCCTCATTTTGGCGCGTGAATTAGGTTCTCAATGGTCTGTCTCAGGATCTTCAATCCCACTGGTTTGCTCATGTATTCGTTCGCCCCGGCGGCGAGACAGCGTGCACGGTCGCCGGGCATGGCAAGGGCGGTGAGAGCTATGATCGGCGTGGAGGCGAAGCGCGGATCTTCCCGCAAGCGGCGGATGGCTTCCAGTCCGTCGAGAGCGGGCATTTGAATGTCCATCAGGATGAGTCCCGGGTCGGTATTTTCTGCCATTTCGATTGCCTGCACACCATCGGAGGCGGTAACCACTTCAAAACCGTGACTTTCGAGATATTCCCCGATGGTCAGCACGTTGGCCATATTGTCTTCAGCCAGCAGGATTCTGCCGCGCGTGGATGCCTGCTTTACTGTGTGCGACTTGCTGACTGGCGACTCGCCGCTCCCGTCGACAGCCTCCTGTTGTGCGATGAGATCAACTCTCCACGGGATGTTGACGGTGAAACGACTTCCTTTTCCGGGCTCGCTCTCGACCTCCACACTACCGCCGTGTAGATCGGTCAATCGTTGGACGAGCGCCAGCCCCAAGCCGGTGCCTTCGAACTCCCGGGTGAGACTGCTATCCACCTGCGAGAACGGCTGAAATAACTTCTTCAAGTCTTCGCGGGCAATGCCGATACCGGTATCGATCACCGAGAACTGAATCAGGTCGCGTTCGCTGTCCGAAATGATCTGTAACTTCACTGTGCCGTTCTCAGGCGTGAACTTGACCGCGTTCGTCAACAGGTTGACGAGGATCTGCTTCAAGCGGCGTGGGTCGGCATAGAGTTTGGAAACGGCGGGATCTTTCCCGAAGCTGAGTTCGATGAGTTTATGCATCGCCTGTTGGCGAACGAACGAGAGGCTGGATTCACACAAGGCGTCGGCTTCGATGACTTGCGGGTAATAATCGAGTTTGCCGGCTTCGATCTTCGAGAGGTCGAGCACATCGTTTATGAGTTCGAGCAGGTGACGCCCGCTGGAGGCGATGATCTCGAGTGATTTTTGTTGGTGTTCGTTGAGGGGAGCGCGCCGCTGTTCGAGGAGCGTTTCGGAGAGGCCCAAGATGCTGTTGAGCGGCGTGCGCAACTCGTGGCTCATGGTTGCGAGGAACTCATCCTTGGCGCGGTTGGCATGTTCCAGTTCAAGATTCAATTGCCGGAGTTCCGCGGTGCGTTCCGCCACGCGGCGTTCGAGCTGGGTATTGGAACGCTGCAGGTTTTGGAACAGCTGCGAATTGTCGATCGCAATGGCGGCTTGCCCCGCCAGTATCTCAAAAATATCGAGCCATTCTGCGTCGCGCTCGATCACCGAACGGTGGAAAACCTCCAGCACGCCGATCACTTTCCCCTTGACGATCAAGGGAGCTCCATAATACCCGGCAAGATTCTCGTCCTTGATAAAGCCCCGGGGGAAAAAATCTTGGGGTTCAAGTGCCAGGTCGGGGATCTGCACGGTTCGCCTCTCCAACGCCGCCCTGCCTGCATAACTTTCGCCGAGTTTCACGCTCGATGTGCGGATAGCCTCCATTCTAAAGCCCGCGCCTGCCGCGAATTCAAGATTGTTCGTCACGGGACTTAAGAGCAGTACTGCCGCGGCATCCACCGCAAGGATCGGGATGATCCTCGAGATGAGCGTATCCAAACTTACCCGTAGATCGAACGTGGAAGTGATGGCGCGGTCGATGTCGCGCAAGGCGTTCAAATACGCCACATGACGATCGATCTTTTCCTGCGCCCTTTTGCGCTCGGTGATATCGTGCACCACCACCAACAAGACTTCCTCGCCGTTGATGGTATCTATACGCCCGCTGATCTCCGCGGGGAATGACTGCCCGTTCGCGCGGAGGTTAACGGTTTCGACAGGAGCAGTGATCATGGGGCTGTGCGCCCCAATTCTCATCTGCCCTTCGGGAATGAGATCCGCCACATATTTGGTTAACCATTCAGTTTGGGTATACCCATAGATCTCGCAGGCACGTTGATTGGCCGCGAGCACCCGGCCGTCGAAGGACGTTACGAGGATGGCGTCCTGCACCCCCTCGAAGATGGAGCGGTAACGCGCCTCGCTTTCACGCAAAGCCTTCTCTGCGAATTTCTGTTCGGTCACGTCGCGGGCGATGTGGAGGGTTTCAACGAGTTTTCCGTCTTTGACAATGGCCCGCCCGCGTATCTGTACAATGAACGTTTTTCCATCGACAGTTCGGACGGGGACTTCGACTTCGTCGATTGACTCTCCTGCCCAGATGTGTTGCAAGGCCTGCGCGACCTCCGCCCGCCGCTCGGGCTCAGTCAATTCCAGTGCAGACATGCCCAGCAACTCGGCTTCCGTATAACCGAGTTTTTCGTACATGGCACGGTTTGCGCTGGTAATCCGTCCGGTGAGGTCGAGCGTAAAAATATTGTCGTTGGCGTTTTCGATATACGAGCGGAATCGTTCCTCGCTCTCGCGCAACGACTTCTCGGTTCGTTTTCGCTCGGTCACATCCATCGAGACCACAAGCTCGGCGCGGCGGCCCTTGTATTCGAGAGTGTGCGAGACGATCTCTACAAAGATGAGACTGCCATCTTTTTTGATGTGCCGCCAGGTGCCCGCTTCATCGAGACCTTCTGTGATGTGTTCGACATTTTCGACCAGGCGGGAAACGTCTTCGGGCGGCCGGATATTCTTGATGGTCATGGCCAGAAATTCTTCTTTGGACCAGCCATAATGCACCACCGCCGCGTGGTTGACTGCCAGGAACTGATACGATTCCAGGTCGTACACCCACATCGGCAGGGGGTTTTGATCGAAAAACAGGTTGCCGGGCAGTTCGCCCATGCCAGATCCTGCTGTCTGGCTGGTTCCCGATGGAAGATCACGATTCGTCATTTTCTCTGGACTATTTGTGTGTCAAAGTTCTTATGATGCAATTCCGGTGTGTACGGATCGTAGCTGCCTGCGGGATAATTCGTCAACTACAAGATCGAGGGAACCGTAGCCTTGCTCATCCCGGATTTTGAAGGAGATCTTCCTTCATGTTTGTTCCTTGATATCCGGTGAAATGAACTCGTCCTGTCCGATTGATTGTAACGCATTAGTCTGTGTGCGATGCTATAAAAGCATGACTGGGTTTGAACTGGCATATTTTGTTTGGGCTCTCAAAAGGATACAAAGTTTGCCTGGCCGCCGTTAGATTGAGGGGCATCCTATCGGCCGGTACTTGGTATTTGGGAAGGGGTACAATAAGGCAACCCTCATTCAGGAGCCTCTCCATGCCCATCGTTCTCGACGGATCGTCCCTCACGATAGAAAAACTCGTAGCGATAGCGCGCGATAATGAAAAAGTGGAACTTGCCCCCGAAGCCCTGGAGCGCATCAAAGTCTGCCGTGCCATGCTGGAGGAAAAGCTTGCCAACAAGGAAGTCATGTACGGCACGAACACCGGCATCGGCGAGTTTTCGGAAACGATGCTCAACGATGAACAGGTGAAGGACTTCCAGAAATATCTCATCTACAACCACGCGGCGGGAATCGGCGACCCCGCGCCGATCGAACACATCCGCGCGGCGCTGGCGGGGCGCATCAACGTCCACGCGCACGGGAATTCCGGGTGCAGACCGGAGATCACGCTGACGTTCGTCGAGATGCTGAATAAAGGCGTCACACCAGTTGTATGTCAGAAAGGGTCGGTGGGGGCGAGTGGCGACCTCGCGCCGATGGCGCAAGCCGCGTTGCTCCTCATGGGCGAGGGCGAAGCGTTCTACCAGGGCGAGCGCATGCCGGGGTCCGAGGCGATGCGGCGCGCGGGAATCAAAGTCCCCGGGTTGCAGGCGCGTGACGGTCTCGCTGCCATCAACGGCTCCAATGTGCTGACCGCCATGTCCGCGTTGCAGATCTTCGATATGGAAAGATTTTTGAAACAAGCCGAGATCGCAGCAGCGATGACCATCGAAGCCTTGCTCGGGAATCTCAAACCGTACAATACAAAACTTCATGAATTGCGCGGCTTTAGCGGCGCGATCACGTCTGCTAAAAATCTCATGAAAGTTCTTGAAGGGTCGGATCTAACAACGGGCAAAATGAAAACCAAGGTGCAGGACGCGTACTCGATGCGATCCACGCCGCAAGTCATCGGCGCGGCGCGCGATGCGGTTGCGTACGCAAGGTCGCAAGTTGAGATCGAACTCAACGGTGTGGGTGATAACCCGATTTTTATCCCCGAAGATAATTTAACGTTGACCGGCGCAAACTTTCAGGGGAGTCCCGTTTCGCTTCCGATGGACATGGCGGGCGCGGCGATCACGATGGTGTGTGTGCTCTCCGAGCGGAGGATGAACCGCCTGACCAACCCGGCTCTTTCGCAGGGTCTGCCTGATTTCCTCGCCCACGAGCCGGGCTTCTACTCCGGCATGATGCTCAGCCAATACACCGCCGACCATCTCATCGTCGAACAGCGGATTCTTTCCGCGCCCGCGAGCATTCAATCCATCCCCGCCGCGGCAGATCAGGAGGATTTCGTCTCGATGGGAATGAACACCGCCCTGAAGAACGGACAAATCCTCGATAATGCGTTTGGTGTGTTGGGCATCGAATTCATGGCAGCGGCGCAAGCGATGGACTTCCGTCAATTCCTGCCGGGACACGGAACCAACCGCGCGCGCGAGGTGATTCGCAAATATGTGGCGCATCTCGA
>CAZFDL010000067.1:0-13023 GCA_964517905.1 uncultured Anaerolinea sp. | reverse complement strand
GTGGCAAGTAACTCTCGGCGCAGCAGTTCAGCCGTCTGCATATGCAGCGCGTTGTACACCCGCTTTTCAGGAACGAAATGCGGGACGACGATGGTGATCGTCTCGTTGGGCTGGCGGCTGGCTATAATTTCCTTGATGTAAGCCAGCAACGGTTCCACGAAGAGGCGGTAGGGCGAATCCAGAATGACAAGACGCGTGCCGCGTCCCCACGTCTCCCATTTCTTGCCGACTTTTTCCGTATCCGCCGGTTCAAGCGAGACGTGGATGGCTGTCACGTCATCAGACAACATGCGCGCGTAGCGGAGCGCGGCAAGCGTTCCCTGATGAATGTTACTGACCGGTACCAGCACGCGATGGCGGAGGTTATAAGGCGGCGGTTCGCCGTACTTTTCCAGTGAGAGGCGGCTTGCCACACTGATGTAATGACGATGAATCCACAAAAAGAGAACGATGAGCGCAGGCGTGAGGATCAACACGATCCACGCGCCGTCGTGGAATTTTGTTACGGCAAAGACGCACATAACCAACCCGGTACAGAGCGCGCCAAACCCGTTGCTGACCATCTTGACGAACCAACCCTTATCGTAATGCAAAGTATGTGCGCGCTCGTGCTCCTTGGGTTGGATCGCCGGGTCCATTTTTCCTGAGCGCCACCAGCGACGCGTCATACCTGCCTGCGCCAGCGTGAAGGACAAGAAAACTCCGATCGCATACAACGGTATAAGACGCGTCACACTTGCCTGAAAGATGATAATGAGAACCGAGGCAGCTGCGGCGAGGGCAACGATTCCATACGAATAAACCAGGCGGCTCCCCCGGTATGTCAACTGGCGTGGCATGTAACCGTCATTGGCGAGCAAAGCGCTTAATCGTGGAAATCCTGCAAACGCGGTATTCGCGGCAAGTATGAGGATGATGGTCGTGCCGAAGATCACACACAGGTACAGAATTCCTTCTCCGCCATAGATCGTTCGCGCCAGCTGTGAGATTACTGTCTCGAACTCAGATGGAACAGCCTGGATCTCCTTCGTCAGGAAGGAAATGCCGATGAAGAGCGCGCTGAGGATGCAAGCCATCCAGATTAAAGTGATGCCGGCATTTCGGGCGCGGGGTTCTTTAAAGGCGGTCGTACCGTTCGAAATCGCTTCCACGCCGGTCAGCGCGGTGGTTCCGCTCGAAAACGCGTGCAGGAGTAGAAAGAGGCTGATGCCTACAAGTTCCCCGTGATGTTCGATCTCCGGCGGATCCACGACTGTCCCGAGCGAGCCGTTGACCAGTCGGAAAAGCCCGGTGCCGATCGTCAGGAACATGATCGTAATGAAGAAGTAGCTGGGAAGCGCGAACGCCGCCCCCGATTCTCTCACGCCGCGCAGGTTGATCAACATGATCAGAAAAACAAAAAATACCGAGAGCCCCACCCGATATTCTAATAATTCCGGATATGCAGAAACGATCTGTGCCACGCCGGAAGAAACCGATACGGAGACGGTCAGAATATAGTCGGTGAGCAATGCCGAGGCAGCCACCAGAGCAGGGAATTTCCCGAGGTTGTCTGAAGCCACGATGTATGCGCCGCCGCCGTTGGGGTACGCGTGGATGATCTGCTCGTAGGAAATGACAACAATGGCAAGCAGCGCGACGATGACGATGGCGATCGGAAATACGTAGCCGAAGGCGAGCGTGCCGGCACCCGCAAGTATGACCAGGATCTCCTGTGTGGCATACGCGGTGGAGGACAGCGCGTCCGAGGCGAACACCGCCAACCCTACGCCCTTGCCGATGGTTTCATGCTCGGCATCTGCGGTGGGAAGAGGACGCCCCAGAAGAAAATCTTTAAAATTGGGAGATCGAGTTTTACCGGTGGTACGATGAATGAACGGGGAATCGTGTTCTGTCTGCGGGTCTATCATGTTGGCTAGGAAGTGAATTATAAGCGCGTTTTACCCAGCCGAGTTTTTCTGCTGTGCAAGAGGGATCTGCAAGAAGAAAACACTGCCCTTCCCCAGTTCGCTATCCAACCATGCTTTTCCGCCGTGCCGTTCCGCAATGGATCTGACGATGGCAAGCCCCAGCCCGGTGCCGCGTTGAATCAACGCGTCGCGGTTGGTGCCGCGATAGAACTTCTCGAACAACCGTTTTTGATCGCCTGCTGAGATTCCAATGCCGCTATCTTGCACCGCGAAGACCAGCGCATCGGGGAGAGTTTGTACATGGACCGTCACCGTTCCACCTTCGGGGGTGTATTTGATCCCATTCTCGATCAGGTTGTATAACGCCTGATGCAGTAACGCCGGGTCGGCTTCCATGGCGTGCGGCATATCGCGCGGCAATTCGATACCCAGCGAAATATTCTTCTGTTTTGCCTGCATCTGCAATTCACTCGTCGCGCGTTCGAGAATATCCAGCACGGGAATGCTCTCGACCTGCAGACCCACACCGAACTCGATGCGGCCGAGGTCGAGCAGGTTGTTGACGAGTCTCGCCATGTTATCCACGCCCTGCACGATCATGCGTGCGTAATTCTTTTGCTGGTCGTTCAACGAGCCAGCCATTTCGAGCATCGTGGCGTACCCGCGCATCAACGTCAATGGCGAGCGCAGGTCGTGGCTCACCGTCGCCACAAAATCCGACTTCAATGTATCGATCTCTTTGAGTTGCGTCACATCACGCAGGATGCACACGCGCCCGATCGTTCTTTCGTCAGCGGTCATCGGCGACGCCATCGCAAGATAGGTCCTCCCATCCGGCATACTTATTTCGGCAGAATGACGCTCGCTGGAGGATGCCTGAAGCAGTTCGATCAATTCCTTCACCTGGATCGTCTTGTCTGCTTCCGGTCGTTCGCCGCGACGGATGGAAAGGCCAAACACGTGACTCGCAGCCGGGTTTGCCAAAATCAACCGGTTGGACGCGTCGGTGACCAACACCGGGTCGGGTGTGGAGTTGAGGATGGCTTCCAATTGGCGGCGGCTCACCTCCACCGTCATAAAGAGGCGGATGTTCGCAATGGCGAGAGTCGTCTGGCTTGCGAGCGTGGTAATGAATTTCAGGTCTGATTCGGTAAAGACATGCTGTTGGTTATAAGCCGCCCATAACGTGCCGTAATATCGTCCTTCGTGGCGCAGGGCGAGCGCGATCATCGATTCGGGCTGAGGCAGGTTGGGGTCGAGGAGCAAGCCGCGGTTGCGCGCGAGTGTCGCCATCACCACGCGTTCCTGTTCCTCGGTGAGTGCGAGGATCTGCTGGTCCAAATGCATATACACATCCTGCTCGAGACCGTCTGCAAAACGGAGCGGCGTTTCCACCGGGAGCATGTCGCGTACCAGCACGATGCGCGCGGAGCTTGCGCCGCCTGCCACCACCGCTTCGAGCACCGGGCGGAGGGCGTCGCCCAACGTGAGGCTCGATGCCACACCCTGACTGACCGCCAGCAGGCGGTTGAGGTCTTCCATTCGGTCTTGCAGACTGGCGCGCATTTGTTCAAAAGCATTTCGCAGATCGCTCAGCTCGTCCACACCACTGGTTTTGAGCGGTCGATCCAATTTGCCGGTCGAAATATATTTCGCCTCTGCGGCAAGGTTTTGCAGGGAGCCCGTCACGGCGCGCAGGCTCACGCGCAGGGCGAGGAGTGCGATCGTGCCCAGCAGAAGGATTAACAATGCAATGGGCAGCGCGATCTCAATGGCGACCTGTTGTACTTGCCCGGCGGGAACCATCAGCGCCACTGCCCACGGTTGACCATCCACTGGCTGAAAGTAGACCAGTTGACGGGTCCCGCGCGATGCGGTTTCATCGAAGAAGGCGGGCGAGTCACTGCGTTGACCGGTATAGGTAGTGAAGACCAGATCGGACCGCGGATGATACAGGATCGTCCCCTGTTCATCCAGCAAGACGCCAGCGCCGTTCATCGCCTGCAGGTCATTCAAGTTTTCGATGAGCGGGCGCAAGTAAGGGTTCGAGTTGAAGTCCGTTCGCGCGACCAACGCCCGTGTAGAGTTTGGAATCGCGGCAAGGAACGATACGCGCGCCGCTTCGCCCGGCCCAGCCGGCGGGATCGTGTACATTTGAGTTTGGATCCCGGAGACCAGCGGAATACCCGCCTGCTCGGGGGCCGTCAACTGAAACGGTTGTTCCGGCGGATAACTCGCGATCAATGAGCTCGAGGCAACATCGAGAATTGCAAGTTGGGTAAAAAACGGGACAGACCGCATCTGTTCGCCAAGCAGGGCGGTCAACTCCGCATCGGCGGTTTGAATCAGCCGCGCGTCGGATGCAATTTGCGTGGACAGGCTTTGCCCGGTTTCGAGAAAATAAGGGACGCTTTGTGCGCTCACCTGCGCCGCTCCGGCGAGTCGGTCTTCCAATAATTTACGCGCGGCGGAACCGGCCACCACCCAATTGCCGAGAAGCAACAGAATGAGCAGGATCGAAATGATCGTCCCCGCGCCGGAAACAAAACGCGTCTCGATGCTGCGTTCGGCGGGTGAGGGTTGCACCGAACCGGCGCTGCCCCACAAATGCGGTAAGACGGTTGCAAGAATCTGTGCGGCAAACCCGGCGATGAGCATTTCGATGCCGAAGGTCAATAGCGAGGTATCGCTGTTGCTGAGGGCGTAGTCCAGTCGTTCAGAGACAGAAGCGCTTGCGGCCGTGGTGAAGAATGCGCTGAGGATGAAGTTCAGCACATGGATGATGGAAAGCAGGAGAACATTGAACAAGGGTTGCCGCAGCAATCGAAAGAACGGTGTGCGGTAATTCTGCCGCGTGGAGACTGCGAAGATGGCTCCCAGGATTCCAAGATCCAGAATCGAAAAAATGCTATGGGTATCCCAAATCCCGCGTAGAAGTCCGCTGAACATGCCGAGCGCTGCCCCGGCAAACGGACCCAGCAAGCCGCCTGCGAGGGTCCACGGTATGGCGGAGAACAACATCACCGTGGAACCGGGGGCTTCCGCAGGTATGCCCGGCACCGGTAATGAAGAACCGGTTTGATATTCGAGACCAAGGAAAAGTGTGGTGAGCGGAGTGAGAAAAGCCAGTGTGGCGAACAACCACCACGCGCGTAGATCCATTGTCTGGTGATAGGTGCGCCAGCCATACAGCGCAACGGCGAGCAACCCCGCCAACCCGATCCAAACCAACCATCCGGCGAGAGAGGCGGCTTCGAAATATGCAAGTCGATTCAGCAATGTCGCGACGAACTGCATGGCAGGATTATAGCCCCAATCCCTCAACGTGCAGCGTTATTATTCGGTGATGATCTCTGATGAAACGTAACTGAAAATCCCGCGTCGCTCCGCCGGAAGCAGGCGCGCAAGCGCCTCCATGACCTGACGCGTACCGTTCCGAATCATTTCATGACGGTCAGCATGATCTTGGATAAAAAACGGTTTCCCCACCGATAGACTGACCGGGGCGCGTTTCCAATGAGAGAGGTGATCGCTGATGTGAGCGTTCTCCGTGCCGGTGAGCGCGACCGGCACAATGGGTGCACCTGTTTTCATAGCGAGGAACGCCGCGCCTTCGGTGCCTTCCTCCAAACCGCCAATGATCGTTTGCCTTCCCTCCGGTGCAAGCGCGACCATTCGTCCCTCTGCCAGCGCATCCAGTGCGGCGCGCATGGCTCGGCGATCCGGTTGCCCGCGGTGGACCCAGATAAACCCATACGCGCGGAAGGCGGGTCCCGCCAGCCAATGTTCGTTCAATTCGATCTTGCCGATGCACTCGGCAGAGACTGGGACCACAGCCGCGAGCAGGATCGAGTCCCAGTCGCCGAGATGATTGAAGGCAATGATCGCAGGACCCTTTGCCGGGAAGTTCTTTAACCCCCGCACGTGTATGCGCATGGTTGAGTTGGCGATCAGTATTGAGATGAAGCGGAAGAACCGACGAAATAACTTCCTGCGCAGGGTCAGTTTGGGCAGACCAACAAGGTCGGGCTTCCACCAATCTGTAACCGGCTTGGGCTGTGAGGCAGGTTGATCCATCATATGTACCTCTGATTTCATCCTGAAAACCAACGAGATGTCACATGACGAGTTTCGTCCTGAATCGTCTCACTGCCCGATGTTTCGATTAGCGCGGTTGTTCAGGATCCATGGCATCCGAAACATAGTTGTATTCCCCGCGTCGTTCGGGAGGCAGCATGCGCGCCAGCGCTTCCATGATCTGACGCGTGCCCGCCCGGATCGAATCGCGGCGGTCAGCCTGTTCGCGGATATGGAAAGGCTTTCCCACCGTCACGATAACCTTCGCACGCCGCCACTGTTTCCAAGAACCATACACGTTCGCGTTCTCCGAACCAGACATCGCAATTGGAACGACCGGGGCGCCGGACTTGAGCGCGAGGAAAGTTGCCCCATCCGTCCCACCTTCAAGCCCGCCCGTGAGGGTTTGCCTGCCTTCCGGTGCCATCACCACCATACGCCCCTCGGCGAGCGCGTCGAGCGCCACGCGCAAGGCGCGCTTGTCGGGCTTGCCGCGATGGATCCAGATGAACCCGTAGGCGCGAAAAACCGGACCGACCAGCCAGTGATCGTCACGGTTTTCTATCTTCCCGATCCATTCGGCGGAGTGAGGGATCACAGCCGCTCCCAACACCACATCCGCATCCCCGGAATGATTTCCGACGATCAACGCGGGTCCTCGATTGGGGAAGTTTTCCAGCCCGCGCACGCTGGCGCGCATTAGAATGCCCACGAGAAGTTTCATACAGAAACGATAAAACAACCGGAAAGCCCGCCGCGCCAGCGACAGCCGCGGCAACACGATCAGGTCGGGCCTCCAGATTTCAGAAACCGGCTTAGGCGGGGCGGATGGCTGATCCGGCATACACTCCTCGATATTCCTCCGGCAACAATCCGGCGAGATGCGACATGACCAGGTCTGCGTTCCGCTGTCTCAGTTCGTGACGTTGAGTCCCCTTCGCCTTGATCTCAGGCAGGATGATCGGTTTGCCGATCCTCATTTCAAGAACGGGCCGCGGACGGCGCAGCGCGCGTTTAAAGAAATCTCCGGTTGTGCCAACCAACCCCGCCGGCACGACCGGCACGCCGGTCTGCTCGACGATATACGCGATGCCCGGTTTTGCGCGCTTCATGGCTGTTACATGCGACCGTCCGCCTTCGGGCGCGATCAGGAGGGGCAAGCCGGATCGTACTATTTGAATCGTCTTCATCAACAGGGCGCGGTCGTAGTCGCCGCGGTGCACCGGGATGACGCCATACATCTTCAACACCAGTCCCTGACCGGGTTTATCGAAGACATCAGCAGCGCCAATGACCTCGAGCCACTCGGGCCAGAACGCGCCGGCGAACGGCGGGTCGAAAATGGAGATGTGATTCATCGCCACCACGTAAGGTTTTCCGTACGGAATGTGTTCCGCGCCGCTGATCCTCACATTCGCCAGTGAACGAAAGATTCCGCGCGCCAACGGCTTCATCACGAAGCGCAGGGCGCGATAATGAAACGGAACGTGATAGGTGTCATTCATTTGCACAACTTCAGCACTTTCTCGAACACTTCATCCGCGCTCATCTGGTCTGAGTCGATCCGCACCGCGTCGTCTGCCGCTTTGAGGGGCGCCACGTCGCGCGTCGAATCGATACGGTCGCGTTCGATCACTTTCGAGAGAATCTCGTCGTACTGCGCGGTGCCGCCGCGCGCCGCGATCTCATCGTACCGCCGCCGCGCGCGTTGTTCCCCGGTCGCATCGAGATAGATCTTCAGATCCGCCTCGGGCAGGACCACCGTGCCGATATCGCGTCCGACCATCACAACCTTGCCGCGTAACCCGATCCGCCGTTGTTGTTTGCTGAGCGCGCTGCGCACCCCGCGATGGGCAGAGACAACGGACACGTTCGCGTCGACTTCGGGCAGGCGTGTTTCCCACGTGATATCCCGTCCATCCACGAGCACATCGCAGGCGCGTCCATCCGACGAGGAGGCAGGCGCGACATCGATCTGGGTTTTCTCTGCCAGTGCAGTCACCGCGCCTTCATCGTTCATATCCAAGCCTCGATCGAGCGCGAGCCATGTGACTGCGCGATACATCACGCCGGTATCGAAAAATAAATAGCCCAGCGCGTGGGCAAGTCTCAACCCCAGCGTGGATTTTCCGGACGCGGCGGGTCCGTCGATGGCGATGATCGAGGGCGGTGATTGCGTCAAGGCTGCGTGCCCTCGCGCGCATCCGGGAACAGGTCATCCCGCGCCCAGAGAATGATGGTTTCATCTTCCATGGGCAATTCGCGAAAGACGAACCACTTCAACCAGTCCGGCAGTTGCAGGTTTGCCCATTGAGGTTGTCGTCTCCAGGTGAAGTCTTGCCCGCGATACGCAGAGGGCAGACCGAGATCGTCAATCAATGGCGTGATCACAACCGGCGGAGCGAGTTGAGGATCCAGCACGGAGATCGATTCCACGGCGTGATTCCGCAGAGTCCATTCGAGGGCGGGGGAAAGGATTCCCACAACCGTAACAGGCTGAGACTGGGTATGACCGAGGCTGAATTCGGAGATGTCTTCGACGCTGGCCAGTAACAGGTCCGCCTGAGATGCGCGCAGGTCCGGCGTCCATAGTTCGACACCGTTCGGGTTGCGTACTCCGCTTGCGCCCCATGCCGCGGCAATGGAATAGATGCTGAGGAGCGTTGTGAAGGTCAGAGTTGTCCCGAGCCGCGCAATGCGCGCCGACCAGCCGAGCGCAACCAGCGCGATGCAGACAACCACGATCAGCAGTGAGCCTGCCAGCACGACCATCCGCGCGTTTTGCACTTCACCGAGTATCGGCAGTGTGGTGGGGAGTTGATTGTACGGGTTGAGGGCAATGCCCGAGATATTGAACCACGTGTAGACCAGCAGAATGGAGAGCGCGATCACAACCACGCCGACTTCAGTAAATTCTTCGCGATGAAGATCGAAGACGCGCGAGAGTTCGAGCGCAGCCAAGGTGAGCAGGGGGATGATCGCCCAAACCAACTCGCCGGGTTGCCGATAGAACACCGCGAGCAGCAGCGCTGCACCGAGCCAGATAATCAGGCGAATGGCGCGCTTGCCGTTGGTGCGGATGGCGCGTACCATCGCAAACAACGCGAGGAAGAGTCCGAGCAATTCATACGAGAGGAAGGTGAAGAGAATCCGTCCGGGCGGTGTTACCGTCGGCGCAACCCAGCCGCGCAAATATGCCGGGATGGATGACAGCGCGGCGCTCAGTCCATTGGGCGCGAGGAAGAAGAGCGTGCCGCAGAGGAGGAGAGTGGCGGCAAAAGAAGCGAGTAATTGGTACTTCGTAAATGGCAGTTGGAGATTGGAGATTGGAGACTCTCGATTTCCGATTGCCGATTTTTGGTCTTCGATCGGTGACTGGCTTTCTACGACTTTGGGTTTCATGCCTCTCACGAATAGCCCCGCCAAAGCCAGTGTGAGTAAGCCAGCCCACAGCGATGGACCGGAGAGAAATGCGAGACCGGCAAAAATGCCAAATGGGATGACCCGTTTGTGATTCCACAGCGCCCATGCGAACAAAACGAACGACGCCGCGAGGATCGTCCCGTTTGCCTGACGCGAAAGGGCGACCAGCCCGGGATCGATGGCGAAGAGGAAGGCAAGGATCAACGCCGGGCGCGGATGAATTTTCTCGCGGAAGAACCACGGTGCAAGAACCATCCCACTGCCTGCCAGCGCCGGAAGGAAGCGCGCCAGAAAGTTGGTGCTTTCTGTGATCGCGAATAAAACGGCAGTGAAGAGGATGTATGCCGGTTGCGGCGCGAGCAGGGGTGATTCGCCGCGTGAAATGGAGAGGGCTTGCAAGGCGAGAGCCGCTTCTGAGTCGGTGAGCGGCGACGCGCCCAGCGCGATGAAACGCAGGGCGAGGGCAAGAAGAAAAGCCAACCCATACAACCAGCCTTCGTGTTTGAATGCGGAGGAAATCATAAAAGTAATTTTACTCTGTCTGGTACGTCATTGCGAGGAAGCCCATGGAGCAGACGAAACAATGACGTATGTTGTCACGGTACTTCGTAGATCGTCACATTTCCCTGTTGAAATACCAGCCTGTATAAGCTGTTGAATTTGACTTCGTCCACCGGGTATGTGCTTCGTTCGAGTCCGCCGATGTAGATGTAACGGATGTTGTAGCGTGTGATGATCTCTTGTGCGATGAATCCATCCGGCGTAGTGTAGAGCGTTTCGATATCCTGCCGGCGGTTGCCGATCAAGGAATAGTCGCGCCATTGACCCTCGTGGTTGTCCCAGCCCAGAACGGTTGGCAGACCCGTGTAGTTCGCAATGCGCGCATAGGAGGAGTACGCGCCGCCCACCGCCTCGGCAACCACACCATCCGGCGCAGAGCGGAGCCAGAGAATTGCTGCGGCTTCGTCGGGATTTTCGATCTGCACCCGCTTGAAGTCATCCAGAGTGAGTCCGTGGGGAGGTTTGAAATTGTTGGTCTTGTTGAGGATGCCCAACGCGGGATACGTCAGTCCGACGATCAGCACCAGCGCAAAGACAATTCGAAATGCGAGTTTCGCTGCGCCGCGCAAGTTCATCAGAAGCACCGCTGTACCGAACGCAGCGGCGAGGCTGAGTAGAATCCATGCCTGATAATAGAATTTAAAGACGGTGTTGATGCGCCAGCCGAAGTTATCTCGCAAGTATAAGAAATCCGGTCCGAGGATGAGCAGGGTGCCGAGTGTGACGAGCAATAGCACGAAGTTAATGGGCAGCGGAACCCGGACAGGGTCTGGCGCTTCACCGTCTGTCATTTGCGGGCTGCGAGCTGCAAAAAGAAATGAGAGCGCGGGAATCAACAGCGCCAGCAATGTGACCAGACTGCCGATGTAACTTAACCGACGCGCGAAACTATCCGAGATAAAGGCGCCGGCATCGCGTCCCTGGGAATCCAGGATCGGCTGCACCAGTTCGGGTCGTAGATTGAGGGCGAGTAACCCGATGGCAAACATCGCGGCGAGGAGCGCGAAGAGCAGACCCAGTGTGGTCAGAATCCCCTCCCGCCACGCTGCGGGCATTCTTGTTCGCAGCAGGTAGATGAATGTTGCGAAGATCGGCACGAGCAACGTTCCCCACATGACCCACAGGTGCGCGCCGCGCGTCGGGAACATGAAGTTGGGGACCAAGCCGCCTGCCTGCGAATCAAAACCAATAAAAAATGGAAGATACATCAAATAGGCGACAACACCCGCGGGAATGGCAAGCAACAGGACATCTTCGATTCGTCCCCAGCCCCAGCCTGATTCACGGATTCGAGTTAGCGCGTAACTGAAAACGAGCAGCGCGCCTGCGACGAGGATATCCCACGTGTTGAGGAATGCCAGCCCGCCGAGCGTCAGCGCGACGAGGAGGAATCCCGTTTTGCTGATGTGAAGTTCACCCACAAACAAATTGATCTTTCCGCGCAACCCGCCGAGGAAAATATTTAACGCGAGGGCTACCGCCAGCAGAACGAACGGCATGGACAGCACGTGCGGATGCAGATCGCCCAGCAGATATGAAAAGAACGGGAATTCATCGATCGTGTCGCCGGTGAACGCGCCGTTCAGGTCGTAATCCTGCACCACGCGCGAGGCGCGCCACCACCACCAGTGGCGGTCTGGAACCCATTGAAGAGGTTGCGCCGGCGCGTCGCGCAGTTCGGGGAGGTCGAGCCACGTCCAGAAATTATTTCCGTTCGTCCAGAATAGTCCGCGCCGGTGGAGGACTTCGAGGAAGCCTTCGACATTGGAGACGAGGAGAAGGAAGAGGGGAGCGAGAAGAGGAGGAATTGTAGATTGGTGGCTGGCGACTGGTTCTTTGTTATTTGTTATTCGTAATTGGTAATTGCTTAGCAAGTTATACAAAATTCCATACGCGCCGACAGCGGACAACGCAAAGATGAGCGCGATCATCAGGTTGAATGCGGCGGTAGCGGGCGTGCCGGTGAAGGTGGCCAGCATCGAGGTCATCACGTAACCGAAGAAATAATATGAAATGGAATACCCCGAAAGCCACAAGTCGCGCGGGGGGAATGCCGGCGAGTTCATAATGCCGTGAATCATCATCAGCTCCATCGGCTTTTCAGTGCCGAGGATCTCCGGGTTGCCTGCGCGGATGAATGCCATGAAGGAAAACGCTGCAAAGAAAAGTATTTCAGCGGTTAAGATGACTCTCTTGTTGCTCTTTACCCACTCGACGATGGACGATTGGGCATGGACCTTATCGTCAAGGTCCATGGTCGCTGGTCTGTGGTCTGAAGAGACTGCCCACGCACTCAACCCTGCCAGCACAAGCAAGCCCAGCAGCAATCCGCCGATATCATTTTGGGCGATGCCCAGCGAGGCAGACAGCCAGAAAACGTAACCCCAGAGCAACAAGCCGAAGGCGCGTGAGAGCGTGAACCCGCGATCCTTCAATGCGGGGAAGAGATGATGAGCGAGGGGAAAGGTCAGCCAGCCGAGGAGAGTGGCGAGAAGGTACCAGGCGAGGAAAGAAAACATGGAGAAGTAGCGGAGTTGAGGATTGCTGTTAGAGGTTATCCGGCGCGACAAACACATCGTCCGCGTTACGTTCCATATCCAGTGTTTTTACCACCGCCTCGAAATTGATCGGACCGTAAACGTGGGGGAACTTATCGTTCGCCGGCACGCCGGGAGGCGGACCGCCGGCAGGTTTTTCCCATTTTACGGGCGAGGTCAGCAGCGTCTCCTCGATGGCGAGAATGGTCAGCTTGCGGCGCTTGGGAAAGAACTCGGTTGCCACCGGCACAAGCTGCGCCGAGGTCGAGCAGTGGATGAAGCCATCTTTATCGAGGCTTTCATGACGGTACGGACCGGTTGCCAGCGCGCGCTTCCAGAATTTCCGAAAAGTGAGATGGTAGATCATTGTGGCTCCTGTTCTTCGGTTACGCAATACGAAGTACGCAGCGCGAAGTAGATACTGCGTATTGCGTACTGCTTAATCAGGGTAGTACTTCGTAGATCACGGTCATGCCGTCGCGATATACCTCGCGCCAGAACCTGCCTTCGTATTG
>CAZFDL010000066.1:0-13031 GCA_964517905.1 uncultured Anaerolinea sp. | reverse complement strand
ATCGCGATGGATACTTTAATCCACGGGCAGGCTGGGCAGAGAGCGGACGCGTGCTTGAATGGCTCTACGCCGAAGCACAGCGGCTTGGGGTGAAATTTCATGTCGGTAAAAAGTTTTCACGCTTGCTGGATACTGAGTCACGTGTAACCGGAATTCAAACCGACGACGGTGAAAAACACCTCGCCGACTTTGTCCTCGTTGCCGCCGGCGCGTGGACGCCGCACCTGCTCCCCCACCTCAACGATGTGTTGTGGACGGTGTTTCAGCCGGTATTCCATTTTGAAGTTCCCGATATGAAATTATTTTCCGAGCCAAATTTCATCGTCTGGGCGGCGGATATTTCCAACACGGGCTGGTACGGCTTCCCCGCGATTCAAGATAACCGCTTGAAGATCGCCAATCACGGCGCAGGCTGGAAGTTTCACCCCGACGAGCCGCGCGTGATGCCAGCGGATCAGGAGGAAAAGTTCCGCGCCTTCTTCCGCGAGACCTTCCCCGCGCTGGCGGATGCGAGAGTGCTGTTCAATCGGCTGTGCCCATATTGCGATTCGTGGGATGGAAATTTATGGATCGATCACGACCCTGACCGCCCCGGTCTGCTCGTCGCGGCAGGAGACAGCGGTCACGCGTTCAAGTTCACGCCGGTGTTGGGGAAACTCATTGCCGATGTGCTCGAACGCAAGCCGAACAAGTTTTCCAAAAAGTTCGCATGGCGCACCAGGGGAGCGATCGTCACAGAAGATGCCAGATTTACAGGCGAATAGAATCGCCGCGTAAAAAGTGTAACCAGACCGGCGTGCATCCGTCTTATGTTGTGTCTTGCGTGGGTCAACCCTCCGTGGTCTTCAACACGATTCGCTGGACTATCTTCCAACGTCTGGCAGGCTTTCCCCGATATATCTCCGCAACCTCAGTTGGTACGACCTAAACTTCAAAGGAGAACTACAAATGAAGGGAAAAATATCTTTCTTGATGTGTACGCTGGTGTTCCTGGTTCCGGTGGCGGGATGTAACCTGCCGCTTCCTACGTGTCCCACTGACTCATTGCAACAGGTTACACTGATCAGCCCAGCCCAGGTGAGCGTGGTGGATACGTTGAACCCAACTTTGGAGTGGAGTTACCCATCGACCGAATGCAACCCGGAAGGGTACGCGATCACGCTCTGGGAAGGTCCGGTGATGACCACAAACCTCGGCGGCGGCACCGGCAACCCATCCACCAGTTGGGGACCGGGCTCACCGCTCCTGCCCGGCAGGCAGTATCGCTGGCGGGTCGCCCCGATCAACGGCACCACACTCGGACCGCAATCCGACACGTTCATATTTTTTACCGGTCCGACCTGTTCAGCCGCATCGCTCGCCGCACCAACCCTGTTGCAACCGGCGGACGGCGCAAGTTTCAACGAAGCCACCGATCTATTGTGGTGGGATTACACCGCCGGTTGTACCCCCACCGGGTATCAGGTAGACATTGCGACCGACGCGGCATTTGCCTCCATCCTTGATCTGGGCACATCCATCGACGTGCCGCTCACGAGAATGTTGTTCGGAGAACCCCTGATCGATTGCCAGACCTACTACTGGCGCGTCGCCGCCAAGAGCGGCGCAACGGTTGGACCATTCTCGTCAATCCGCAGTTTTGTGCGGGATGCGACCGGTTTATGCGGCGGTCCCGGTGGAAGCCCACCGGCATCCGCGTCCATCAGCGGCATCGTCTGGCATGATCTGTGCGCCGTGCCGGACGGGCCGGCCCCCAGCCCGCTGCCAGCAGGTTGCGTGGACGCAGGCGGAGGAGTTCTGCGAGCCAACGGAATTCGCGAAGCCGGTGAACCCGGCATCCCCGGAGTTCAAGTTGACCTGCACTTCGGCGGTTGCGCCACAACGAGTGTTGCCAGTGTGCTGACGGATGCAAACGGACAATATGTTTTTGACGGCATCCTCGCCTTCGGAAGTTACTGCGTTGCAGTCCGCCCGCTCAACCCGCCGAACGATTCAGTTCTGCTTCCCGGCGATTGGACGTACCCGCCGGGCGCTTCCGGCGGTGATGCATTTGCCAACGCCACCGTGGACACGGGCACGATCCTCAACAACATAGATTTTGGTTGGGATTATCAGTTCCTGCCGGCTGCCGCTGCTTCCTCCTCCGACACGCCAACGCCAGTTGTTGCCGCAAGCGAATCGACAAAGTTCGTCTTTGATAAGAACGCCTTCTGCCGCAAGGGACCGGGGATCGTGTACAGTGACCTGACAGCCATCCCCGCCGGCGACACAGTAGATATACTTGGCATCAGCCCGGACTCGCAATGGTATTTCGTGTTTTGGAAAAAATTCAACGCCCAGTGTTGGGTTGCCGAAAACACCGGGCATTTGCTCGGAGAACTGGTGAACATTCCGGTGTTGACCCCCGAGCCAACCCCGCTGCCGACAGCTACGCCGGTCCCCACAAAAACGAAGAAGCCGGTTCCCACCGAGACCAGTCAGGGAAAACCGTAACGCCCGATCTGGTTCCAGACAGCGAACTGACTCTTGAAGTATTCTTCAAGAGTCAGTTGTTTATTGGCGAACATCGAATGTTTTTGCGCGGATATAGATCGTAACCCTCGACGATCTATTTCGCCAACGGGATTCGAATAAAAAACGTACTTCCAGGCAGTTTCTCCTCATCATAGCCGGGGCTTTCCACCCAGATCGTGCCGCGATGCGCTTTGAGGATGCCCGCCGCGATGGCGAGACCCAAGCCGGGTCCACCGCCTTTGAATTTGGTGCGCCCGGACGAGTGCAGGTCCACCTTGCCAAGTTGGTAAAGTTTCTCAAAGACGATCTTGTGGTTTGAAGGGTCGATGCCGATGCCGGTATCGCGGACGCGGATCTCGCAGAGTTGGTCCGTGCCGTTCTCGACGATGCCGGCGCTCACATCGATCTTCCCGCCGTCGGGGGTATATTTGATGGCGTTGACGATCACACTATCCAACGCTTTCTGCAGGAGTTCTGAATCAGCCAGCACAGGTGGAACCGAATAGATGGTGGGATCCAATTCCAGGGCGAGTCGACGCGCCTGCAGGTCCTCCACGTACTCCTTTTGAATGAGTCGCAGGATGGGGCCGAGCGTCACAAGGTCGAGGTGAGGGTTAAGCACCTGATTCTCCAGCCTCGCCACATCCAACATGCTGTTGACCACCTGGTGCAAGCGTTCACTGCCCTGAAGCACGCCCTCCACGGCTTGCAAGAGCGTCGGGTTGCCTTGAACAGCAGGCGCGGCTTTGACCATGCCCATGTAGCCCTTGATGACCGTGAGCGGCGTGCGCAGTTCGTGCGCGGCGACTTGAATGAAATCGCTTTTGTTCTTGTCGAGTTTTTTCAGCGTATCGTGAGCCACGCCCAACTCAGCCACGCGCATTTCCACCATGCGTTCCATCATCTCGTTAAAGCGTGTCACTTCATCGAAAAGCCTTCTATTCTCGAGCGCGATGCTGGCTTGCAAAGCGAATGTGCTGGCAAGCAGAACGTCATCCTGATTGAACGCGGATGGGTCGCTGCGCGTCATGATCAGCATCCCGATGAATTTATTCTTCGCTTGCAGGGGCAGGCCCAGCACCGAACGATCAGCTGGAAGCCACTGCGACTGCCCCCAGCCGCGCGTTTGCTGGATATCGTTGACGAGCATCGGTTCGTTCTGCTTCTCCAAAAAATGCTGGATGCTGGTGCCGTTGATGTTGTAATTCAATTCCTCGATGGGCGCGCCCGGCGGGTAGCCGTGATGTGCGGCGAGTTCCACACCGTTCACTCCCTCCAAAAACAATGCGCTCCGTTCGTGCGCCAACACGTTGGACAACTGCACCACGATCTGCGCCGGCACATCGGTGACTTTGCCCAACGACGAGATCTGGCGAAATGCACGCGTGAGCGCCTCTGCTCCGCGACGCCGCGCCTGCTCGCTTGAATACAGCTTCGCGTTCTCCGCGGCGGTCACGTCTGCCCACTCTTTGGCAACTGAGAGTTCGGCGGCGCGTTCGTGCGCCTCTTTGAGCAATTTCTCCACCTGTAATTGCGCCTGTTCCTTTTGCTGGGCAAGCATGATGCGCAACAACGCACTGCTCACGAGGTTACGCACGCGGACATAAACCTCCCAGTCGGGCTGGCCCATCTCAGCCCACATGAAGCCGAAACGGTTGCCCGCCAGCGAAAGCGGCATGACCACGGCCATATACCGGCGGTCGGTGGGCAGATTGTCATGCGGGGTCAATTGACCGGTGGTAAGCAAAGTGGGCTTTTTGGGGAATTCGAATTTCCCATTCTCGTATTGGAGCAACACGCTGTAGTTTTCCTGCGCGAGGGAACCGGTCCGGGCCGCGTCCGTGTAGAACATTACATACCAGCGCGCGATACCCATGGCAGGGAAATGCTCCGTCACAGCCGCGCTGAGCTCACCCATGCTCATGACCGGCGCCATCGAAAAACTGAATCCCTGCAGGACATTTTCCTGCTGTTCGAGTGCAAGCCGCCGATAGGCCTGCGCGCGTTGTGAGAGCTCGCCGGTCAATAAGCGCGCCTGCTGGAAGAGATTCTCGGCGAGCAGCATCGTGGTGTGATTCGTGATTCCGCCCAACGCATAGCGCCTCATCACAGAGATCACATTGTGCCACACGCCTGGGCTGAGACCCTGCCGCTGCATCAGCTCGACCACCGCGTTGATGGCTTTGAGAAAATCATCGCTGGTGGAAGTCTCGTTCAACGCCATGAGAAACGAATCCCATGCACGGCCGAAGCCTTCGCGCAATACCGAACGCGAAGAATCGCGTTCAACGGCGCCGGCGGCGTTCAGCAGGGCGCGCAATGCGGCTTCGCGCTTATTTTCCAGTCTGCCGGTCTTTGCCACATCCCGCGGCGCGACCGCGGCTTGCCTCACATTTTCCGGCAGGCATCCGCACGACCAGCGAACCAGCAGCTGTGTCGGCGTCACCGTCACTGTTTGGATCGTGCCGCCGCTGATTCGACTCAACAACGCTTCAAACGCCTGTTTGCCCGCCGTGTAAAACGATTGCCGGACGGTGGTCAATGGAACGCCGGTGGATTGCGCCTCGCGCAGGTCATCGAAGCCTGCCACGGCCACATCATCGGGCACACGGATTCCGCGTTGCTGCAATGCTTCCAAAACGCCGAATGCCATGCGGTCATTCGCCGCGATGATCGCCTGCACGCGCGCGTCGCGCTCTTCCCACAGCGTGCGCACTGCTTCCCGTCCGCTTTCGGAGGTGAAGTCACCCTCCACCACGAATGTCTCTTCGAATCGCAACCCATGCGCTTTGAGTTCATCCTTGTACGCTTGAAAACGCTGTTCGGCATCGATCTGCCCCGGGATTCCACGTACGAACGCGATCCGCTTGTACCCATGCACGTCGATTAAATGACGCACCTCGGAGCGCATGCCTTCGGCGTTATCCGCAATGAACATGGACGCGCCCTCGAGCTCCACAGCCTGGGTCACCATCGGAACATCGCCAAACCGTTCGCGGAAGGATCTCAGGTCCTCGGCGTTCGCACCGTAGGCAACATCGGCGGTGAGAATCAAGCCATCGAATTCACCGGGCATGGTTAGGTCGTACAAGCCGAACGAACTTCTGTTTTGTTTTTGGTCAACCGATCGTTTCAGCGGGCCCCCAATAAAATGAACCACGTTCACGTTCGCTTCCAGCGCTGCGTCGTTAATGCCCGCGATGAACTCTGCGCCCCAGGCGCGCCCGACCTGGGAAGCAAAGATGGCGATCGTTTTACGTTTGGATGCAGGAGTCATCGCTTTTTATGATTTCGAATAGGGACGACATGCGTCCGCCCAGAGTTCAGGCCACAGTCCGAATTGCCTGGCAGAGCATCGACTTCCTTGAAGCCGCGCATCTGGGTCAGGAGCCTTCTACGAGTATATCGCTTCATTCCCAGCCCCGGCCTGCCTCCGTAACTTACAAATTCCTCAGGCAGACGGGGAAAGGGACAGGCACATATGCCATTGGGAAAGTTGTTCGAGTTCGAAACCCGCACGTTCGAACACACCGCTCAACTCCTCCGGGTAGATCGCCGGGATGTGCCATGTGCGCCCGGTAAATTTTGCGATCACTTGTTTCAGTACCTGCGCGCCGAGATTCTTTCCACGCGCCTGCGGTTCCACCAGCACCGACCAGACCACCACATGATCCGCTTCGGGATTGGATATCGCGACGTACGAATGACCGTTACGATACGCGCGCACCGGCGGGGTCATCTGCGCGATGGTTTCGCCCGATAACTGCCACGGCAGGTCGCGCATCCCGAATTGCGAGATGAGCGCCCCCATGTCGCGCAGATCGATCTCGTTCAATTCATGCTCATCCAATTCGATGGCCTCCCTGCGAATGAAGCCTACCAGCCTTCGCATCGTTTGAAAACCGAATTTTTGATACAAGCGTACGGCGGCATCGTTCTGTTCGATGACTTCGAGTACCAGCTCGCGGTCGCCGCGTTCGCGCGCCTGTCGGATGAGCCTCTCCATCATCCACGAGCCCGCGCCCTTGCCCCGCATACCTGTGGAGATGCCCATCGCCGCAAGCCGGCTGACCCAACCCCGCCGCGCGATCAACGCCACACCTTCCGGGTTTCCATCCACCAGCAGGACGCGGCTCGCGGTCAGGTCGATGCTGTCTTTGCGAACCATGTTGAGGAACTGCGAACTGTTGAGGTGGATGGGGACGAGGTATTCTTCAAAGCCGCGATTCAGCGTCTGGACAAGATCAGGCAGGGGCTGGTCTGAAGCGGGCTGCAGGTCAAAATTCATGTTCCAGATTTTACCCGCATACAATGTATAATCCGCCCGTTCAAAGAGGACAATTTCATGACAGACTTGAAACGCATCGCAGTAAAAATAACCGCCGTGCTTTTTGTCGCGCAGAGCCTTGCGTCGGCCGGCTTCATCGCTGCGGCGGCCATCAACCCGATCCTCGGCGCCAAACTGGCATCGGACCGTTCGCTCGCCACCTTGCCGACCGCCGGGTATTTGCTCAGCGGCGCGATTTCGGCTTCGGCATGGGGCTATCTCATGGATCGCATCGGACGGCGGAATGGAATTGTGCTGGGATTATTAATCGGCGTGCTCGGAAACGCGCTGGTCTTGTTCGCGATTCAAACATCGTCGTTCTCGCTCGTGTTGATCGGATTGATGATGATGGGCACCACCAATTCTGCCGTTCAACTCGGGCGGTTCGCCGCCGCGGAAGTGAATCCTCCTGATCGGCGCGGACGCGCGATCTCGGCTGTCGTGCTCGGCGGCGTGATCGGAACGATCCTGGCGCGGGTGTCTGCGGTGCCGGTGAGCGATTTCGTCGTCAGCATCGGTTGGGATGAACTTGCCGGAGCGTATCTCACCACGCTTGTATTGTTCGCTCTTGCTTCCGTCTTTGTGTTCGCCGGTCTGCGACCCGATCCGCGCGAGGTGGGCAAAGAAGTGGCCAGGCAATATCCTTCTTCGACGCCGCAGGGTGAAGCGCGACCCATCTCGCAAATCCTTCGACAACCCGCGGCGATCACCGCCGTTACCGCAATGGCATTGGGGCAGGTGGTGATGGTCGCCATCATGGTGATCACATCCCTTCACATGGAAGATCACCAGCACGCACGGAGCGATATTTATACGGTGATCTCGGCGCATACCTTCGGCATGTTTGCGCCGTCGCTTTTTTCAGGCTGGTTGCTGGATAAGATCGGCCGAGGCAGGATGATCCTGATCGGTTCGTTGACGTTGTTGCTATCCTGTATCACCGCCCCTCTCTCGCCGGATGTGCTGCCCCTGGGTATCTCCCTGTTCTTGTTGGGCTTGGGCTGGAATTTCTGTTTTGTGGGCGGCTCGACACTGCTTTCCGATCAACTCTCCCCACTCGAACGTTCGCGCACCCAGGGTACCAGCGATTTTCTGGTTGGACTTGCCTCGGCGATCATCAGCCTCTCCAGCGGATTCATTTTCGATGCCACGAGCTACACGATGATGGCGGTCATCGCAGGCTTTTTATCTCTGGTGCCGCTCTTCCTGGCGTTGTCTTATATGAGAAGAAGCGCAGCATCCCCCCTCCCTGTGGGATAAGGATAGGATTAGGACGAATGAATCAAACGACCCGCAGAACAATCTGCGGGTCGTTATTATTAATGTGTATCACCGTATCATTTTCGTATCATCGTCAACAACATCTTGAATCGCGTCAATGCCTTCACCGCGTGCGGTTCATTCGCGGGCATGACGATCGCATCGCCTGAGCTCATATGAAACGGTTTGCCCGAAATCTTGATCTCCCCTTCGCCCTCCAATACTTGCACAAGCGCGTCGAACGGCGCGGTATGTTCGCTGAGTTCCTGATCTTTATCGAAGGCGAACAACGTGACGTTGCCGGCCTCTGCCTTTGTGATCTGGCGGCTGACCACCGATCCGATCTGGTAAGTCACCAGGTCAGTCATGCGAAGGATTTCGGATTTGGGCGCTGTGGACATATCCGCTTCCTACTCGATCTCGATCTGATACGCGGCGGGCAGGCGTGTGTAGCGCGTCGTACCTGTGACGATCAGAATCGCTTGCTCGTTGGGTGCCAACGAAAGCTGGAATTCAGCCGTCTGGTCCGGGTTGACGAGTATGTGGGTCACGGTAGAGGTTTCGCCTTGGACGACGATGGACAGGCGATAGGTCTGTGGGAGAACATTTTCGACGCGCGCGAAACCTTCGGCGATCCAGCCTCCATCGTCCGCTTCAAAATCGGACTGGTAGGCGATCGCGTCCAACCGCACATCGTCCAACAGGAAGCCTTCGCCGTTGACTGCCGCGTCGGTGATGTATTCAAATCGGATCCGTACAACCTGCCCGGCGAATTGCGAGAGGTCAACATCCTCCTGCACCCAATCCCCGGTCTGACCGTTGTAGCCGCAGCCATACGAATTCCCGGAGGGATCTTCGGTTGTGCAAGACGGTGTGGTGAGAATCTGCCATGTCTGGCCATCCGTGGAGGCTTCAACGAAGATGTAATCGTAATCCGTCTCCAGGTCATACCACATGGCGTACGAGAGCGTGATCGGCGCGTTCACGTTCGTGAAATCGAATTCACGCGTGAGGGTCATGTTCGATTCGTCGCCCTTATTCGACCAGAACGCATACCTGCCCGAATTCGCGTCAGCGGGTAACAGTCCCACAACGGTGGAACCGCTGAACTTCAGCAGATGATCGCCCGGGCAGGTGATGGTGACGTAATCAATGCCGTATTGGTTGACGGAACCGCCCGTAGAACCGGGACATGTAGACATGGAGTCAGAGACGGAGATGTTTGGCGCTTCGGGATAGTTGTTGTAGTGATAACGCCCGTCGCCAACGGATGAATCCTGGAGCCACATGGTCGCCGCCCAATCCATGAAGACATCATCAGCGGTAATCAGCGTGCCTGTCAGCGGGTCGGTAATATTGAGGTCAGCCAATGCCTGGTCGATGCTGGCAAGTCCGTTTTCTGGGTGGCGTACAACTTCCTTGGTGGCATCTTCACCAAAGCGGTCGAGAAAATAGGCGAGATAAAGGAAAGATTGTCCATAGTGGGGTCCGTTCGAACCGGGATCGGGCGACCAGTCTGTGAGATTAAGATCCGGGTCGGTCACATAGTAATAATCGAAATATATTGGATAATCATTCAGCAATTCAGCGACCATCGAAAAGCCTTCGTTGATCCACGAAGACTCGTTGCGGTCTACGTTGGCGTGGATCATATGCTGGAATTCGTGCGCCAGCGTACCATAAGTGTCCTCCGCGCCCAGATCCATGTTGTCGGCGTTGAAGAAGAACATCTCATGCGCGTTCGAATATTCCTTGACCAACGGGTTGTACATATCTGGCGTGGAGAAATACCCCGCATTCGACCTGCCTGTGCCGCGCACATACAGAATGTAAATCCGCGGATCACCATCGATGCCCGGGTTTGGCTCACTGCCGAAGAATTCACGGTTGACGGGATACATCTGGTCCTCGAACGTATCGCCGAGTCTCGTCAGATCGCCTTCGTCATAGCTCACACCGTTCTCGATCCAAAAGTAGATGTGGTCGCCGATGTAACGCAACGTGGCTGTGGCTTGAAAATTCTCAACGGTATCCACGTTCGTCACCCAGAATGTCTCCTGGTCGCCAAGTTTGTATTGCTTCGACGGAACAGTGGTAGACACGTTGCATACACTTTGCAAGCGGCACGCTAGTTCGTACGGGTCATTCTCCGGCACCAGCGTGTTTGCAAGCACCTCCAACGTTTCAGTCGAAACACTCTCGGAAGTGGGACGTTCGATCACCGGCGTCGGCACGGGGGTTTCAAAAACGTCGATCGGGGGGAACGGGATTTCGGAAATTTGCTGGTACGTCTGATAGATGACAACTCCCGCCGCGAAGATCACCGCGCAGGTGCAACAGAGCAGGACAGCTACGATGCCTCCCACGATTTTCGTTGTGTTGTTCGATTCCATGGATGTGTATTCTCCTGTAAATTTCCTGCATCTTACCTTGAGTTTATGAAACTGGAATGAGTACGAAAGAGGCTGGAGCAGTTCAACTTAAAGCGATGTGGGAGCAGTTGAACTGCTCCCACATCTCATCACGCGTCTGCGTGCTGTTCACTCTTTTTCTTCTTCTTCACGGGCACAGCGGTATGGAAGATGATCTTGTTTTCCTTCTCGTCCACATCCACCGTAACCGCGGCGCCGTCCTTGAATTTGTTGCCAAGCAGTTCCATCGAAAGCGGACTCTCGACATGTTTTTGGATAGCGCGTCGCAACGGGCGCGCGCCGAACGCAGGATCATACACTTCCTTCGCCAGCCACTTGCGCGCCGCGTCGGTCAATTCGACGGTGATATTGTATTCGTTCAGCCGATCCTGCACTTCCTTCATTTGCAGGACGACGATCTCTTCCATTTGTTCGAGCGAGAGCGGCGAGAACATGATGATCTCATCGATGCGGTTGATGAACTCCGGTCGGAACGCACCCTTCAACGCCTTCTCGATCTTATCGTGTGATTCGCGCTCTTCATCGGTGGCTTTGGATTGTAAAAAGCCGAGGGTGCCGCTCTTTCTCACGTATTCAGTGCCCAGGTTCGAGGTCATGATCAGAACCGTATTGCGGAAATCAACAACCTTGCCCTGTCCATCCGTCATACGACCGTCGTCCAGAATCTGCAGCAACGCGTTCCAAACTTCGGGGTGCGCCTTTTCAATCTCGTCAAACAACAATACCCGATACGGTCGCCTTCGGACGGCTTCGGTCAATTGACCGCCCTCCTCGTAGCCAACATAGCCCGGAGGCGCGCCGAAGAGCCGACTCACCGTGTGCTGTTCACGATACTCCGACATATCGATGCGCACGAGGGCTTCCTCATCGTCGAACATGAACCACGCGAGGGCTTTCGCCAATTCGGTTTTGCCCACGCCAGAAGGACCGATGAAGATGAACGAACCGATCGGCCGCGATGGATCCTTCAACCCGCTCCGCGCCCGGCGGATCGCATCGGAGATCGCGTGGATGGCTTCCTCCTGCCCGACGATGCGTTCGTGCAGCCGCGCCTCCATATGGAGGAGTTTGGTCGCTTCGGTTTCGAGCATTTGCGTGACAGGAATGCCGGTCCATTGATGGACGACGCTCGCGATATCTTCCACATTGACTTCTTCATCCAACTGGTGTTCAACTTCCCACGTACTGCGCTTCTCGTTGTACTCCGTTTCGAGTCGCAACCGTTCAGATTTTTTCTGCGCGGCGCGTTCGTATTCGCGGTTCGCACCCGCCTGCTCTTCTTCGGCTTGCAGTTTGTCGATCTCGGTCTTCATCGCCTTGAGGTCGGGCGGCATGGAATACAACGCCACTCTGAGTTTCGCAGCGGCTTCGTCCATCAGGTCGATCGCTTTATCGGGCAAACGCCGATCTGTCACATAACGGTCCGCCAGCCGCGCCGCGGCGACCAGCGCATCGTCTGCAAAGCGCACCTTGTGATGCGCCTCATAGCGGTCGCGCAAACCTTGAAGCATCTTGATCGTATCATCCACACTGGGTTCTTCCACATAGATCGGTGCAAAGCGCCGTTCGAGCGCTGCATCTTTTTCGATGTACTTGTGATATTCATCCAGCGTGGTCGCCCCTATGCACTGGAGTTCGCCGCGCGCCAGCGCAGGTTTGAGCATGTTCGACGCATCCATCGCGCCTTGCGCCGCACCGGCACCGACAACGGTATGCAGTTCGTCGATCATCATGATGATATCGCCGCCTGCGCGCTGGATCTCCTCCACCACGGCTTTGAGCCGCTCTTCAAACTCGCCTCGAAACCGTGACCCGGCGATCATCGCGCCCAAATCGAGCGAGACCACGCGTTTGCCGGACAAAATTTCCGGTACATCGTTGTTGGCGATCTTTTGCGCGAGCCCCTCGGCAATGGCAGTCTTGCCGACGCCGGCATCGCCGATCAGCACCGGATTGTTCTTCGTGCGGCGAGAGAGAATTTGGATCAGCCTCATGATCTCATTGTCGCGCCCGATGACCGGGTCGAGTTTGCCTTCACGCGCCAATTGGGTAAGGTCGCGTGAATATTTGTCCAGCGTGCGATAGCGTGATTCAGCCTGCGGATCGGTAACGCGCTGTCCGCCGCGTAGATCCTGAACGGCGGCGTAGACCCGGTCCCGCGTCAACCCAGCAGATTCTAAAATCCGAGCCGCGGGTGTGTTGCGTTCCGTCAGGATCGCGAGGAAAATGTGCTCGGTTGAAATGTATTCGTCCTTGAGCCGATTCGCTTCCTCGTTGGCGAGGTCGATGATTCGTTTTACGCGCGGGGTGATGAAGATCTGCCCTGCGCCGCCGCCGAAGATGTTGGCTTTGGGGCTGGCGCGCAATGTCGCGTCGAGGCGTTCGGTTAACGCATCGGGGCTGACATTCAGTTTTTCCAGAATTTGGGGAATTACCCCACCGGGCTGTTCGATCAACGCCAGCAGGATGTGTTCGGTATCGATCTGATTGTGCCCGTA
>CAZFDL010000065.1:0-13120 GCA_964517905.1 uncultured Anaerolinea sp. | reverse complement strand
CGTTGGGCGGCACTCTGCAACACATGGGTATCTTGCTGGAATTCAGATACAGGTATCGTAATTACCATCCTGTCGACTTGCAATTCAATCTGATAAGGAGGTAAACTCCCAGCAGTGAAGGTCATTACAGCATCTTTTTCTTTTCATGTTCTACGCCGCATTTTCCATTGACAACGGGAGGCTGTCCATATGAAGAAGCTTGCATTTGTAATTGAAGACAATAACGATATATCCAATCTTTTCTTCCGGGCTTTGATCGAGGCAGATTTTCAAGTGGAAATGATCAGCCGTGGAGAAGTAGCCCTGGCGCGACTTCAACACGAAAGGCCAACACTCGTGATCCTGGATCTGCACCTCCCCGATGTGAGCGGCGAGACCCTGCTCGCGTATATCCGCACCGCAGAGCATCTTAAGGATACAAAGGTCATCATCGCAACGGCAGACGCCATGCTGGGCGAACTTCATGGCCACAAGGCTGACTTACTCCTCGAAAAACCAATTTCATACGCACAAATGCGCGATTTTGCCATGCGTTTCAAGGATTAATTTGGTTCGCCTGACATTCCTGCCCTGGCATAGCGCGTCGTTGCTTTATCCGCCAAGGAGCCTATCAATTCTGGCAGACCATATCCTCCAACGGAGATATCGAGATGATGAAAATTGCCGTGTTGGGTTCAACGGGAGTTTTGGGACGTGCGGTGATCCCCTTGCTCGTACAACAAGGATACGAAGTGCGCGCTTTCGCTCGTTCAGCAGAAAAGGCAAAAAGCATATTCCCAAATAATGTCGAAATCGTGGAATGCGATCTGCTCTCACCGGACCTCGAACAAAATTTCCAGTCTCTTCTTCAAGGATGCGAATCAGTTGTACATAGCGCCACATCCATACCCCGAGATTTCACCGCACCGAACGCGTGGGATGCCAATACGCGTTTACGTACCGATGTGGTACGGGTGGTACTCAAAGCCGCCCTGGATGTCGGGGTTAAACGATACATCCAGCAAAGCATCACGATGGCTTATCCAGATCGCGGTGAAAGTTGGATCACCGAGGAGACGCCGCTCGACAGGTCGCCTGAACGGGCATGGCTCTGCGGTCCAGTAATCGCCATGGAGGAAATGATCCTAAACGTCCCGCCGAACGATCTGCATTGGTGTATCCTGCGGGGCGGCACGTTCGTCGGCCGCGGCACCTCTCAAGACGTGACGATTGAAAACCTGCGCACAGGCAGGGAAGCCCTTCCCTGTAACGGTACAAATTTCATCTCGCTTATCCACGTCACAGATATGGCCACCGCCGTTGGGGCTGCCCTTCAAAACGCTCCGGCTGGCTCGGTCTTCAATATCGTCGACGAGCCTATCCGGCAACATGCATACAGCGACCGTTTGGCTGATGCGATCGGTGCCGCGAGACCGCCGCGCGTTGGGGAATCGGCCTGCCCGCCTTCGTGGCGTTGCAGTAATCGGCTCGCAAGGTCGGTCTTGAATTGGTCACCCACACAAGACATTATTCCGGGGTAATATTACGGTTAAGTTTAATCCGCCCGACAATGCGGGTGCCAGCCTCGGGGCACTGCGGCTGCGCGAACGCGATCCGCTGGGCAACACCAAAGGAGATGGGGTCGTTCCAACTATGAACAATTCAAGACCAACGGAGTTCATTCGTAACCTAAAGTTACGATTCTATAAACAAGGGCTATTTGTCGGCTTGCTGGTGCTGGCGTTCTTATGGGCACAAATTCTCACCTATGGGGCAAAGCACACCAGCGAGAATTACATTTTTCCCGCGTATTTATTCTTTTGTGCAGCCTCGTTGGTGGTTCTTTCAAAATACGGCGTCCGCTTTTTACACGTATTCGAGTCGCTCGGCTACGCCTTATGTTTCTTCTATTTCTCTTCACACTTTCTCACTGAACTCTATATTGCCCTTTCCCAGCCTGAACTATCGTTCAGAAAGTTCTTGAATTGGATCCCGGTGATGTACGGGTTGTCTTTCCTGATTTATCCTCCCCAAAAGGCTCTGCAACTATCGGGGTTTTTTCTCCTCAGCATCTTCCTCCCGGGAATCGCGTACGGATACGTAAAATGGGGCACCGTCGGTTTCGAAAACGACCTGCCGCTGCTCATCCAAATTTATGGATCTGGATTGGTATACACCTCCTTATTCTATATCATTGCGGCGCTCAAAGATAAGTTTACGGAGGTGGACCGGTGGGCAAGGATAGCCACCTCGCGCGCCGATACCGACTCTCTTACGAGGAGTTATAGCCGCGCCAAGATAATCGAAATACTTGATTCATACATCTCATCCGCCTCCATATCGGGTCCGCCGGTCTCGATCGCGTTCATTGACGTAAACCATTTAAAGCGAATAAACGACACCTACGGGCATGCCTTGGGAGACCACGTTTTGCGACGCATGGTTGAAGTGCTGGGGTCCACACTGCGCGATAACGATTCGCTGGGCCGCATGGGAGGGGATGAATTCCTCTTGATACTGCCGGATACGAACGCCAGCCAGGGGCAGATGATCGCCAACCGCTTGCAGCAGATCGTCGCCGATGCCGATTTCGACCATGTTGGGAACATAGAGATCAGCATTGGAGTTGCTACAAAGCAACCTGGCGAGACAAGAGAATCTTTGCTTGCGCGAGCCGATTCAGAAATGTATCATCAGAAGGGAACTCCGTTACAGAATACCCATATGGAACGGTCTCGCTAGTTTGCGGTTGTTCTACGCTACAAAGTGGGCACATCCAGGATCGAACCTCGCCCGCGCGGCGGTCACTCTCATTCCCGGCAACGGTGTAGCTCATACCGGTGAGGCGGTCACTTTCCCCCCACCAAACTATTTTTCAGCGCGGAGCTTCATGAGTGGAGATCTGTACAGACAGGTTATCTCACATCCACACCCGTGAGACGCGCAAACATTCTGTGTATCAAATTGGCGGGCAACACCAGGATCGCGTGAACTGCCGCGCTCAAGCCGAAGATCACCGCGGCCGAACTTAGAAAATTACTCAGGACGGGGGCAATGGTGTTCAACATCCACGGACCCGCGCCGAGGAGCAGGGCAAATGCGGTCAGGATGACGATGGCGATCACCAGATTCAACCACGCGTGACGATCCGATTCAGAGGGCATCATCGTGCTGCTGACCGCGAAGGTGAGGTAGAACCATAAGGCAAAATCCTGCACACGCGGCAGGTCGCGAAGAGCCATCCAGAACAGGTTCAACTGTCCGTTGCGGAGGGTATCCCACAGGATGCGCATGTCGAGGCGGAAGACCGCCACATACGCCACAACAAGCGTCCCTGCGATGAGAGGCGCCGCGCCGATCAGGGAATCGCGTACCATGTCTGAGCGCGCCGTCTCCACGTAGCCGAGTTGCAGGCGTCCGTCCGGCAGGGATTGCGGCAGAATGGAGAATCGTCCTGTGGGCACACGCAGGACCTTCGCCATCAAAAAGTGACTGAGTTCGTGGAGGAATACGCCCGGTAGAAAGATGAAAGAAAAGATCCCCATTGTCAACGCGGCGTCACGCGTGAGGATGAGGAACACTGCCTGAATTTCTTTATGCAAGCGCCGCTGAAGGAATATCAGCGGCGCCAGCATGAAGACGAACCAGAAGAAACCCGCGAACTGTTCGAGCATGACTCTCCCCGTACGCGCGGGCGGTTAGGAAATGGGCGTCATATCGGAGGGCGGAGTGGATTTGCCCGCGGTGTTGTTCCAGATCGCGCCGCCGGCCGCGCCGAAACCCGCCGTGAGCGCGACGTTGATCAAGCCGATGCAACACGCAAATCCAAGTTGACCGATCCACACGGCCGAGGGATCCGCCGCAGGCACGCCAAACAGATCGTTGACCTGATTGTTGGGATTCTGCAACACCAACGCGTTGATCACCGAAGCGATCAGTTGGCCGAGGATACCTACGCCGCCTGCGATGGCGCCGGCGATCGCGCCGTTCTTGACCGCGGTGGCCGGGTTCTTTTCGAACGTGCCGTTCAAATATCCCGCCGCCAAGCCTGCCAACAGCGGAACACACAGGGCGCAGAATGGGCTGAACACTGCGGCGACCAGAACCATCACGAACATTACCGCCCCTGCAATAAGACCTGCCTTAACCATAATGATCCATTCTCCTTTTACATTTGAGATAATTTGACAATCGCGACGAATTCATCGGCTTTCAGGCTTGCGCCGCCCACGAGCGCGCCGTCGATCTCGGGTTGCGAAAAGAATTCCGTCGCGTTTGCCGCTGTCACCGAGCCGCCATACAGGACGCGCGCCGCTTGGGCGATTGTATCACCGAACAGTCCGCTCAATGCCGGACGGATGACCTGCTTCACCACTCCGTTCGCGTTCTCGCCGCTGGAGGCTTTGCCCGTTCCGATCGCCCAGACCGGCTCATACGCAATGACGATGCGCGAGGCCGAGGCCGAGTCGAAATTCGCGAGCCCGTTCTTCAGCTGACGCGAAACCACTTCGCCGGTCAACCCCGCTTCATATTGCTCCAACGTCTCCCCCACGCAAACGATCGGCGTGAGATCGTGCTTCATAGCCGCGCGCAGTTTTCGATTCACGCCTTCGTCCGTCTCACCGAAGAACGCCCGCCGCTCCGAGTGACCGAGGATCACGTAACCGCAGAATTCCTTCACCATGTTCGGCGCGAGTTCGCCGGTGAACGCGCCCTTTTCCTCCCAGTGCATGTTCTGCGCGCCGAGGCCGATGTCTGTTCCTGCCAGCGCGGCAGACACCGCGGGAATCGATGTGGACGGAGGGCATAACACCTTTTCCACGCCGCGGATCTCGCGCAGCGGCGCGAGCATTGCCGCCACCAGTTCGCGCGCCTCCGCGGCGGTTTTGTTCATCTTCCAGTTACCGGCTACGAAGGGCTTTCGTTGATTCATTATTAATCTGAGCAGGAGCACGGCGAGGTGATCGATCGTCAAAACGATCAGGTTATTCGCGGTGTCCCCGCCTACCTTTCATGTTTAGGGAAGTTTTTTGAGGAGTTCTTCTGCGAAGGCGCGCACCCACGACGGCGCGGAAAGGTCTGCCGCCAACCCGTTCGCGATCAGCCGCGCTTCATCGGGCTTGCCAGTGACCGAGGCGAATTCAGCCGTCAGCAAGTGTGCTTCCGGCATCTCCGGGTCGAGTCGCTTCACTTGGTTTAGGAAGGTCTCCGCTTCATCGATGCGACCCAGGTAGAACGTGTTGCGCGCCTGCGCGATCAACGACATGGGCTGGTCGGCTTGCGCCAGTTTCTCATACGGTAATACCAGCGGCGCTTCCTGCCGTTCAAACCCCTTGTAGACGGCTTCGTGAAAAGCAGTTTCCAGGGGTACCGGAACGGTTCCAATCACGCCGTAGTTTTTGACGGCTTGATAATACATCGCCGCCGCAGGCAGCCAGCCTTCGATGGCGGCGAATTTTTCACCCGCCGCGATAAAAAACTTCTCGTCGGTCGGTTCGACGAGCCTGACCACCTTCAATAGTGTATCGTAAGTTGCGCCGGGCATATCCGCGGTCCAGAACGCGAGTGCCAGATCCAACTGTGCGTTCGGGTCATTCGGGTTGTCTTTCGCAAATTTCTGCGCGGCGAGCACTTCCGGCGGGAGGATCAGTTGAGGATCTTGTGTAGCGGGTTGCACAGGCGTCGGAGCCGGCGTTTCGATTTGATTCGGTACGGTCGCCGCAGCGGTCGGGCGGTCTGTGGCGCGCTGATTCAAGAACGCGGCAAACAGGCGATTCTGACGCGCCACGAACAATCCGCCCAAACATAAGCCGACCAGAGCTATGAGTCCGACCCAGACAAAGGAAGAACGCTTCTTTTTCGCCGCCGGGGCTGGCGCGGCCACATCAGCCTTCGCCGCCAGTTTGGTCGGCTCGGCAGTGGACTTCATCCGCGTTTTATCAGCCGGTACCGCCGACTTGGCGATCGTCACCGAGGTGCCCTTCATTGGGATTCCGGAATCACTCCACGCAGCCTTGAACGCGGCGGCCAGTTCGGTCACATTCGCGTGACGATCGGTGCGTTCCTTGGCGAGCGCTTTCAACAGGACGCGCTGCACCGGCTCCGGCACGCTGGGGTTGATCGTTTGCGGCAGCGGCAGCGGCGTGTAAATATGATCGTGAATGATGGAGAACGGTGTATCCGCGCTGAACGGGACCTGCCCCACCACCATTTCATAGAGCATCACAGCGAAGGAATAAATGTCGGTACCGTCGTCGAGGTCCTTCTTCCCCATCGCCTGTTCCGGCGAAATGTATTGCGGCGTCCCCATGATCATGTCGGAGGAAAGGGTCGATTCACCCGATTGGGCGATGCGCGCCAAGCCAAAATCCGCGAGATACATCTCGCCATCATTTGCCACGAGCACATTCGACGGTTTGATATCGCGGTGAAGGATTCCCTGCTTGTGCGCGTATGCCAGCGCGGAACCCACCGAGTCGACGACTTTTTCGATTTCCTGCGTGGTAAGCGGACCCTGATTGAGCCGCGCCTTGAGCGTATCCCCCTCGATGAACTTCATAATGAGATACGGGCGTTTTTCATGCTCGGCATAATCGTATACCGGGACAATATGCGGATGTTCGAGTTTCGCCACCAAGCGCGCTTCACGCTGAAAGCGGGCTGAAAACGTCACGTCTTCGCCGAAGGCCGGGTGCAAGGCTTTGAGCGCCACATACCGATCGAGCGATGCATGGTAGGCTTTGTATACGGTCGCCATGCCGCCCTGCCCCAATTGTTCGATGATCTTGTACGGACCGACGTTATCGCCGACGTTAAAGGACATTCACCTGCTCCATTTGGTCGTGGTTCGCCACAGAGACATTAGAGTTCACTGGTTTTTTTTCTCAACGTCCCTGTGAGCTCTGTCGCAAAGTAACCTACTCGAAGGATTCAATTCAGCGAATTATAGTCGAGGGTTGTTAAATCGGGTTTACCGCGCCGTAAATTGTTGGGAATTTGAAATACAAAATCTGACAGGCCCACAGGAGCCTGTCAGATTTGGATCCCTGGTCGCCGCCCTTGTACTGTTCTGCCGCAACCAAATCACGCTACGGAATTGGGCGGATATTGAATGTCACACCCGTTTCATCCGGGACGAATTCAACTTCGAATTCACGCACATCCCCTGATGCGCACCGGACGGGCCATTTCTCCACCCAAACCCCGGTCGATTCGGGGTTTTGAAGTACTACGATGCTAAGCCCAGATCCGGAGGGTCGTTGGCATCCCCTGCCTGCCGCCCCGAGTTTCATCAGATCCCAGACATCCTCCTTGAGAATATCGTTCGCCAACCCGCCGCCCGGAGGGACGCTAGCATCAGAGTTCGATGGGGAACCCGATTCCTCGAAGGGCGGCTCTTGAGGCGCGCCGCTGGAACCGGCCGCGGACAAGGTATAAAACCCGACGCCGGCGGCAACCACCAAACAACAACACAGAACTACAGCCACGATCGCGACAAGTATGAGCGTTCTCTTCGATTTAACTGGTTCATTTTCCGATTGTATCTGGCTATCCATTGCGTCTCCATGTGTAAAGATGTAAAAATAAAAAGGCAGAAGGACATCGTCCTTCCGCCCCAACCTGCAACCCATTTTACTTCAGTTATTCTGTAATGCCGCGACGCCGGGCAATTCCTTCCCTTCCAAAAACTCCAGCGATGCGCCGCCGCCTGTGGACACGTGAGTCATCCGTTTGGCAACCCCCGCCTTCTTGACGGCGCTCGCCGAATCACCCCCGCCGATCACCGTGACCGCACTGGATTCCGCCAACATGCGCGCCAGCGCGAACGTCCCTTCAGCGAACTTCGGCATCTCGAACACACCCACGGGTCCATTCCAGACGATGAGTTTGGCTCCGTCCAACGCGCGTTTGTAAGCCTCCAACGTTTTCGGACCGACATCCAACATACGCCAGCCCGCAGGGATTTTATCCACGTCTACGATCTGAGTGTTCGCATCTTCGGCGAATTTGTCGGCAATGACCGCGTCCAACGGCAGGATCAATTTATCGCCCGAATTTTCAAGGATCGACTTTGCCATTGCGAGTGAGGATGTTTCAACAAGACTATCCTGCATGTTCAATCCCTGCGCGGCAAGGAAAGTGTTCGCCATGCCGCCGCCGACGATGAGTTTGTCGCATTTGGCGAGCAGTGTTTCGACGACGAGAATCTTATCGCTGATCTTTGCGCCGCCGAGGATCGCTATGTAGGGATGCTCGGGATTGGCAACGGCGCGTCCGAGGTATTCGAGTTCCTGCTCCATCAGAAAGCCGGATACGGCGGGTAAAAATCGGGCAATGCCTTCGGTGGAGGCGTGCGCGCGATGCGCCGACCCAAATGCGTCGTTGACGTACACGTCACCGAGCGAAGCGAGTTGTTTGGCGAGCTCGAGGTCGTTCTTTTCTTCACCCGCGTGGAAGCGCGTGTTTTCGAGCATCAATACCTCACCGGGTTTCAGCTCTTTCGCCATTTTTTCCACTTCGGGTCCGATGCAATCGGGCGCCATCCTGACGGGGCGGTTCAAAAGCGTGGATAAAACGTCCGAAGCTGCGCGCAGGCTGAATTCCGAATCCGATGCGGATTTGGGTCTTCCCAAATGACTCATCAGAATCAACGACGCGTTCTGCTCCAGCACGTATTGAATCGTCGGCAACGCGGCGCGGATGCGTTTATCGTCGGTCACTTTGCCGTCCGCCATCGGCACGTTGAAATCCACGCGCATGAGCACGCGCTTGTTTTTGATGTCGATATCCCTTACGGTTTTTTTATTCATGGGAGAATATGTAGAGTAAGGGCACGATATATCGTGCCCTTACCGGAAATTAAAGGTTTTTCGCCATCATCGCGGCGAGATCGGCGGTGCGGCAGGCATAGCCCCATTCGTTGTCGTACCACGCCACCACCTTGACCAGGTTGCCGATCACGAGCGTATCGAGCGAACTATAGACAGACGAATACGTGGTGCCTCGCAGGTCAGTGGAAACCAACGGCTCATCGGTCACATCGAGGATGCCTTCCATCGGACCGCGCGCGTATTCGATCATCGCCGCGCGAATTTCATCCTTGCTGGCTTCCTTGTTGAGAACTGCGGTGAAATCCACCACCGAGACGGTCGGCGTGGGGACGCGGAACGCCATGCCTCCGAATTTCCCTTTGAGTTCGGGAATCACAAGCCCGACCGCTTTCGCCGCGCCGGTTTCAGACGGGACAATGTTCTGCGCCGCGGCGCGCGCATCGCGGGGGTCTTTTGCGCCGAGGTCCTGCAGTTTCTGCGAGTTTGTATATGCGTGGACGGTGGTCAGCACGCCCTTGTCGATGCCAAACTTGTCGTTGAGCACTTTCGCCACAGGAGCAAGTCCGTTCGTGGTGCAGGAGGCATTCGAAACGATGTTGTGTTTCTTCGGGTCATATTTGTCGTCGTTCACGCCAAGCACGATGGTGATGTCTTCGTTTTTCGCGGGGGCAGAGATGATGACTTTCTTCGCGCCGCCCGACTCGATGTGAGCCCTGGCTTTGGTCGCGTCGGTGAACAAGCCCGTGCACTCGATCACAATATCCACGCCCATATCCTTCCATTTGATGGCGGCGGGGTCGCGCTCGGCAGTCACCTTGACGGTCTTTCCGTCGATGACCAGGTTGCCGTCCTGGACTTCGATGGTTCCGTCATACTTCCCGTACGTTGAGTCATATTTCAATAAGTGAGCGTTGGTCGTGGCATCGAACAGGTCGTTCACTGCCACTACTTCGATCTCCCTGGGATGTCTTTGTTTGATCGTGCGATAGACGAGACGCCCGATGCGCCCAAATCCGTTAATGCCGATTTTTACTGTCATTTCGATCCTCCGAGGATGATGGTGTTTGAGTTTTGTAATGAGATTTTATCATAGAGAAATATGGACACTGGCACCGAGCGCGCGAGACGTGACACTCGCAAGTAATTCGAGGATGAATGTAACTCAGCGCAGCGGACCGGTGAACTCGTCCAGCACGTCGATGAGTGCGACTGTGAGTTTCATCGAATCATGCCGCCAGGGCTGGCTTTCGCTAATTAGGTCGGTGCAAAACGTACGCGAATCGGCGAGGGTTTTTTCGTCCGCAATCACCCATTGCGAACCCTCGTTGAGTTGACCGGTGTAGTTGCTGTTGCACAGCACCACGTCGAACACGTGATCGCCCACATGCTCCTCCAGCGCGCGGACGTGATCATAACAGGTGAACAAATCCGTCTCCCCGGATTGTGTCGCGAGATTGCTTACATACACCTTCACCGCGCGGCTGGCGCGAATCGCCCCAAGCAGGTCCTGCACGAGCAGGTTCGGCAGTAAGCTCGTATATAAACTTCCCGGTCCCACAACGATCATCTCGGCGTTCAGGAGCGCTTTCACGACTGGCGGGTAGGCCGGCGCGTCGTTCGGCTCGAGCCACACACGGCGGACTCTCCCCGCCATCTGCGGGATGCGGCTCTCCCCCTCCACCCGAACCTGGTTCAAGGTGTGAGGCAGCTGCATATCTGCGACCAGTTTCACATCGTGCAATGTGGATGGGAGCACACGCCCGCTAACCGACAGCACCTTGCCCGATTCAGCGACCGCGCCTTCGAAACTGCCGGTGATGTCTGCCAACGCGGTGATGAATAAGTTTCCAAAGGAATGCCCGCTCAGGTCGCCCGCGCCGCTGAAGCGATATTGAAACAACTGCGTAAGCATTTGCTCGTCGTTGGATAGCGCGGCCAGACAGTTGCGAATGTCACCCGGAGGCAGAATCCCAAAATCCATGCGGAGGCGACCGGAAGAACCCCCATCGTCTGCGACCGTAACGACCGCGGTAAGGTTACGCGTGTGAGTCTTCAACCCGCGCAACAGATTCGACAATCCGTGCCCGCCGCCGATGGCAACGATGCGCGGTCCGCGTTCGCGGCGGCGGTAATCACTCAGGTCATCCAGCAGGACGCGGCCCGTTCGAAGGTACGGACGCAGGAGCGAGCGGTTAAGTCGCACGATGCCATATCCCACCAGCCATAGACCGATCCCGCCGAAGATCAAAATACGAGCAAAGCGCGGCAGGAATCGAAGCGATGCATACGAAAGAATCGCGAGGATGGTTTCATTGGTCGAATCGGTACGGTAAAGATCGAGCAGCAACATGGCAAAGCCAACCGCCAGCAGAGTAATCCCAGCCATGATAAAGAGAAACCAGCGTTTGATGCCCAGCCCCGGCGCAAACCAGCGCGCCGCTTCACGCAGGTCTTCAAGGAAACGAAAGCGAGAAGGCGTTCTATTTTTCGTCATGCGGGGAGTGTAGCAGGGATAGGAAGTGAAGTCAACCAATGCCCGGCAAATATGACCGAGTTAGGGGACTTTGTAACCTTTTCCTGATTGTGATTTCCCTGAGTATTTGCTACACTAGTGAAAGATTATGTTTGGAAAAATGACGAGACAATAAGAAAATAATCATGAAATCGTTATGATCTGAAGCGTCGATCCGATGCTTTGACATGGTCGCTTATCCCGTCCGTTGGCGGGTAAGAGCATCGGGGAGCCAATAGCGAAACCGGCTTACATAAGCCGGTATTCTGTTTAATCGGAGGAAAAATGTCTGCTTCATATAGTACCGTGAAAGTTTGGCTCAATAGTTTTGTTGTTTTTAGTATGATTTTATACATTCTGCCTTTTGGATCAACATATCCTGTAAAGGCAAATCCTCAAGACGATGCTCTCCCCTCTGACTCATGGGGAGTCGCGTTAGGGGATTTGGATGCCGATGGCGATCTGGATGCATTCGTCGCTAATCAGGATGGTTACTATGGCGATCATCGTTCTGGACCGCAGGGATTTAATGAGGTCTGGTTCAATGACGGTAACGCCAATTTCAGCTATTCGGGCCAGCAACTCGGACAGGAGGCTACGGAGGCTGTAGACCTTGCTGATCTGGATGGCGATGGTGATCTGGACGCATTCACAGCAAATACTGGCGGGGCGATCATCTGGGTCAACGACGGAACCGGCTATTTTTCGATGGGCCCATACCTTGGAAATGCAAATGCCTGGGCGGTTGATCTTGGTGACCTGGATAACGATGGCGATATGGATGCCTTTGTAGGCGTTATGGGCGGTCAGGAACAAGTGTGGATAAACCAGGGGAGCATGAGTTTTGTGCTAAGTCAGGAGGTCGGTTCCAATGATCAGACGCGGCATGTCGCATTGAGCGATCTCGATGGCGATTTAGATCTGGATGTTTTCATCGTCAATCATTTCAATGACACCAATGTGGTTTACCTGAACGACGGAACAGGGTACTTTACCCACGCACAGACGATATCCAATCAAGATGCGGTTGACCTATCTCTAGGTGATGTTGACGGCGACGGAGATGTGGATGCCTTCGTTGGGAATTCGCAAGGCGAGGCGGATGATCTCTACCTGAACGATGGAACGGGTCACTTTAGTCTGTACGCGCAGATTGGAAATTACTCCACAGAAGCCACAGCCCTTGGCGATCTGGATGGTGATGGCGATCTCGATATCTACATCGGTGATGGATTCGGGAATCCTAATCGCATTTGGTTCAACGATGGCAATGGTGGATTCACCAACAGTGGACAAGGCCTCGGCTTCTCTTACACATTCGGAACCGCTTTGGGCGATTTGGATAACGATGGTGACCTGGATATTTTCGATGCCAATATGGCCGCTGAGACCGTCTGGCTCAATGACGGAAATGGGGTCTTCACATTTTCAGGAGAGTATCTTGGGCAACCGCCGATATCAAATTTGAACTCCAGAATTCTTGCGCGGGCAAATCAGGATCTCATCGGGGGTTTTGATTGGGCGGTTGGCTCGACGATCACGATTGATATTGACGATCCGCTGACAGCACAAACCCCCGACAAAACAGCATATGCCACAGGGGGCACGGCGCCTTGGAATCCCAATGAACTGTGGTTTGAAATCGACATCAACGATTATGATCTCAAAGTTGGTGACATTGTCACAGCCACAGATGGAACCACGACAAAAGTGCTCACCATCCAAAACCTGACAATCACTGACTATGATCTTGATACGGACTTGGTGTACGGCACTGCCAATCCAGGTCAATTGGTAT
>CAZFDL010000064.1:5230-13126 GCA_964517905.1 uncultured Anaerolinea sp. | reverse complement strand
AGTTCGTGTTCTTCCTCCTGTCCTCCAACATCGCCGAGATCATGATCATCTTCCTTGCCACGCTGGCAGGACTGCCCGCGCCGCTCACCGCGATTCAACTGCTCTGGCTTAACCTCATTACCGATGGCGCGCCGGCGCTTGCACTCGCCGTCGAAAAAGGGGACCCGGACATCATGCTGCAGAAGCCGCGCGCGAAAGACGAGCCCATCGTCAATCGTTCGATGCGCGCGGGCTTGATCGTGCAGACCGTCGCACAGACCACGGCTGTGCTTGCCGCGTTCGGCATCGGCTTGCTCTGGCATCTCGAAGAAGGGGCTTCACTGGTGGGCAACCCGATCACCTATATTTTGAGTCATGATTGGGGCGGGGTGGACGTGCTGTCGGCTAAAACCATGGCATTCGTCACACTTTCGTTGTGCGAACTGTTCCGCGCCTACACGGTCCGGTCGGAGCGCGCGTCACTCTTCAGCATCGGCATCTTTTCCAACCGTTACATGCAGTATGCTGTGGGTCTTTCCGTTGTATTATTGCTGCTCGTGGTGAATATCCCCTTCCTCCAACCCATCTTTAATACGCACTTCCTTACTACCCGCGAATGGGGTGTAGTGGTCGGGCTTGCGCTGGTCCCTGCCCTCGCGGAGGAGATGACAAAATACTTTTTGCGGAAATGATCTACCGAACGTGAAACGATCGGCGGTGGATCGACGATAACCCCAACCGCTTCAGCGCGGACCTGTGAGCCTGCGTGCCGTACCCTTTATGTTTCCCCAGCCCGTAACCGGGATGTCTCTCATCGAGTTCGCGCATCAACGCGTCGCGTTCGGTTTTGGCGAGGATGGACGCGCAGGCGATGCTCAGGCACCGGGCGTCGCCTTTGATGATGCTCGTTTGTGCAATGTTCAATTGGGGGAGCTCGAGTCGGAAATCGGTGAGTAAATATTGCGGCGAGATCGAAAACTGATGCAGCGCGCGGATGGCGGCCAGCCGCGTGGCGCGCACAATACCTTGTGAATCGATCTCGTCTGCGGTGGCGAATCCAACGCTCCACACCAGCGTCGTCTCCTTGATGAGCGGCGCAAGCGACTCGCGCGCAGCAGGGGTCAACTGCTTGGAGTCGCGCGTCTGCTTCAACGTCCGCGCTAGACGCGTTTTGTCGCCATGGGGCAGGATCACCGCACCCACCGCGACCGGTCCCGCGAGCGCGCCGCGCCCGGCTTCATCCAACCCAGCCACATGGATCAATCCGCTGTTCCACAGCTCTGTTTCGAATTTCAGGTTTGGGCTAACGCGCTTCATACCGGCCCCGCCAGGCGTTGATGCGAATGCGGAAAATGTCGGTGATCATGCGCAGTGCATCGCGCACCGCGTTCACCTTGGTTTCGGGATGGTAGTACCAGTTGATCGGAAGTTCGCGCACGCGATAGCCGCGGCGTCGGGCGATGAAAAGCAGTTCGATGTCGAACGACCAGAAGCGCATCGTTTGCAGGGGGAAGAGTTCATCCACAACCTCCGCACGGAAACATTTGAAACCGCATTGTGTATCGTTCAACCCCGGCAGGGCCAGGATCTGGATCATATAGTTGATGCCTCGCCCGCCGACGTGACGATAGCGCGGCTCGTTAAAACGAACCGAGCCTTTTGCTTCGCGCGAAGCGATGGCGATGTCGAAATCGTTCAACGCGGGCGGGATGAATTTCGGAATTTCCTCCACCGGCATCGAGAGGTCGGCATCGCACATGAACCGATACTCGCCGCGCGCCGCGAGCATGCCTCGCTTTACCGCCGTGCCCTTGCCGCGTTCGGTCTGGAGCACGCGAAAACTTTCGTGCCGCTTCGCAAACGCTTGTGCCACCTCGAACGTTCGGTCGCTGCTTCCGTTTTCCACTACGATCACTTCGGAATCAAACGTTTGCTTTTCAAGGAATCGAAAAACCTGCTCCAACGTATCGGGCAGGCGGTTTTCTTCATTGTAGGCGGGGATGACGATGGATAAAAAAATGGACAAGAACGCACTCAGGTCAGACTGGGAATCACATACGTGAACGCGACGACCGCAATGCAGACCAGACAAAGCATCAGCGCGGCAACAACAACTAGTTGAAGCGTGGTCATTCCCATGACGCGGCGGGCGGCGCGTTTTGGTTCGGATGAGACAGTCACCGCTTCACCTCGGACGGGCGGTATGGTTTGCCCCTTGGATCCTTCGTCGATCAGGGCAAAATCGAAGTCGTCTGGGTTGAAGGGTTTTGCTTCCTCTGCGGCGTTGAAGATGGCGCGCGCCCGCGAAACATTCTGCGCTTCAGGCTGAGGTTGAGGCGGAGGCGGTTGTGACGGGCGCACCGCAACGGCAGGCGTTGCAGTCTGCGCAGGCTTCACGCGTGCAGGCCGCGGGTTCGTGATGCGTTCCACCAGGTCGAGAACAACATCGGCGCGCATGGCAGGCGCACCGGACTTCAACATGCCAACGAAGTTCCGAATCCCGTCGCTCATCAACACCCGGACGGCGGGTGAATCGGTGTCCACGTGCAAACCCGGTTCTGCCGCGATCAGAACCGGTTCCACAGGGACAGGCAATTTCGTTCCCTGTCTCTCAATGAACGCGGTTAACGCTCGCGCCAGTGTCGCCGTATTCTGGATGAGGTTCTCGCGGGCCGGCTTGAATCGATTCCCCGCTTCCACGTTCCATTCGTTCCCTTTCGCTTCGTACCTGCCGCGCAGGTAGGTGATGTTGATGGCGAAAAGTCCCGCAGACCCGACAAGGATCATGGGGATCACAATTCCGCTCTGCCCAAGCGTCTGATTGCGGATCAGGGTATATCCCTTTTCGAGGTTGCGGTCGAAGAAGTGGACGATCAGCTGTTGCGCCTTCAACTCGACGGGCCAATTGAAGCCGAATTGAAGCATGCCCTGAAGGCGCTGGGAGAATCCCAGCTCGCCTTTTTCATCGATCAAGGGGGTTTGGTCTATGATCTTCATATGCGTTAGAAGACAGGCACGTGTTCCAATTCATCGCGCTCGACCCCATCGCGTGTTGCAATGAACTCTTTGCCATTGCGGCTTACCACCTGCAACGACTTCCCAGGCTCGAAGGTGCTTGCCAGAAATTCCTTGCGCGTGCCGGTGACGAACGTCTTCCCGTTTTTAAGGAGTACCAGCAGGTTCTTACGCTCGATGAGGACGTGGTCTGAAAACGAAGACCCGCGCCTTTCATACGCGCGCACCATCAGGATATTCCCGTTCTTATACCGAACTGCTTCGATTACACCGTCAAATTTTTTTGCCATGCGGTATCCACTCCGCATGTATTTTAACATAAAGACCCTAAAGGTTTCTAAAACCCATAGGGTCTTGCAACTGTCGGGGCGCCGCGATTCGAACCCGCGGTCTTGGCGCCGAAGCGCCACGCGCTAACCGAATGACATATTCTGAAGATCGGACAAATAACGACCAATTCCACGGGCTTTGATCTTTCTTTCCTGCATCAACGCTACTGAACGTGAATTGAACTTCTCAGCATGGATCAATTTCCACGGTGCGCCCAAACGTGTGGATTTTGATTTCCCCGTGTTATGTTGCATCAAACGTTTATCAACATCTTCAGTTGATCCAACGTAGAATCTTTGTAATCGCTGGCTGTAAATGATGTACATATAAAACAAGTCGGGGCGCCGGGATTCGAACCCGGGGCCTCTTGCTCCCAAAGCAAGCGCGCTGCCGGACTGCGCTACGCCCCGATAAACAAACGATATTTTCAACATCGGAGCCTTGGCGCTGAAAGCGCCACGCGCTACCGATGGCGCCAACGGCGCTACTACGCCCCGATTGGTGGAGTGAGTATAATGCGTCGGATGAATACCCGTCAAGCAACAATGTGGACTGCAATTCTTTGTATATTTCTCGCATTCGTCACAGCCTGTTCCCCGGCGACCGCGCCGATTCCAACTTCCACACCGTTGCCGCCCACCTTAACGCGGACACCCGTTCCCACCTTTGCGATTCCCACCGAGACCCCCACGGTCACGCCGCTGGCTTGTCTTTCACAACCCGGCATCTTGGAGGAAAGACGTCTTGAAACAACAACGCCCCCCCAGGGATATTTCATTTATCTCCCGCCGTGTTATGCCGAAAAAAAGGACAAACGCTATCCCGTACTGTACCTTCTGCACGGGCAAACGTACAACGCTGACCAGTGGATCCGCCTCGGTGCAGTTGATGTTGTCAATGAACTGCTTCTGAACGGTGAAACCATGCCTTTCATTATCGTCTTTCCTGATGACCGCTATTGGTATACGCCCGCAGGAACGACATTCGGCACACGTCTCGTGGAGGAGGTAATTCCCTTCATCGACCAAACGTATCGCACCATTCCTGATCCTCGCTTCCGCGCCATCGGAGGCATGTCACGCGGGGCAGGCTGGGCGCTGCAACTGGGGCTAACCCGCCCAGACCTGTTCAGCATCATCGGCTTGCACTCGCTGGCGGTCTTTCAACGCGACGCCTCCAAAATCGATGACTGGATTCAGGCGATCCCTCCCGCCTCACGCCCAAGCATCTTCATGGACATCGGCGAGGACGATCCGGAACTGGCGTCAGCGCGGCAGGTCGAATCGATATTCACGCAGTTCGATATTCCGCATGAGTGGAGGCTCTATAGCGGCGACCACACGGAGGAATATTGGTCCGAGCATGTGGAGGAGTACGTTCGTTGGTACGCGGGTCAATGGAACAACAAATGAGGATTCAATGCGTTTATAATCCGCCTTCCCGGGAGATTTCATGAATATCCTTGTCACCGGCGGAGCAGGCTACATCGGCTCAACCACAGCGGAAGCATTGCTGAGAGCGGGGCATTCTGTCACCGTGTACGATTCGCTCGTCACCGGTCATCGCGCCGCAGTGCCGCAGGGCGCCGCTTTCGTCCAAGCCGATCTTGCCGATAGTTACGCGCTGGTCGAAACACTCACCAAACAAAAATTCGACGCGGTCATGCACTTCGCCGCGTTCATTGAAGCGGGCGAAAGCATGAAAGACCCGGCGCGGTTTTACCAGAACAACTTCACGAACGCGCTCGCGCTGGTCGAAACAGCCGTACGTGCGGGGGTGAAGCGTTTCGTGTTGTCTTCCACGGCCGCGGTGTTCCAATCCAGTGACGAGCCGCTCACCGAAGAGTCGCCGCTTGGTCCCACGAATGTGTATGGTCACACAAAATTAATGGTCGAGCAGGCGCTCGAATGGTATCGTCAGATCCACGGCTTGCATTTTGCCGCGCTGCGTTATTTCAACGCGTGCGGCGCTCTCACGAATCGCGGCGAGGCGCACCAGCCCGAGTCGCATCTCATTCCGTTGGTGTTGCGTGTCGCGCTCGGGCAAAGCGAGGCGATTCAAATCTTCGGCGCTGATTACCCCACGCCTGATGGCACATGCATCCGCGATTATGTTCACATCGCCGACCTTGCGGATGCCCACATTCTCGCCTTGGATGGGCTCAGAGAACGCGACAGCCTGATCTATAATCTCGGAAGCGGAAACGGCTACTCGGTGCGTGAGGTGATCGAAACAGCGCGTCAAGTCACGGGACGGTTGATTCCGTCCATTGAGCGTCCGCGCCGCCCCGGCGATTCTGCGCGGCTCGTTGCTTCCTCCGAAAGGATTAAACGCGAACTCGGTTGGAAGCCAAAACACGACAACTTGCGCGAGATCATCTCGAGCGCATGGGACTGGCACAGATCACACCCACATGGGTACGAGGAGAAATAAAATGGACTTTCTCACTTTTTTTATCGTTCTTGGCGGTTGGGTCTTCTCGCTCTGCCTGCATGAATTTTCGCACGCGCTGGTCGCGTACCTCGGCGGCGATTGGACCGTGCGCGAAAAAGGCTACCTCACGTTCAACCCGTTGAAATACACCCACCCCGTATTTTCCCTGCTCCTGCCGCTGCTCTTCCTCGTCATGGGTGGTATCGGTCTGCCGGGCGGCGCGGTATACATCGAAACGTGGCGGCTGAGAAATCGCTACTGGTTGAGCGCCATGTCGCTGGCGGGACCGATGGCGAATGTGCTTGTTGCCATTGTGCTGGCAGTGATCTTAAACACTACTTCAGTTGGCTCGACCGCGTTTGGACCCGGGCTTGCATTCCTCGCGTATTTGCAGATCATGGCAGTGGTGTTGAATCTGCTTCCCATCCCGCCATTTGACGGGTACGGGGTCGTCGAGCCCTTTTTACCAGATAGCCTCCGAATGCGGATCGCTCCCATCCGTGGCGCGTTCATCTGGATCGTTTTCCTGCTTTTGTGGTTCGTTCCCTTTGCCGGTCAGGCGCTGGGATTGGTGATATTTATCTTCACGAGTTTGCTGGGCATCCCGCGTGAGTTAATTGGGATAGGATACGATCAGTTTACGTTTTAGTGACATGTCATTCTGAGCCGCTGTTGGTCGAGTAGCCGCGAACGGCGTATCGAGACCAAGCGGCGAAGAATCTTCGAATAACGGGGAAGATCACTGGCGATAGGGGAGATTCTTCGCTCACTTCGTTCGCTCAGAATGACAGGTGTAACGAGTGGGGAAATACTTTACAAATCAGACCGCTTTGGTTATAATATTAGTGAAAAATATCACAAGTAAAGGAGAGTGGACATGATCGCTCAAAAGCTCCCCCACGTGGTCATTCTCGGCGCAGGGTTCGGTGGGCTGACCGCCGCGAAGAAGTTGAAAAAAGCGCCAGTGCGCATCACCCTCATCGACAAGAACAACTATCACTTGTTCCAGCCGCTGCTGTATCAAGTGGCGATCGCCGCGCTGGTGCCTTCGCAGGTCGCCTTCCCTGTGCGGACAATTTTTCGCAACCAGAAGAACCTCATGTTCCAGATGGGCGAAGTGAACGAAATTGACCTCAATGCACGCTACGTCAAAATGGATGGGTCGGTCATCGCTTACGATTATCTCATCCTGGCTGCGGGCGGCCGGATGAATTTCTTCGGCGTCGAATCGGCGGAGAAGAACGGGTTCTACATCAAGGACATCAAGAGCGCGATCCGCACACGCAATCATCTGTTGTCCATGTTCGAGCGCGCCAGCCGCGAAGCGGATGCCGACAAGCGCCGCGCGATGCTCACTTTCGTCATTGCAGGCGGCGGACCCACCGGCGTGGAAGTCGCGGGCGCGCTGGCTGAGTTGATCGCGCACGTGATGCGAAAGGAATATCGCGAACTCGATGTGCACGAAGCGCGCGTGCTGCTGCTCGAAGCGGGGAACGCGCTGATCGCAAGTTACCCGGACGAGTTGCGAAAGGCAACGTTGAAACTTTTACAAAAGAAAAATGTGGAAGTGTTGTTCAACGCTCGGCTGACCGATTTCAACGGTCAACGCGTTGCTCTGGCAGACGGGACAAAGATCGAAACGAATACGCTGATCTGGACGGCAGGCGTGCAGGCGGCTGAGGTGGTCGAGTCGCTGGAGGCGGCGCGCGCAGGTTCAGGTCGAGTGAGAACCGAGGCGACACTGCAGTTGCCGGATCATCCCGATGTGTACGTGATCGGCGACGCGGCATATCTCGAAAATGGGAACGGTCAGCCCTTGCCGATGCTTTCGACGGTGGCGATCCAGCAAGGGATTGTTGTTGCAGATAATATCAAACACGCGATCAAGGGACAGACACAGCATCCGTTTCGTTACAAGGACCCGGGCTTGCTTGCCACCATCGGGCGGAACGCGGCCGTCGCACGTATTTGGGGGTTGTCGTTCAGCGGTTTCATCGCGTGGCTGATCTGGGTCGGGCTGCACATTTACCGCATCATCGGTATTCGCAACCGGCTGGTGGTGCTCATCAACTGGGCGTGGGATTATTTCTTTTACGATAATCAGGTGAGGTTGATCACGCGGGAATGATAACGTTGTGG
>CAZFDL010000064.1:0-5130 GCA_964517905.1 uncultured Anaerolinea sp. | reverse complement strand
GCGCACATGGCAAACCCATTGTTCAAAAAGTGCAGAATAATACCGGGCCACAGCGAGTTCGAACGGTGATACACGTACGCCATCACTGCGCCGAGCAAAAAGGTCGGGATGAACGCGAAGGGGTCGAGATGTGCCGCGGCGAAGATACCGGAACTCAGGAGCAGCGCGGGGATCCAGCCGTAGCGTTGGCGAAAACCTTGAAAAAGAAAGCCCCTGAAAAAGATCTCCTCGATGAGCGGGGCAAGAATCACGCTCACGACGAATAACCAAACGGGTGACTCGAGTTCGGAAAGGATCCTCAAAATGCTTTCTCCCTGTGTGTCCACCCCGAGAAGCATCAAGAGCATGTTGTGCACTATGATGATCGAATATGCAATAACGATCAAGCCGCACCCCAAACCCATCGTCCGAGAATCGAACCCGCTGAAACCGAGATGCATTAAACCGATGCGCCTCCATGCAAAAATGAGGAGAACGGGCAGGAGATAGATCAGTTCGGCAAGGAGGATTCCCGCGCCACGCGCGAGTTGCTCCGCTTCTCTTTGGAAGAGAAAGACCGCGACCAGCAAACCAACGTTGATGAATACCAGCAGGATGACGCCAAGCCATGTATCGAGAATCGACCATGGAACTTCTCTCGCATCTTTCTGAACCTGAACCTGATTCGCCTCCATCAGCCTTCTGTCAACTCCCGGTAGACAAACCATTGACCCTTGCGGTCGTCCACGTTTTTCATGGCGCGGTCGTAATAAATATCGAAGATTTGAGTTGCGTCTTGTTCGTTCGGCAGTTCATCTGCCGAACGAACCACGGCTGGACGAACGCGAACGCGGAAATAATATCTACCTACATTCAACGACCCGCGGCTTGAAGCCGTGGCCGCGTGTTCAGGGCTCATGTTGCGCGCCATCCGTCCGCGGCGTTTGAAATCCGTCCACGCGGAGAGCATCTCAGTCACGCGGAATGTTTTGCCATCCCAGATGAATCCGTTCGGGGGATCAGGCGCCTTTTCGAGTGTGGGAGGCGTATCGAAGATGGGTTCGATGGACTGGTCGAAAAAATGGAGGGGAGTAAATTCCACCCTTCGATTATCGCACAGAAATTATCTGGTTCGCAGGATTCCTGAGATGGCCCTCCACGCGGGGCAGCGGTCGTAAAAACCAAGAAATGCGATCAAGCCACCGAGCCCCACGGGCAACCAACTGTCGGTGAAAATCCCCACGGCGACGAACAACAAACCTGCGCCAAGCCTGAGGATCCGATCGAAGGTCGAAATGCGGATATCGACGCGTTCCCCGTTTGCCAACGCCTCGAACATGGCGCGGTAATCGGATTCGTTCCGCGCGCCGGTGACGCGCCCAGTTACATCGCCATCGCGAAAAGCCAAAACGGTGGGGATTCCGAGCACGCGAAAATGCTCCAGCACTTCGCGCGATTCATCGGCATCCACCGGCAGGAACAGGACCCGGTCGCTGTAATCATGGGCCAGTTTTTCGAGGATGGGTTTGGTCACGCGGCAGGGAACACACCACGCCGCCCAAAAATCCACTACGATGGGCTTGCCTGCCTGCGCGATTCTTTGTTGGAACTCTTGAAGGTTCATGGGGTATTTTGGAGCGGACGGGGGAACCCGTCCGCTCCGGTCATCTGGGATATTACTTGTAGGTACTGAACTTGAACGGCGCATACAGCGGGCAGAACGCCACGACAGAGGTCAGCGTGAACACACCCGCCAGCACGAGCAGAGCGATGCCAACCCCGCCGGTGACGATGCCGCCGAAGTACAGGTAGGCGAACAAGGCGGCGACGATGATGCGGACGATGCGATCGGTATCAGACATATTGCGTTTCATGGTAAATCTCCTTTTTGTTTGTTGATGCCCGCATTGTAGGAGATTCGCCCCCAATCGTCTGTGACAAAGTCACACAAGCGAACGGGATTCCAAGCCCTCCAAATCCAGCACTTGGATGACGCCGCGCCCCGCCTCGATGAGTTCCTCCCTTGAAAAATCCTCGAGGATGCGGCTGATCACCTCGCGCGAACTTCCCAATTCCGCGGCAATATCCTGGTGGGTGATACGCATCGGGTTCTGGAGTTTCGCCTGATTCACCAACCACGCAGCGACGCGGCGATCCATGCGTTTGAAGACCACCTCATCCACCACCGCCATCACGGTCGAGAGCCGGTCGGAGAGCAGATCAAAGACAAATTCACGCCAGAGTTCGAAGCGGTTCACCCAATCGCGGAACACGTCCGCGGGAATCATCACCGCTTCGGCATCCTCCTCCACGGTGGCAATCGCAGGGAAGGACTTGTCGCTCATGATCGCATTCGCGGAGAGGATGCAACTTTCTCCCAGCCCGAACCGGTACAACGTGATCTCGCGCCCGGTCTCGCCGATCTTGTACACGCGCACCACACCCGAAAGCAGCAAGGCGATGCCATCCACGCGGTCACCGTCCACGAACACATCGTGCCCGGTCGGAATCTTCGTAAAGGAGGCGTGTCGTTTCAACTCCTGTTTCAGCGCTTCGTCGGCGCGTTGGAGAAGCGGCAGTGCCAATGTCAGGCGATTGATTTGTGCAGAATCGAGCATATCGCTATTGATTGTACTTCCAATCCCAAAACCAGAAGGCGAGGCCTTTGTACGCGCCCCATTTTTCGAAGCGCTTTTCCACTTGTTTGGCAGTGACGGGCTTGCCGCGATACCACTCGTGTGAGACCATCATCAGCGCGTACGAGTCGATGGGGATGAAGTCGTGCCGTCCGAGGATCATCAACAAGTTTGCCGCGGCGTAGGGACCGACTCCCTTGATGGTCATCAACTCTTTGCGGAGTTCGAGAGTTGAAAGTGACGAATGTTTGAGCGCTTCGAGATCGTATTTTCCCGAAGCGACGCGGACAGCAAGATCGTGAATCGCGGGTGCGCGATACCCCACACGGATTTTCTCTTTGATGTCATCAGGACTCGATGCGGCGATCGAGTCAGGGGTGGGGAAGGCTTTGGCAGGCAACTCACAGGTCTCGATACGCCGCTTCGCGGCTACTCGACCAGCAGAGGAAAATGGAGAGCCAAACTCATCCACCAATTTCTTTGTCATGTTCCTCGTCGCTGCCCAGAGGGTGTTCGTCGTCAGGATGGTTTTGATCACATCCTCGAACAGCGTCGGCGAGCGGAGGATTCTGCCGAGGGCACGCTTTTTGGCGTGTGAAAGTTTCGGATCTGCGCGTGTGGCGGCATAGAAGTCCGAGAACTCCGTATCGAGGCCGAACATCCAGGTGATCTTTTCGGTTGCTTCTTTTTGTTCGAGTTTGGTGAGTTTATCGGTTTCAACTTGCAAGCCCTCGCGAGTCTCCGATATTCGATATTCGACAACACGTTTTGACGTTAGATGATCCACATAAAACAAAGTGGAAGTCGTTTCATCAATACGAAACGGCGCAAGTTGACGCCAGCCGTGCGAGTTGACGACCGAGAGAAAGTTGAAGGGTGGTCGGGCAGGCAGCTTGAAGGTGGGCATGACTCGGGCGGTGTTATCCCGGCTTCGCCTGCTCCGTCACGGATGGCTCACGACCGAGCGACAACCGGTCCAAGTACCGAATCCGCAAGGCGATGAAAAGGATGCTAAAGACCAGGAAGAGGGGAAGCCCGACCACCGCGATGACCTTTTCACTCCCAAGCAGGTTTACCCCGGCGAACCGGAAGATCGCGCCTGCGGCAGTAAATTGTTCCGGGCGTACCCCCACCAGCAGTGAATATATCAAGTCCTGTGCCGCCGCCAGGAACGATAGCGCCGCCAGAAAACCTGCAAGCGGCAGGGATGGGATGAACAGCTTTGTGAAAAAGGCGCGCATCGCCGGTGTGCCATCGGCAATAGCCTGTCGCCATGCCGGCGCCTGCCCCTTGAAGAACATGGTGAGGATCACCAGCATGGGAACGCTGATCAGGAGAGGTGGAACGAGGGCAAGGAACGAATCCAGTGCATCTGCATTGCCTAAAGCGATCATCCGTTGCAGGGCAAAGGGCATGGAGGTTGCGAACAGCCACGGGGAGAAGAGCAGGAGCAGACCTTCACTCCACCTGCCGAACGGGCGGACCGCGCCGATCCCCAGCGCGCCCAAATAGGCAACCGGCAGTTGGATGAATACAATAACCAACAGCGGAGGCAGCGTGGTGTTGAGCCAAACTTGCGCCATGGAAACCGACCGCGTGGAACCTTCCCCCACCCACGAGGTTGCCCCGAGCAGACTGACCAGGTAGGGAACGAACAGGATGAAAATCACGCTTATGGCGCCGGGCAGGGTCATAAGCCAGCCCAAGATACCCAACACTCTGTTGCCGGGCCGGTCGGAATCTTCGGAAGTTGGAACATACTCCAGTTGCAAGCGGAAGAGAATCAGGGTCAATGTGGCAAGCACACCCAACACAGCCACTGGGAGGAAAACGATCGCGGAGGCGGCGAATCCGAGGTGCAGGTTGAGGACCCGGGTGGTCTCGAATGCAAATTGAGAGAAAGTGACGGAGCCGGATCGGAAGAAGAATCCCAACGGCGAGAAGGTTTGCAGCGTGTATGCCAGCACGGCGAATTGACCGATCAACCAGACCGAAATAAACGCGGGGAGTGTGGATACCCAGCCTTTTCCAACATCCGCCCGCCGGCGGAGGATGGCGGAATAAACGAGCAAACCGGCGGCGCATGAGACGATCAACATTGTCAGGGCTTCGACCAGCAGGACTGTGGTCTCGGTGGATTCCCGGTTCCACATCCAGAGCATCCGCCGCGACGCAAACGCCACCAGAGCAGGCACAAATAACGCCATTGGCAGAGTAAAGAGCAGGCGAATGGCAAGGCGGGGCCGCTTCGCCAGTTGATACACGCCGATACTTAACAACAGGGGAATGATCGCGGCGACCAACAGGCGCACGAGAATCAACTTGCTCGTAAATTCGACCGCCGCGCCAAAGTTGCGGTTATCAAACAAGCGGTCGAAATTTTCCATCCCGACGAATTCCGGTGTGTCGTTAGCCAGCGGGTTGGCTTGCAAACTAGTCTGCAAGGTGTCGACTGTCAGACCAAGGGCGTTCACGGAACAGAACCCGCAGGCTGGCAGGAGCATGAGCAACCCCA
>CAZFDL010000063.1:0-13274 GCA_964517905.1 uncultured Anaerolinea sp. | reverse complement strand
TTCCCCTTTGTGGATCTCCGCTTCGCTTCGACGAGTCCCTGCGCGATGTGCGCCCACTTTTGTTTAAGCTTGTAGGGGCACCCGGTTATTTATTGACAGTGACGACAAACTTTTTCTCTATTTCCTTACTGTCCATGTCCGGATATAGGAAAAGCGTTAGAGTTCATCCCTTCATCCCATTCTGTCATATAATCCAATCATCATGCCCACAAGAACAAACGAGCAATGGATCGCGGAATTGAAGAACGGAGGTTCCGCGCGCGAAGCCGCGCTCGAGGACCTGCGCGCGGTCATTCAAAAAGGGTTACCTTACGCCCTCTCCCGCTGGCTCTCACCGGATCAGCCGCAGTTCAACTCGCTTGTCGAGGAAGTGACGCAGGAAACGCTCCTGCGCGTGTTGGATCAACTGGGAACCTTCGAAGGGCGCAGTCAATTCACAACGTGGGTGCACAAGATCGCCGTGCGGATCGCGCTCACCGAGCTGCGCCGCAAACGCTGGCGGGACTCTTCACTGGATGAATTGACCGAAAACGAAGACGCTCCGCCGCCCCCCGGCCTGCTTGCCGATTCGCACGCCGGACCAGAAACCTCCGCCGAACGCGCCGATATGCTGGCGCGGGTCCGTCGCATCATCGAAGAGGAACTGACCGACCGTCAGCGCGAGGCGCTCGTCCTGTTGGGGGTGCGCGACATGCCCATGGAAGACGCCGCCCGCAAGCTCAAGACCAACCGCAATGCATTGTACAAACTTCTCCACGATGCGCGCGTGCGGCTGAAAAGCCGCCTCTCGATGGAGGATATCGCGCCTCACGAAGTGCTTGCACTTTTCGAGCAAAAGTAAGATTAAGTAAATATTAATCATCCAAAACGCAGACCATGAACATCAAAGCCCTTGTCAATCGAATCCGCGCCAGCCTCGGCATGCAACAGGATATACCCAACGAGGCTGTTCTTGGATTCCTGCGCGTGCTCGAAGAGGTGCGTAGCGAAGAATTGACGTGTGACGAAATCTATTCGAAACTGGACGAATACGTTGATCGGCAGGCCGGCAGGCACGATGCCGCCCAACTCATGCCGCTCATCCGCGAGCATTTGGATATCTGCCCCGAATGTTGCGAGGAGTATGAAGCGCTCTTGAAAGTGGTCCAGGAAGCGGAAGGAAAATAGAGCGGGATCGGCTTGGTAGTTGAACCGGCGCGCCAGCACCGAAGTAAAAAAAATGAACGACGGGTTTTCACCCGTCGTTTTGATTTATGCGTGGAACAACTTCTCACCGGCGCGAATCGGCACTTTCAGCCGATTCTCCGCGGGGGTGATCGGGCAGGACCACTTCTCGTTGTACGCGCAATACGGGTTGTATGCGATGTTGAAATCGACCAGAAAGCGATTCCCCGGCAACGGTTCCGGTTCCAGGTAACGCCCGGCGGGATAGGTTTCTTTCGCGGCGAGCGCATCGACAAACGGCAGAAAGTAGCCATAATCCGCCTTGTAAATGGTCAACTCAGCGTCCTGGTCGTCTACTTGAAACCTGAACTTCCCATACCGAACATACTCCTGCACGCCGCCCGTTGAGGTCTGCATCATAATGGGTTGCTGCTCCTCGAAGAGCTCCACGTGCGTCTCAAGACGTAACGCGTCATTCTCCGGAAAGTACGCCAAACCTTTGAAATCACGCCTCTGCTCCGGGGTCAACGGGCTCTGCGGGTGCCGGGCGAAGAACTCGTCCTTTTCCTTGCGAAATTCATCCAAGTCGGTCATTGAGCCTCCTGTTCCTTGTGGCAAGTTAGACCAGAGCAGGATGAAAATTCTTACAGAAGCTAATTCGTCTCTTGCACATTCGATTTTCCTGTGCTATCGTTATTTCACATGAACGAGAAGACCGTGTTGATCATCGAAGACGAGGAAGACGCCGCCGAATTATTCGCCGAAATGATGCGCGTCAGCGGCTTCCGCGTGGTCAAAATAACGAGCAGTGCCCCGGCCATCGATTTACTGGCGAGCGAAAAGCCCGACCTCGTCATCCTCGACATCATGATGCCCGACATCTCGGGGCTCGACATACTGCGACGAATGCGCCGCGACCCCATCTGGACTCACATCCCGGTGGTCGTCGTCTCCGCCAAGGGAACACCGGCCGACATTAAGACCGGCATGGACGCCGGCGCTTCCGTGTACCTCACGAAGCCGGTTGGATTCCTGGATCTGAAAGAAGCCGTAAGCCGGGCGATGGGCGGTTAAAGCATGGGACTTGTGCGCGCGTTCATTGCCATCGAAGTTCCACCGGCGATCCGGCAAGCCATTCACCAGAAAACCTCATCTCTGCGCGCCGAGCTTGGCGCGTTGGTGCGCTGGACATCGCCCGAGAACATTCACCTGACGATGAAATTTCTCGGTGACATCTCGGCTGAACACGCGGACCTGCTACACCAAACACTGCGCGCCCAAGCACACACCGTCCCGGAGTTCACCATTCATGTGGGCGGACTCGGTGCCTTTCCGAAATTGAAGCGGGCTCGCGTCCTGTGGATCGGAGTCAAAGCCCCGGCGGAACTGGAAGCGTTGTCGCGCCGCATCGAGTCCGCTTGCGCGCGGCTCGGCTCCGAACCCGATAAGCGCGGCTTCTCCCCGCACCTCACCATCGGGCGCATCCGGCAGGATGCGTCTTTACTGGATGAACAAAGGATCGGCCGCGCGCTTGCAGCGACGAAGATTGACTCACTCGGCACAGCAAGGGTAGACTCGTTGCATCTCTTCAAAAGCGACTTGAAACCAGAGGGCGCGGTGTACACCAAACTATTCTCCGCGCCGTTCCAACATGTCATTGGGAGCAGCCACGAAGTTACGACGAAGCAATTTTTCAGTTAATGAAGAGATTGCTTCCGGCAGACAGTCGCCGCCCTCGCAATGACATCACACTTGAGGTGAAACCTGAACACACTCGAACTTGCACATAAGATCGTCGACACCCTGGAGGACAAAAAAGGCGAAGACATCCTGCTCCTCGACATCCAGAGTGTTGCATCCTTTACCGATTATTTCGTCATCTGCAACGGCACCAGCGACCGCATGTTGGACGCGCTCGCCAAATCGATTCTAGAGGCGACGAAAAAGGACTTCAAGAAAAAATCCCGCGTCGAGGGAAAATCACAGGAAGGCTGGCTGGTGTTGGACTTCGGCGACGTGGTCGTGCATCTGTTTTCACCCGACCAGCGCGAGCATTACGATCTCGAAGAATTGTGGAGCGACGGGAAGGTGCTGTTAAGGGTGCAGTAGCCTTGATGGAAAACACTCTCCTAAATTTTTCAGAGACAAATGCGGTAAAGACAGCCATCAAAGCCAACTGGCAAAACTACCACTACTTTCTTGGGCGTGCGCCGAGTGTGGAATTATCCGTCGGCCGCTACCTGACCTGGTTGATCACACCCATGCCCGATCATTTCATGAATTTGGTGGTGTGCACCGGGTTGCCGGAAGAGGGAATTGAAGCTCTGATCGATGACGCACTGACCCGTTTTCGAAACCTGAATATCAAGAAACTCTCATGGCTTGCCGAGGAAGGCGTTCCAGCCGCCGACATGCGGAGGCAATTGACCGCCCGCGGCTTGACCTTCCGCGAATCGTTTGCGACTGAAATGGCTATCGATCTGGGTGTCCTGCCGCAAGAGAACCTCCCGATCGATGGACTTGAGATCATTCTGGTTGACGATGAAAGTTTGCTGAGGCAGTGGATCCACGTGGCGAGCATTGGGTTCGGAGTTCCGGCGGAGGCAGAAGACATCTGGTTTGATTTTTTCAATTATGCGGCTTGCAGTTCGCCGTTCCAAACCTATCTCGCGCTCTTGAACGGGCATCCGGTGGGCACGTCACAGCTATTCACCTCGGCAGGCGTGGCGGGGATTTACAACGTCACCACACTGCCCGAAGTGAGAGGCAGAGGCATCGGCGCGGCGATTACACGCGCTCCCCTGCTCGCGGCACGCACCATGGGCTTCCACGTTGGCATTCTGCAAGCCTCTTCGATGGGCTACAAAGTGTATCAGCGCCTCGGTTTTCAGGACTTCGGGAAGTTGAGTGTGTATTTATGGGAGAGCGAGAATAAGTAATGAAAATAAACATCCCGCTGAAATTTCAGCGGGATGTTTTACCAAGTACCAATTACGAATGTAGTCTCGATACGCGCTACTTGACCGCCTCTATTTCTCAAACACCCAGCGGTCCACTTCCCGATTCCATTCCACGAGTTCTTCCTTCTTGAACCACAGCGCCACTTCGCTCGCGCCGTTCTCCACTGTGTCCGACGCGTGCGTGAGATTCCGCCCCACTTCGAGGGCAAAATCATGTCGGAGCGAACCGGGCGCGGCTTCGGTGGGACGCGTCGCGCCCATCGTCTGGCGGATGGCGGCGACCGCATTCGGTCCCTCCCACACCATTGCCATCACCGGCGCCGAAACGATGTAGGCGATCAATCCATCATAGAACGGCTTGCCTTTGTGAATGGCGTAGTGCGTTTCCGCCAGTTCCCTGCTCACCTGCATGAATTTCGCGGCGACGAGACGCAGCCCGCGCCGTTCCAGCCTTGAGATCACCTCTCCAACCAGCGCGCGTTGCACTCCATCCGGTTTGACCATAACGAACGATCGTTCCACAGAGTCCTCCAAAAATAAAAATGTATTCCAAAGGTTGGTTTCGATACGGGCGGTGGTTGAGGTGTCCCGAACGGACGTATCGAAACCCACCGCCCTACTCAACCAACGATATGGGAGATTACCGCAATAACTCTTCCGCCTTGGTGTACGCGTCCAGCGCATCCTGAAGGCGGTTGCCGCGCATGTACGCGTCGCCGAGAGCCTGCCAGATGCTCACCTCAACGGGATAGCGATACAGCGCTTCACGCAGGTCGAAGATCACCTCGTCGAGATAGCGTCCCTTTTTGATGAGTTTGGCATACGTTTCTAGCGCGCCAGGGATATTACTACGCGAGAGCTCACTGCGCGCCTCCCCCAATACCATATCCACGGTCTGCGGCAGGGTGCCCACTCCTTTGCGAGTGGCAGGTTCCTGGTACGTCGAGACGGGAGTTTCCGGACGCGGCTCCGCTTTCCGCGCAGCAGGCGCGGCGGTTTTTTTGGGCGCCGGCTTTACCTCCGGTTCTTCCGCAGGTGTTTCAAAAGCCACGGGTTCAGAGGGTTCGACCGGGTGCCAATCAGCTGCGCGGGTCGGCTCGATCTTCGTCGGTTCGGCAACTGCCTCCCCAGTCTCATCCTGTAACCAGGTGGGAATATCCTCTCGAAATGTGGATATAGGCCTGTCCGCGTCGACATCCTCCAACCAACTCGGCAAACTGCCGGTGTCCAGTCGCTTGGGTTCTTCAGCCGTGATCTCGCTCAACCAATCGGATGAAAGATCCGATTCAACAGCCGGGACATTGGATTCGGTCGTGGGAGCCAATTCGTCCGCTTCGATACTTTTCATCCAATCCGGCAATTCATCGCTCTGCAAAGACGCGGGAGCGGCCGGCTTCTCGGACTCATCCAGGGTTTTCAACCACATCGCCGTCTCATCGTTGGAGGCGGGTCGCGCCGCTTCGGGAGCGGGCGTTTCCGATTCAAGACTCTTCAACCACATCGCGGTCGCATCCGCGGCCGGTTCGTTCACCGGTTCAGTCACCGGACCTTCCGCATCAAGGCTCTTTAACCACATCGCCGTATCCATCGGTGACTCCGGTTGCTTCACGTCCTCAGGTGCTACGGCGGGCGGCAGCGTCTCGCCGATTTCCTTTGCCTGCTTCACCCAATCCGGTTCACTTTCTTTGCGGTCTTCGGGGTTGATGAGCAAGCCTTCGGTGGAACCCTGTTTGACCGCGAGACCTTCGAGCCACGCGAACGAATCGTCCTGTTCCTTATCGCTCTTGCCAAGTTCATCAAGATTTCCAAGCGGCGCTGCCGGAAGTTCTTCAACCGGCTCCGAAACCGGCGGAACCGTCGGTATATCCATGCCGCCGCTAAGCGATTTTGCCTGTTTTACCCATTCCGGTTCCTCTTCGAGGCGGTCCTCCGGTTTGACGAGCAAACCTTCGGTGGATCCCTGCTTCACAGCAAGACCTTCGAGCCATGCAAACGCATCGTCCCCGGCTTGCGCACCCGGAATGGAACTGTCCATCGCGGGAACAACCGGCGTGGAAGGAGGTTGTGATTCTTTTGGCTGTTCTGTAAATTGATTGAGAAATTCCAGATCACTTGAAGCTGATGCCGGCGCGGTTGATTCAACCTCTCCCCCCAAACTCTGCAACCAATCCGGCTCGTCGTTGACCGCGGGAGCAGGTTTGAGAGCTTCTTCCGCCTGACCAAGACCTTTCAACCAATCCGGTTCGTCGTTTGCCGCGGGTTGCTCGGAGGGAGCAGCGGGCAGAATGTTCGGGTCGATGCGATCCATCCAATCCGGCATCGGTTCGTCGGCGGACGGTTCTTCATTTTCGGTGGGAGCCAATGCCTTGATCCAGTCCGGCATTTCGCCGGCGGCAAGCGGCGCGGCTTGGGTTGGGGGCAGGGTTTCATCCGCATCCATCGTCGAGGCTTTGCTTTCATCGAACGCGCCGGTGGATTTTCCCCAACCCGCATCCCGCAGGAATTCCGGGATCTCCTCTTCCGCTGGCGCGGGCGCGTCCGTGGGGAATGCTGTACCCACGGCGGGAGGAGGCGTGGTTTCCGTCTGGGTAAGGCTTGCCTTCAACCAGTCTGGCTCTTCCTGCGCCGGGCTTTGCTGCTGCAGGCTGATTCCCCGCGTCTCGCGCCAATCGGAAGGCATGTTCACTGATTGCCCCGTCCAATCGAGTCGCTCGAGAGAAACTGCAGAATCCGGTGCGCTGGATGAATCGAGCAGCGAGCCCGACACATGCGCCGCGTAGGAATCGAGCTCGACCACGCGCTGGCGATTTTCCTGCACGCTATCGAGTTTGTCTGCGCCAAGAATATCAACCAGAACGGCATTGGCATCGAGGCAAAATGGATACCGGCGCAGGAGCGAGGAGGCAACTTCCACGGCTTCGTTCTTATTTCCGCTTCGGTAGTGGGCGCGCGCGAGCAGGACTTCCATGTCCGTGCGGCCTGGGTCATCTTTGAGCACGTTCTTGATTTCGGAGATCGCCTGCGGATATAACTCGCCCTTCACGTACATGTGGGCAAGTGCGCCGCGCGTCATACGGATACGCGGAGGTTGTACGCCGTCGCGCCTGCCGTACAACCGCTGGAGCTCGCTTTGCACCGCCGCGTTCGACGGCTGGGTTTCGAAGGCGCGTTCCATGTGCATAACGGCGTCATCGAGCTTGTTCTCTTCGTCGCGGATGAGACTCATTCCCACGTTCGCCACGAAGTCGTTCGGTACGCAAGCCAGCACACGCGAGAACACATCGGCGGCATCGGCATACTTTCTCATTTCAAGGAACGCCTTGCCGAGCAGGCGATAGGTTGCTAGATTTTTGGGGAAGGTTTTCAGGATGTGGTGACAGTGAGCAACAGCCTCGTCCAATTGGCCGCGGTCCAACATGGTCTCGATGTCGCGGTCGTATGCCCGCAGGGATGTTTTAGCCATGAACCACTTTGCTCCTATCCGCTATTATAACCCACCTTAATTGTAGAAAAGAGGCAGCGGCTGAACGTCATCTGAACTAAATTGATGCGCGCCCAGTGCCATACCGCGCGCCTCCACCAGCCTGGACTCATCGTTGGCGTGCACGGTGAAGAGTGGTTCACCCTTTTGAACTCTATCGCCCACTTTGCGATGGATGACCAGACCCACCGCGTGATCGATCGAATCGGATTTTTTCGCGCGTCCACCGCCGAGGATGACCGACGCCTCACCCACGCTTCGCGCGTGGATCTGGGAGATGCTCCCACCCATCGGCGACTCCACTACCTCAATGTACTTCGCACTCGGGAACTTGGAGGGATCGTCCACAAAGGAAACATCTCCACCCTGCGCTTTGACCAACACGCGGAATTTCTCGAAAGCTGCGCCGTTGGCCATTGCCGCTTCAGCCTGCCTGCGGCCGTCGCTTAGATCTTTTGCGCGTTTGCCGATCACAAGCAGATGCGCGCACACGTGCAAACAATGTTCACGAAAGTCGTGTGGACCGCCGCCCTGGAGGGTTTCGATGGCTTCCACTACTTCAAGCGAATTTCCCACGGCGTTCCCAAGCGGCTGATTCATATCCGAGAGTAACGCCACCACTTCGCGCCCCGCAAGATTACCAATGTCTACCATCAGATTTGCGAGCACACGCGCTTCGTCGAGCGTTTGCATAAACGCGCCGAGACCGGTCTTCACGTCCAGCACGATCGCCTGGGCGCCGGCGGCAATCTTCTTGCACATGATCGAGGATGCAATGAGCGGAATCGAAGGTACTGTCCCTGTCACATCGCGCAGGGCGTAGAGTTTTCCGTCAGCGGGAGCCAGCGCCAGCGACTGACCGGTGAGCACCGCGCCAAATTCCTTGAGTTGTTTCTTGAATTCATCGGTAGTTAAATCCACGCGATAGCCGGGAATGGATTCGAGTTTGTCGAGTGTGCCGCCGCTGAATCCCAGCCCCCGCCCGGACATTTTGCCGATGGGCAAGCCGCAAGCCGCCACCGCGGGAAGAACCGTAAGGCTGGTTTTGTCTCCGACGCCGCCGGAGGAGTGTTTATCCACGGCCAGGTCAACCACATCAGTCAAATCGAGCGTGTCGCCGGAATATGCCATGGCTAACGTAAGGTCGGTTGTCTCGCGCGGCGTCATGCCGTTCAGCAGCACGGCCATCGCAAACGAGGAGGCTTGATAATCCGGCACGTCCCCAGACACAAATCCCTTGATAAAAAATTCGATCTCCTCGCGGGCGAGTTCGATCTTGTCGCGTTTCTTGATAATGATATCCACGGCGCGCATGGGAGCCTCCTAGTGTCTTGCGTAATTTTATCCCACCTGCCCATTCGGGTAAACAGGTAAACCTGAAAACACGTAGACAAATATTCGGCCTTACTTGACGACGTGTGCTTTAGCTTTTCACCAACGTATAACCCTCTTTTGAGTCTTGCACTGTCCAGCCTTGGGCAGAGATTGCCTCACGCAGGCGATCGGACTCTGCCCAGTTCTTGTTCGCACGCGCGGCGAGGCGTTCCTCCGCCAGCGCGATCACCTCACCGGATGGATGGTCGTTATCGAGGGGCGGCGCGTTGATGACCATATCCCATACATGCGGAGGGATTTCGTTCTCACGCGGGGTCGGGATATTCACTTCTCCCAACTCGCTGAGCTTGAACTTGGAACCAGCCGGATACATCTCGGGGTCACATTCGCGGACGAGTGACACACTGCTCACACCGCTAACCTCGCACAAGTCAGATTCAATATCCACAATGAGACCGGTATGTTCATCCAGGCCGATGGTCTGATTCTCAGCCGGTATGAGGTCGCACCATTCGGCGAAACGCTCCATGCCGACGAAACAACGGCTCGTATCCAAATCTGCGCCGCCATCGGTATTATTCCAGTGCGGGATGAACGAAATGTGCAAGCCGAAATCGCCAAAGAGGTTCAAACCGTCCACCGCGTTGACGTCCTGCCCAACTTTGTAAATTTCATACACCGGCAACGCGTGGGCACCGACCGAGATCGTGGCGGCGGAGGCGAAGATCAACGTCGCGCCGAGGCGGTGCCGGGCGCGAATCACATCCCATGCCAGTGTCCCTTGCAGGTTCCGAATCGCAAAGGTCGGGCTGCCCGGTCCCATGAAGATCATGTTCGCATACAAAAGAGGCTTGACGATCTGCGGGTCGTCGGGACTGAACGCAGTGTTCTTCTTGCGTGCAGGGATGACATCTACAACGGGTTTGTAGTTTTGCAGGCGGGTTTTCATGAAGTCACCCACCTTGCCAACCACTTGCGATGAATTCAATTCAAAACCGGCTGGCGTTTCGAGCAAGGCAACTCGGAGGGGCTCATGGATCCGTTTTGCAAGGGTTTCAAAGATCCGCCCGCCTGCCAGTGAGGTCTCACCCGAACCGAGAAATGCGATCTGTCCGATGGTCATGTCACTCTGATGATGCGTTCAATTCATCTATTACATGCAGGAGTTCTTCATTGGATGGGATATCGCGCATGGACGCGCCATAATGAACGAATCGGACAACTCCTTTCACATCCACAATGCACATGAGGGGCAGGCGGCCCAGTTTGATCAGATTCACTTCCTGGCGATACAGCCCAGCCACACGATGGTCGGAATCAGGCATGCCCACAAACGGAATTCGTTCATTGTTCCAGAACCGCCTGAACGTTTCGGGATTGTTGGAACCCACGGCAAGGATCTCAGCCCCGCGTGATGCGAAATTCGGATACCCATCCCGCAGGCGCGTCAACGACGCGCGGCAATACGGTCACATGAAGCCGCGCAGGAAGTAGAGCATAACAATTTTCCGGGTGCGAAAACCCGAGAGGCGAACCTGCCTGCCGGTGACATCGTCGAGTTCAAAATCAGGCGCGGGTTCGCCCGGCGCGATCAATTCATTCATCGGAGCAGCGACTCTAAGAATGGAGCAACTGCCTCCGTGACCCGCTCCCACTGCTCTTCGGCGGAGATCGTCGCAATGCCATCACCAGCCTGGAAACCGTACGATCCGAATTGTGAATGGTTGCCCCCCTCGATCGGAAGGAATACTGTGTCGTCAGGTAACAATTTCCTGGATTCATCGATCTGATCCACTGTGGCAAGACCGTCGTTCGTCCCGTAGATCGACATGACTTGAATCGCTGTGTTCTTGAGTCCGTCGTCCGCGGGGTACGATGCGAAGAAGATAACGGCATCCACCTCTTCAGGGTGTTTCACCGCGTACATGGCTGCGACCACGCCGCCCAGAGAATGTCCTCCCACCGCCCAGACCTCGATCCCGTCATATCGCGCGATGATCTCTGTCGCCGCATCCGCACGGAAGAACGCAAGATTTAACGGAACGCGCACAAGCGCTACAAAATATCCGCGCGCGGCAATCGGACGAAGGACAGGCGCATACGCGCGATAATCCACGCCGCCCCCGGGGTAGAAAACGAAGCCAACCGATGCCTGCTTGCCCGCCGGCTCGAACGTGATGATCCCATCCTGCTGTGAAACCTTCACGTGCGCGTCCGATTGAAGGGCTCGCAACGCGAGTTCGCTTGCAGGTTGCGCGCGCGACATCCAATATACAATGCCGCCTGCACTCAGCAATACGAGTACCAGAACGCAAATGAATACAATCCTTGCGTACTTCTTCCAACGGTTCATTTCAACAACCCTTTCGTCTTTCTCCAAATATCGTCGAACATGTTCACGGTCAGTTTTCCCGTCAACGTGTTTTGCTGGCTGGGGTGATAAGAACAGAGAAGCCAGTTGCCGGTTGGCAGCTGGTAGCAAGCGCCGTGCGCAAATTTCCAATCCAATTTTCGGACGGAGAATATCTTCAAAATCCTCTCGTACGCAATACGCCCGAGACACACGATCACCATCGGCTTGAGGATTTGGATCTCCCGTTCGAGATACGATTGGCAGTTGTTCAACTCATCTGGACTCGGCTTGTTCCCCGGTGGAGCGCAGCGCGCGGACGCGGTGATGTACATATCCTTCAGGACGAGACCGTCGCTTCGGGACTCACTTTGGGGCTGATTCGCAAACCCAGCCCGGTGCAGCGCCGGATACAAGAACGCACCCGACGCGTCCCCGGTGAACTGACGTCCCGTGCGGTTCGAACCGTGTGCGCCGGGGGCGAGTCCCACCACCAGGACGCGCGCCTTGGGGTCGCCGAAGCCCGGCACCGGCTTGCCCCAATATTCATGAGCGATGTATGCCTTCCGTTTGACGCGCGCAACCTCCTCGCGCCATTCCACCAAACGCGGACACTTGCGGCAGGCAATAATTTCCTTGTTTAGAATTTCCAATGGCTTCAAAGTCAAACTCCATTATATGTCGTTGCGAGGGCGTTTTTTGCCCTACGCAATCCCCAACTTAACAGGAGATTGCTTCGACGGAAAAGCGCCGTCTCGCAATGACATCATAATATCAACATCGCATCCCCAAATGAATAGAAGCGATAGCCCTCTTCAATCGCAATCCTGTACGTTTCAAGGATCTTCTCACGCCCCGCGAACGCGCTGACCAGCATCAGCAATGTGGACCTGGGCAGGTGAAAATTCGTGATCATCACGTCCACCACTTTGAATTGGTAACCGGGGAGTATGAAGAGCGAGGTTGATCCGGTGAACGCAGAGATCGGAGACTGGAGACTGGCTGCGGATTCCAACGTCCTCACCGAGGTCGTCCCAACGGCAATCACCCTCCCGCCGCGCTCGCGTGTCTCATTGATCACATCTGCTGTTTCTTGCGTTAACTCGCACCATTCGCTATGAATTTTATGCTCTTCGGGATTCTCTTCATTCACTGGCGCGAACGTATCCAAGCCCACATGCAAAGTAACATACGCGATCTTCACGCCTTTGACCTGTAACTCCTCCAATAAGCGCGGCGTAACGTGAAGCCCGGCCGTGGGCGCGGCGGCAGAACCGGGCTCTTTGGCATAAATCGTTTGATAACGTTCGGGGTCATCCAATCTTTCGTGAATATACGGCGGCAGCGGCACATTCCCCACTTTGGAAAAATACGGCTCGATGGGTTCGGAAAATTTTATCAACCGCTCCGAACTGTCCAACTCTTCGATGATCTTTACTTCGGGTCCATCTTCTATTTGTGCTATCTTGCCTACGCGCAGACCTTTCCCTCCAACCAAAGCCTCCCAGGTAAGTTCATCGAGGCGGCGTAATAACAACAATTCCACGCGGCCGCCCGTTTCCTTCTTTGCAAAAATCCTTGCTGGAATCACACGCGTTTGATTCAACACAAGCAAGTCCCCGGCGCGCAGGTAATCTGTCACATCGCGGAAAATGCGATGCTCCACTTCGCCGGTTTCGCGATGCAACACCAACAAACGCGACGAATCGCGCGGCTCGGAAGGCGTTTGCGCGATGGAGGATTCAGGGAGGTTATAGTCGAAGTCTGAGGTTTGCATTTCGTTTGAACGTTTAAACGTTGGAACGTTCAAACGATTACTTGCGGATAAATCTGAAAATCACATTCAATACAATCGTCAACACCACAGACACAAAAATCGAAGTTGTGATTGGAAAATAGAACGAGCCGTTCTCGCCTTCGATGCGAATGTCGCCGGGCAGGCGACCGAGCGGGAGGCCGAATTTCGCGGCGAGATAGACTCCCC
>CAZFDL010000062.1:0-13337 GCA_964517905.1 uncultured Anaerolinea sp. | reverse complement strand
GCAGGCGCAAGCAAAGAAACTATGAACAGAACGAGCAGGATTACTTTGAAGCCCTTTTTCATGAACCGTCTCCTCTTTTGTGGGTTGGATTTTGAATGCCACTCAAAATTGGCGTTCAAACTCAGGACGATAACTCGCCACGCAAGTTACATAATGCGCACCTTATGTATTGAACTCGCGGGATCATGAAATTCAGCTATACATTTTCCTTCCATGGCGCCCCGAGGCAAAGCCTCGAGGCGCACTCGATGCGAGGTGTAACATTGGATCTACGGCTCCCACTGGAAGTGAATCAATGCAAAGAGTTTTGGCGCTCCCTGCACGTATTCGACACCGGCGATCCATGCCCGCCAATCGAGTCCGCCGTATTGATCGGAACCGAGTTTATAGACCGTGTAGTAATTGATATTTGAATATTCAGCGGGCCACGGTTCGACCGAAAACGTCGCGAGGTCGCGCGGGTCGTTGCAGTGCAATGAATAATTGGCGCCGAATACCTCCTGCAACTTGGGCAGCGGCTGTTCAGAGAACGTACCGTTTGTTTCCATGCCGCTGCCGGGCGCGGGACCCCAGCTTACCACGTACTCCGAGTCGAACACCCACGATGCTTCTTCCGGCGAGTAATTTGCTACCGTGCCCCAGCGCCACAACCTCAGGTCTAGTCCATGCACGGGGCTGACGAGCGAACTCAACAGGTCGCCGTTCGAATTTATCAGTGCGGTTCGGACGTTATTAAGCAGATCGTTCACGCGCGTATCGGCACAGAACGAGGATGAGGTTACGCGCTCGGTGAGAAAATTGGCGTTCACCCAGCCGGTCCCCCCGGCCGGGTTTTGGACCTCGACCCAGCGATCGCCGCCCGCGCTGGTCGCCGGTCCTGTACGGTTCACACCGACGGCGGCAGGCTGGAGCGAGCCGACGATGGTATTCCCTGCCCCGGCCGCGGAACGGATGTTGAGCACATCACCCGCGCTGACGAGGATCACGGCATACGGATTGTAAATTCCTGTCACCGGGGGGAGCGGGGTCGATGTAACAATCAACGGCGCGGACGTACTCGTCGCGGTGACGACCACCGGTTCGGTTGCAACCGTGGACGTGGGAATGAGTAGTGTTGAGGTGAGCGTTGGGAGTGGTGTAACGGTTTCAAAGAGCGGAAATGGTGTATTCGTCGGCGTCGCCGGCTGTGGCGCACACGCGGTTACGATTACGAGCAGTGAACAGATCAAAGGCAATTTATTCATGGGTACTCCTTATGCAATAGTTTAACCCAGCCAACCGACGAATTGTTCCCGCCGGAGTGACCGGCAGCCAACATATCGCTGTCAGTTCAGCGCGATTCCCTCTTTTGTGATGGGTACGTCTTTCCCGCAATTCAGACAATGCAGCTCGCCCGCCTCTCTACGCCATTTTACCTTCCCGCAAGTCTTGCACCGCAGTATATCGGTCAGCCGCTTCGCGCCGACGGGTTGCGAATTTCCCTTTTTATGCGCGAGTACCCGGTCGAAGAACTTCCACCACCTGGCGATCTTGATGTCGCGCAGGTCGTGAGTCTCGAGCAGTGAAGTAAAAACAGGCGCACTCTTCACCTTCGCCCTGCGCCCGGACTCTTCGGTGCCGCGCGAGGTGAGCAGGACTCCGCCGGGGCGCAGGACGCGCGTCAATTCTTGCAGCGGTTCTTCCATCGACGGGAACAACTCCAACACTTCAAGCGCGCACACTGCATCGAACGACGAGTCGGGAAAAGGTAGGGGCAGAGATAAATGTCGGAGGAATTCGATTCTAGACTCTGGTCTCGATAAGCCATCACTGGTCGAGTGGACGAAGTCTGTATCGAGATCACCGACGACTACTCGTCCGGCGATCTTTTCCACTGCCTGTTCCAGCATCCCCTGCGAAAGATCGAGCGCGACGATGCGGCCATTGAAGCCTGCCTGATTCAGCAGGGCAAACGATAGTCTCCCTGTGCCAGTGGCAAAATCCAATATGAAAGGTTCGGGTACATCCTTCAGTAATTCCAGCAACGGGCGCGCGAGCATAGGTTCATCCCGTAATTGACTCTCGCGTTTGCCGGCGTCGTACTTCTTCGACCAGCGGTCATACAACCACGCCTGCACGCGCGGACCGAGATGCACGCCCTCGTAAAAATAGATCTCGCGGTCGAGCAGGTAACCGACCAATATTCCGAAGGCAATGCCGATGATCCAGTTCATGTTCGCATCATTTTACAACAAATGCATAACCAGCCCAAGCAAACCCGCACCGAGGACAACAAGTGCAACGACCGCCTTCATCTTCCAACGGAAGAGAATCAACAAGGCAACCGTAAAAATGACTGCGGCAGGCAGGTCAGGCACAGCCGTTTGCAGGAGCTGAAGCGCTGTCGCGGCGATCAGCCCCACCACCGCGGCGGTCACGCCATCCAGAAAGAAATGGATTTGTTGATTCTCAACGATGCGTTCAAGATACTCGTGCCCGATCAGGGTAAATGAGAAAGCGGGCAAAAAGACGCCGGCCGTCAACGCGAGCGCGCCTAGCGGACCGCCCCCGAGGTAGCCGACGAACGTCGAAAAGATGATCAGCGGCGCCGGCAGGATGCTCGACAGCGCCAGCCCATCGAGGAATTGCTGGTTCGTCATCCATGCGCCGGAAACGACCGCATCGTTCTGCAAGAATGGAATTGCCGTGTACGCACCGCCGAAGGTGAGCAGGCCGGTGCGAAGACCGTATCCGAACAACTCGAGAATTGTCGGTGACGAAACCGCGACTCCGGAAATCGGTAAAGCAAGAAGCAGTGGTAGTGAGAACTTCGTTCGCTGTGATAGCGCGTAGAGCAAGCCCCCCAAGCCAAGCGCGAGAAGAAAATTCACATTCAGAAATTTGGCAGTGAAGCTGAGGAGCGCGATTCCCCATAACCATTTGTTGTGCAGTGCCTGGCTTCCGATGCGATGCACGGCGCGCACGATCAATGCGGCGACCGCGGCTTGAAAGCCATAAAAAATGCCGGTGAACGGTGCGGAGTCGATCCCGTAGGTTACATAGAACCACGAGAGCGCGAACATCAACACAAAGCCGGGGAGCATGAACCCGAGCCCGGCGAGAAAGCCACCGATCCGTCCACGGGCATGCATGCCGAAGTACACGCACAGTTCGTGCGCTTCAGGTCCCGGCAGCACCTGGTATACCGCAAGCACACGGTGAAACCGCTCGGATGAAATCCACTTTCCCTCGTCAACGAGCTCCTGCCGGAGCATGGCGATCTGCGCGACTGGTCCGCCCCACGCTAGGAGGCCGAACTTCAAAAAACGAATAAATAATTGCAGATATGAATCGCGCGGAATCGTATCTTCGCGGCTCATGCTCGTTGGCGCACCGCTTCGTATAGGATCAACGCGGCGGATACCGACACGTTCAGCGAATTCACCTTCCCCATCATCGGGATTTTCGCTTTTATATTCGCGTTCGTCAACCAGAAATCAGACAAGCCCTCATCCTCTGTCCCGACTACGATGGCGGCAGACTCTCGCATATTTATATTGGAATACACTTCCTCGGCTGAGGGACTTGCGGCGACGATACGGATCGCTTCGCCTTTCAGCCATTCCAGCGCGGACGCGTTATCGCACTCGACGATCGGCACGCTGAAGACCGCTCCCCGGCTTGCCCGCACCACATTGGGGTTCCAGACATCCACGCGCGCATCACAGACCAGCACCGCGTCCACACCTGCGGCGTCCGCGGTGCGGAGGATGGCGCCAAGGTTGCCGGGCTTCTCGATGGCTTCCACGACCACGATGAGCGGCGAATCGCTTAATTTCAAGCCCGCAAAGGTACTGCGGGGAATTGGAAATATTGCGAGCCAGCCGTCCGGGTTTTCACGGTAGGAGATCTTCTCGAAGACCGCACGCGAGAGGGTCAGCGATTCACCGGCAGGAACGGTCAAATGGCGTGAGGCAAGTTCAGGCGCAGAGAGAAGCGTGCGCGGCGTGTGTCCCGCCGAGATTGCCAGTTGGATCTCGTCGAATCCCTCCACGAGCATTACCCCCTCATCGGTGCGGGTCCTTTTATCATCGCGCAGTCTGACGATATGTTTGACGCGCGGGTTTTGCGTGCTGGTGATGTCCATCAAGCGCCGGTGCCAAATTTCCGAAAGTAATTCAGGAAAACGATCCCGGTGGAGAGATATGCGCCAAAATATGCCAACCCGCCGGGCTTTGCGGCGAAATCGAATAACCCGATATTCGCGAACGCGGCGGCCGTGATGAATAGGATCAACCCGTAGGACAGGAATCCATGATTCAAAATTGTGTCACGCGACCGGTAATTCAAAAGCGGAACTGTGCCGAGGGCAATGCAAAGATAAAAGACGCCGAAACTTCGCAGGGTGAATAGCGACATGACCTCGGGAAATATTCCCCCGCTGGTACCCACCCAACCGATCTGGGCCACGCATCCGTATACTCCGAGAAAGGCGACGAAGATAATGAACAGAACAACGAGCGTGTATTGCAGGGAAGTTGTTGTAACTTCAGTCGGTTCGAGCCGCGGACGATGCCGAATCACTTCTACCGCGCCGACGTATGCAGCCGAGGCGTTCGTTAGGAGGGCGACAACATAGAGCCATGCAACCGGATGCTTCAAAACCAATTTGTCACGGAAGAAATACAACACCAACAACTCGCCCACACCAAACAACCAAAGATACAGCAACGAGGTAAATACTTTTTCCCACTTCCAGCGGCGGGCGGCAAAGAATGCCAACCAGGCATTCCCCAAACACCAGCCGCCGATGGTCATGGTCATGAACGGCGTGACCTTCCAGGCAAAGACTGGCGCAAGTTGATCCGACATAAAGAACAACAGCGCGCCAAGGATCGCGTACAAGAGGGCTACTAAATAAGTCAACGCTCGCGAGAGATTGGAAAGCATGGGTTCTCCTAACGTATTACTTGGCGAGCAGCAGGCAGGCTGCCTGATGGGTCTCGCTAAGTGTGAGTAGCTGCGGATCGCTTGTCTTGCAAATATCAATCGCCACCGGGCATCGTGGGTGAAAGCGACAGCCGGTGGGCAGGTCTATAGGATTTGGCGTCTCGCCCTGTAAGATGACCCGTTTCTTCCTCATGCGCGGGTTGGGAACCGGTATCACCGAGAGCAGCGCTTGGGTGTACGGATGTTGAGGATTCTGCAACACCTCTTCCATCGTCCCGATCTCGACAATGCGCCCAAGGTACATGACGGCAACCCGATCGGCGAAATAGCCGACGGTTCCCAGATCGTGCGTGATGAAAATGACGGATATCCCGCGCGACTCGCGCAATTCCGCAAGTAGATTGATGATCTCCGCACGGATGGATACATCCAGCATCGAAACAGGTTCATCCGCCAGCAGTAGGTGCGGCTCAAGCACAAGGGCTCCTGCGATGACCACGCGCTGGCGCTGTCCGCCGGAGAGTTGGTGCGGGAAACGATTCAGGTAGCTTTCGGCTGGTTTCAACCCTGCATCTTCAAGCGCCCGGCGGACACGTTCGCGGCGCTTCTCAGGCTCTGGAGCGAGTCCGTGAACGACCAGAGGCTCGGTAACGATCTCCTCGATGGATTGTGTGGGGTTGAGTGATTCATACGGGTCTTGAAAGACCATTTGAATTCTTTGACGAATAGCCTTACGCTCCTGATTGCTTGCGTGCGTGATATCGGTGCCCTCGAAGAGTATGGTGCCCTCGGTGGCCTCTTCGAGCCCCATCAAGGTCAGCGATAGAGTGGACTTGCCGCAACCGCTCTCGCCGACAAGCGCGAGCACTTCACCGCGCTTCAACTGAAGACTCACATCGTCCACGGCGTGAACGAAATTGTCAGCGCGCGAAAACCAGCCGGGCCTGCCAGCTGTGAAATATTTCTTCAAGTTCTTTACTTCGAGGATGAGATCGTCAGCCATAAAAATTTGCAGTCGTGGGGCGGGATGCCATCCCGCCTTAGGTTCCTTCCACCAGGTGACAGCTCGCGACATGTCCATCTGGCAGCTCATGCAGTTTTGGCATTTCTATTGAGCAGCGCTCGAATGCCAGCGGGCAACGCGGTGCGAAACGACATCCGGCGGGCAACGCATCCAACTTTGGAGGATAACCCGGAATCGAGACGAGTCGTTTATTCGGCTGGGAAAGATCGGGGAAGGCTTTGAGCAGCTCCTGTGTATAGGGATGGCGCGGCGAATTGTAGATCGTGTCCACCTCCGCATATTCGGCAGTGACGCCGCCGTACATCACCAGCACCGAGTCGCACATCTCCGCGACCACGCCGAGGTCGTGAGTCACGAATATCACTGCCAGACCAAGTTTCCTGCGGAGCGAATCGAGCAGTTCGAGGATCTGCGCTTGAATCATCACATCGAGCGCGGTGGTGGGTTCATCCGCGATCACCACCTGCGGGTTGCACGACAGTGCCATCGCGATCATCGCGCGTTGCCGCATCCCACCGGAATATTGATGCGGAAAACGGTCCTTGTGTTGTGCTCCGATACCGACGAGCTCGAGAAGTTCGACCACGCGGTCCTCGCGTTGCCCCGGCGGCATGGTGGGAATATGTTTGGCGATCGCTTCTTTGATCTGGTCGCCAACTGTGCGCACCGGGTTAAGCGCGTTCATCGCGCCCTGAAACACGATCGACATACCGCTCCAGCGCACGTGGGTAAGCTCATCCTCCGTTGCACTGGCAAGGTTTTTGCCCTGGAAGAGAACATATCCGTTCGAGATCTGCCCGGCGGCGGGGAGCAGGCGATTGATCGCCATGATCAGCGTGGTCTTTCCGCACCCGCTCTCCCCCACCAGTCCCATCATCTCGCCCTCACGCAACTGAAAACTGACGTTTTCCACGGCCTGCGCCACGCTATTTCCATTGACAAACTGAACGGATAGATTCTGCACATCCAACACGACAGGCGCTTTATTCCTCGTTCCCGTTCCTTTTGAAACTACCTGCGCTTCATTCCGGACGTTCTGCCTGCCCGGCATTAGGTGATGTGATTCAAGCCTCGGGTTTAGCACCTGCTCAAGCCCGTGACCCAGCAGAGTCAGCGCAAGCACAACCCAAACAATTCCAAAGCCCGGAGTTGCCAGCGCCCACCATGCGCCTGCGCTCATCGCGCCGCGTCCGAAAGCAAAGTTGAGCATTTGTCCCCATGAAATTGCTGTCGGGTCACCGAGTCCAAGGAACGATAAGGTCGACTCGTTCAGAATTGCGAGCGAGATCACGAGGATGGCATTGACAACCAACAGTGGCAACACAAGCGGCAGAATGTGATTCAGTATGATGTGGCGATTCCCTGCACCGATGGCACGCGCGCGTAAGACGAACTTGCGCGACTTGACCGCCAAGGTTTGTGAGCGGACGATGCGGGCGGTTGTCGTCCAGCCGAGCAAACCGATGACAAAGATGATGTTGAGCAGGCTTGGCTTGGTCAGCGCGACGATGACGACGATCAGCGGCAGGTCCGGGATCACGAGCATGGTATCGGTGAAACGCATGAGAAAATTTTCAACCCGCCCGCCGTAGAATCCTGCTGCCATACCGATCACGCCACCGATGACGATCGAAATGAACGCTGCAATAAATCCGACGATCAACGAAACTCTCGCACCGTAAATAAAGCTCGAAAGCACATCCTTCCCTGCGTCGTCCGTGCCGAGCCAGTGTGCCGCGCTGGGTGCGTTGTAAATGTCGCTGGAGGTTATTCCTGCTGAAGTTTGGGGGTCGTACGTCGCGAACACCGGAGCGAAAATCGCAACGATGATGGTTATCACCAGCATGACCAAACCGACCACACCCATTCGGTTCTTGCGAAAGGTGATCCAGAACCCTGAGAGAGGCGAGGATCGAACAGCGGGCTTGAGCTCAACAGTTTGAAGCGCCATGGATCATTCCGCCTGTACGCGCGGATCGAGGAATGAATAGGTCAGGTCGGCGATCAAGTTGGCGAGGACCACGCTGATCGCGATGAGCAGGAAAACTCCCTGCAAGACCGGAAAATCGCGCCGATTCACGGCTTCGAAGATCGCGCCGCCCAACCCGGGCCACGAGAAAACCGCTTCGATCTGAATTGCCCCTGCAACCGTAAAGCCGAGATTGATCGCGATTATTGTAACCAGTGGAAGCATCGCGTTCTTCAAGGCGTGGTCCTTCAAGATCTGGAACGTACTGAGCCCTTTCGCCTTTGCCGTGAGGATGTAATCCTCGGCAAGCACATCCAGCAGACTGGATCGCATGACCAGCAAATACTCACCCATGTAAACGATGGTGTAGGTGATCGTAGGGAGTATCATGTGACGCGCCACATCTGCGATCTGATAGAGCGCCGGATACGAACTCGTCCCGGGCGTGGCCCGTCCGCCGATGGGAAAGCCGTTATTGCTTCCCCAAAACAACAGGATGATTCCCAGCCAGAAGGTGGGCAGACTCCATGCCACAAGTCCCGTGATCAATGCGACGTAATCAATGGATGTGCGCGCCTTCCATGCGGCAAAGACCCCGAAGACCACGCCAATGATGATCGAAAGGATTTGCCCCGCCCCGATCAGCAGGATCGTATTCCACAGGCGCGAGACCAACACTTCAGACACGGGTCGATTCGTATGGAAACTGTATCCCAGTTCCCCCTGAGTCAGGTTGCGGAGGTAGATGAAGAATTGGGTATCGAGCGGATTGACGTCGCAATCCCCGATCGTGATCGGGTTGAGGCTCTGGAAGCAATTGATGACTGGTTTGTCCAATCCGAAGCGGATGCGCAATGCCTCGATGGCTTCCTTCTTCAGGCGCGGGTCATGAATACCCGCGCGCGCTGCATCGCCGGGCAGGACGCGAAAGAGAAAAAAGTTCAGTACGACGACAAACAGGATGGTAAAGACAGACCAGCCGATTTTCTTCCATAGAAAACGATAACGACTCAACACGGCTCCTTGCAGGATATGAAAAGAGGAGCGGCGGGTAACGCCGCTCCTCTTCATCGATTGACGTTATTCCACAGGAACTATTTGCACCAACGAACTCACATCGGACAATTCAACCTTCGGTTGATCGGTGATCCAGCCTGTGAACTTATCCACGCGGTATGCCTGAATGGATTGTGCATAATATGGAATAATGTATGCAACGTCGTTGAACACGATCTCCTGCATTTGCCAGACGAGTTCCCTGCGCTTATCAAGATCAAGTTCAACGCCTTGTTGTGTGTAGAGTTCATCGTAGGCGGGGTTGGAGTAACCTGTTTCGTTATATCCATTCGGGATCTCGGACGTGGCATACACCGAAAGCAAGAGGTTGGGGTCCGGGTCTGAGCCCCAACCCCAAAGGATGATATCGAAGTCGAAGGCTGGGCAGCATTCCGAGGTAAGCGCATCCGGGTCCACGGCTTGCAGTTCAAGCGTCACGCCGACCGCACTCCACATCTCGGTGAGTAGTTCAGCGGTGCGCGGCGCTTCGATGCTGTCACTGGGCCAGTGCAGCCGGAAGTTCAACGGGCGCGAACCGTCCGGCATATCGCGCACCCCATCGCCATCCGCGTCGAGATACCCTGCATCGTCGAGCAACTGGTTTGCCTTTGCCACATCGAATCCGAAATCCTGTAGCGTATCGTTGTACCAGTGACCCAGTCCATCCGGTATCAAGGTGAGGCCGGGTGAGCCAAACCCAAGCAGAACAATGTCGATAATTTTCTCCTTGTCCGTGGCATGCGCCAGGGCGAGGCGAACGTTGCGATCCCGCAAAGCTGGGTGGCCGGTGCAGAGACCGCCAACATCCGTGGGACAGTTTTCGGGATCTACTTGATTGAAGATGATATCTGATACCGCCGGTGCAAATGGCGCACCGGTAACGACTTCGATATTCGCATCACCTTTGAGGGATTCGACTGCCGTAGCCGGCATTTCAGTGATCATGTCCACCGCGCCGCTTCGGAGCGACTGCACCAGCACGTCGTCGCTCTCGAAGGTCTGGAAGATGACTTCGTCGATTTTCGGCGGGTTGGCAAAATGCTCCTTGTTTGCGCCGAGATGGACAAATTCGTTCTGTACGTATTCCAACACTTTGAACGGACCCGTGCCGATCATTTCGATATTTTCGAATTCCGTAGAGGCCGGCGCTTCGGCGTACTCCGCCCAAACATGTTCGGGAACGATATAAAGATACGAAAGTAGATAATCCATGTTGGGCACGGCATTCAACAAGGTGATGACCACTGTAGTATCATCCGTCGCAGTGACGGAATCGAAGTTCACCGTGTAGGCATTCAGGTAAATAAAATCAGGATTGTTCTTGTACAGGTTTACGGAAAATGCCACATCCTGCGCGGTCAATGGCTCGCCGTCATGGAACTTGATCCCGTCGCGGATGGTGAACGTGTACGTCAGGTTATCTTCAGATACGTCAACACTTGCAGCGACATCCAACTTGTACGTGCCGTCCAGTTGATATTCATAGATGGTGTCGTACACGAGCGCGAACAACGTGTACGCTTCAGCCAGGACAGCGGTTCCCGGGTTGACAGTGTCGGGACTCCCCGCCCACCCCACTCGTACAACCGTTGGTGCTCCAGGCGCTACTCCGCCACAGGCGGAGAGGAGCATCGCAACTATTGCAAACGTAACTACCAAGATGTATTTGATATTCATGGTTTTCTCCTCAGGTCTGGTTAAATAAAAATGCACCGCCAACAATTACCGCCGCGATGCAGGGCAAACAGGTATTCCAAATGGTGAATTGCTGTGAAGTAAGTTTTCGTCTGAGTACATCGATGGGATTCTACTGTAAATCTCGGATTGAGAAAAGGCATGCGGTGAATTAGGTAAAATTGTATTCGTGTTATTTATTTTAGTTTACTTGCAATAAGTGATTTGTTGAAATAATTGACTACACGCAATTACCCTATGGAGCAGATTCAATGACGAACTTCTTTACGTACGCTGAGTTGAGTTGGGATAAAGTCGCGGCCTTGCCTCGCGACATTCCACTCATTTTGCCGCTCGGATCTGGCTACGATTTGAATTTGCTCGCAAGCCAGCTGGGAAACCCTTCCAGTGCAGGACTTCTCCCTCCGTTCCCATTCGGTTGGCGCGGCACTGGACTCGAATTGCCGGATAACGTCTTCGCACAATATGTTTTCAACCTGCTCGATAGTTTACGCGATGACGGTTTCTCACGCGTCTACTGTCTTGCGCCAGCCGCGTTTGATCCGCAGTCTACATTCATTCATCATCAATCAGCTTTTCTGCTTAGACTCCCCTCCCCCACCCACAATGCCGGTCAGGAATTTCTCCCGCCAGATTCAGAGCGCGGAAAAGTGATCTTGATTCCGATCGGGCATACCGAACAACACGGATTCCATCTTCCCCTTTCCGTTGACACCATCATTATCGATTCGATCGCAAAAGGGACAGTCAATAAAGTGCCTACAAGCTGTTGGACAATGCCCGTGATGCCATACGGAGTCAGCACACACCGTTCATCTTTCGCGGGGACAATGAACGCTGGCGGGCGGGCGTTTGAAGATTTCTGGATCGCCGTGATTGACCTGCTGGTCTCACGTGGGTTTGATCGCTTCTACCTAATGAGCGGACATGGCGGCAATACGTCATTTCTCGTCAACGTTGTAAAGTATTCAGGTGAACGTCACCGCCGAATCTTTTGCGCGACAACCTGGCTCCACACCTCTGGCCGAATCGGATCCGAAGCGATACCTAAGTATCGAACATCGAAGATCGGCGGAATGGGGCATGCCGGCGAATTGGAAACGTCGTATATGCTGCACCTGCGCCCGGATCTCTGCAACATGGAACGCGTAGTGGATGAAACGGATTTCGTCGCAACGCCTGATTACTACATGGATTGGATCGAGGGCGGTGCATTGGTGGCAAATCCACCTTGGGACGATGATACACGGACAGGTGCGTACGGTGCGGGCAGTCACGCGACGGCAGAGAAAGGACGATTGTGGCTCGCAGCGGCGGTCGCGGAGAAGGCGGACCATGTGGAGCAGATTCATGAACAGCATGAACGCCGCGAAAAGAGGCGAAATGACGGTTATGGGTTGTGGGGGAAGTTCAAGTGAACAATGGATGAGTAATCAGTAAGCAGTTGTGTCACTCTGAGGAAGCGTTCGCCGCGGCTGAAGAATCTCGTGCATTTTGCGAAGGAGACCTTTTGCTCCCCTCAGGGTGACACATGCTTTTACTTTAAGGATTTCTGCATTTCCCACAATCGACGATCTTCTTTTTTCTCCGCATCAAGATGGAGCGGATGAACTTCCTTCACAACCTGGTGTCCATGAGACGCCCAAAGTTCGGCGGCAAGTTTGCGCGCGTCACACTTCACGCCTTGTGATTTGAAGTATTGGCAAACTCGCGTCACATCGCGCAAGAAGATCACCCACGCAGACGGATTCATTTCGGGGAACGTCACTTGCGGGAAATCTATCAGGGTAATGCTGCCCTCCCAGTAGAGAATGTTGTACGCGGATAGGTCACCATGGATACGCTCGCTGGTTAGAAGCAGGTCGACGTTGCGAATGACGCGGTCAAAGAGCTGGCGCGCTTCGTCGCGATCGAGGGTCACCGTGTTGAGAGTCGGCGCGGGAGTGCCGGCATCCCCAATATATTCCATCAGGATGGCGTTTTTCTCCATGCCGATGGGTTTTGGCACATCCGCGCCCGCCGCATGAAGCAGCTCAAGCGTGTTGAATTCATATGCGATCCACGATGTGTGACGAAGTTCCTCGCCATACGCGGTACGTTTGATGATCGCGTTGACATCCGCCTCTTTGAAAAGCTTTTTGCCGTCGTCGGCGAGATCAATTCGACCGGTGCGATAGATGGTGTCGTTCTTGAGATTCCGCAATGAGCGAGGACGATAGACCTTGGCCGCGAGATAAGGCGCATCGGACTCAGGAGGTGACTGACACAGATATACGGATGCCTCTTTGCCGCCCTTGATGCGACGCAAGACATCGCTGATAAGTTTGTTTACGTAGAACCCGCCGATGGAGTCGAGAAGCCACCATTCTTCAAAACGTGCTGCTTTGTAGGTGAACTTGTACGTGTTCGCCGAATCGTCCTGTTGGGATTTGAATTTATGATCCGCATCCGAGATTTTCTTCGGGTTGCGCGGCGAACCCTTTTGTTTTCGTCCGCTGTTTTCTGTTGCGCTGTTGAGCTGGTCGTTATCGTCCAGCTCGTCGAATATTTGAATGTATTGTTTTGTGTCCATTTTTTAACCACAGGTGAAACCGAGAATGAGAAACGACAGTGCGGTTAAAAGAAAAACCGCAGGGTGAACACGCCTGCGGTTGAATGGAATAA
>CAZFDL010000061.1:0-13752 GCA_964517905.1 uncultured Anaerolinea sp. | reverse complement strand
TTAATTAAAGCCCCGATACATAAGCCCGCGTCCGTTTCGGACGCGGGCTTTGGCTTGCATTTGAATTCTTGCTGATCGTTAGGGCTTCACGAACACATCATATTCCAGTACGTAATCACCTGCCGGGTAGTCCGACGTTCCGTCGTTGATGGAGCGTGTGAACGTGGCGGTGATGCTCAGGCTGTGTTCGCCTGCAGGCCAGTCGCTCAAGGCGGTGTAATACAAGCGACATTGTTGGCCGCCGTTTGCGAGGTCTTCGTTCGCGAGTTGGTCGAGCGGAACTTCCCTGCCGTTCATCATGAACTTCACCTCGATGTTCTGGAAATTCTGATTGAGGATCTCCGTGGTGGTCGTACACCACGCGTACATCCACAATAATGATTCGTCTTTGAGGAGTGGAATAGTAAATGTGAGTATGCCGGGTTTCGAGTAATCAGCCGACTGATATTCCTCGCGCGCCAGTTCTTCAAGGAAGCGGTCGCCGTTGGCGAATGCACTGCTGGCATCCGCAGGGCTTGCGAGCTTCGGCGGTCCGGACGGGACCACTCCCGCGCCTGCAGGCTGGCTCACCACCTTCTCAGCAACTTCAAGCACCACGTCTTCGCCGTTGGCAAGTCGCTGCAATGTTTCCAGCGTCACCGGCACGGTGACATCCGGCACAACGCCTCTGCCCTCGAGATGAATGTCACCTTCCGCGTCGACCGCCCTGCCGATCGTCATTTGGACGGTTACATCTTCCGGCATGATGAATTGCTCTACACTCCCACCGGCACCATCGGAGGGATAGAATCCCACTATGGTCGCGCGGTCGTCGATGGTCATGTTGTACGAGAAGAATTCGCACGCGCTGGCGCACGCCGGTCCCACCATCACGACCACGTTGCCGTTGTATTGAAGGTCTTCACGCGGGGGGATCATATACGTTTCATCCCCAGGATCCATGTAGAAATCGCCGGTGGAATCATCATAGTAGGCAGTGTTGCCGACCAGCGTTTCTTCGTTGAAGAAGTATGCCGCCATCTGGTCCGCCAGCCAGCCGCTCCCGCCACCGTTGATGCGCAGATCGAGGATCACGCCGGGCACGCTGTTATCGTTGAAGAATTGTATGGCGCGTTCCCAAACCTGGATCGAGAGCACGTCGTTATCCAGAAAACTATTGATCTTGATATACCCATAGCCGCTTGGTAACAGGTCGAATTCCACAGGCAGTTCGGTGGGCGAGACACCTGCGTAGAACGACGAGGATGTAAAGCTGTCGCGTTCGCTCACCACGGCGAGGGTCGCGGTCGTTTCTGGACCGCCGGGGTTGACGAACACAACCGCCACTTCTCCTTTTTCGAGTTTAAACCGCGTGGCATAACGTAATTGCTGCAGGCGTTTGTTGGTCGGATTACTGAACGGAGACGACCACGGGACGGTGGCGTCGACCACGTCGGCAACGGGCGTCCCGTCGAGTGAAACGATCTCCGCGCCCCATTCCATGCCGGCTTGATCGGCTGGTCCGCCTTCCAGGATGAAGTTGGCAACGATTCTCCCATCATCCAGTTCGCGCATCGCAAATCCAAGTCCGCCGGCTGTATCGATCTGAAAATCTTCGTTGATCAGCGTCTGGTCAAAGCCAACGTGCGTATCCGGAATGGACCAGAGAAAATCGCGCAGAGCGAGCGCGTACGCGTGTGGATCGTTGGCTTGTTCGGCGGCTTCGAATGCCGGTCGAAACTCGTCGGCTTTCGCATCCCAATCGATCTCCTTCAATTCAGTGAACGCGTATTCATTCTTGAATTTCTCGACCATCTTATCGAACGCTTCAGTGTAGGACAGGTCTGAGAAATCAACCAAGGCAGTGCCCTCCGGCTCGTATAACTCGATCGTCGGATTCCGGGAGCGGTCGACCGCAAAGGGAGTTTGATCCAGATCGATCACCGACCAGCCCGCGGGCAAATCCATGACCGGATCGTCGTCGGTGAACAGTTTTCCATCGTCGCCAAAGCCCGAGGGGAATTGCTGTTCCGCATCTGGCGCAAAAACCAGATATTTTCCGCCGTACACTTCAAGGTAGGTATCGCGGTCGTCGCTCACCTTGGTCGAGGCATACGCCGAAGACCATCCGCCGCCGCCCTGGTCGCGCTTCTCCAGGAATGGGTCACCCCACGTATTCGTCCAGTAAGCAACGGCAAACACCATCACGCCGGTTTCCTGCTGGTCATCGTGGTCAACATCGTGCAGCGTCCCATTCGGTTCCTCAGGGAGCGAAAGGGTGTACGTAAAAGGTGATGTGTAGAAATCGGATGTGATTGTGGCGATCACTTGCGATTCGACCGGGATAACGAAATTACGGTCGCGTGTGACGAATCCGCCCTGATCTTCCAAAATGACGATCGGCTGAGCCACGCCCTCTGTGAAAAATGGATTGGTGTATGTGACTGTGCCTGTGACGATCGTCGGGCCTCCCCCTTGAACAGGCTCTTCGGTCATGATCGGTGTCGGCGTGGCAGTAGCCTTCGGGGCGCAAGCGGAAATAATCATACTCAGCGCCAGAACGACAACAAGCCCTTGGAATAGTCGTGATCTCATTTGATCTCCTTGATTTCAGGTTTCCAACATTATACTGCTGAAGTAAATTGGACATCAGGTTGATACACGAAAAACAGAGTTACCTAATGGCAACTCTGTTCGGTTCGCAAAACTTACGTCGGCAAGCCGACAGGCTCAGTCTTACGAGACGGGTACCACGTTGGCGGCTTGCAGACCCTTGGGGCCATCCTCAACGGAAAACTCCACTTTCTGCTCGGCTTCCAACTTGCGGTATCCATCGGACTGAATGGCGCTGAAGTGAACGAACACGTCCTCGCCGTTCTCCCGGCCGATAAAGCCGTAGCCCTTGGTGGCATTGAACCACTTGACCGTACCAACATATCGTTCTGACATCTTGCAACTCTCCTGCTGAAAAATTTGGATACCCAGCTGTGACGCTGTAGCGCCACGAACCGGGCACGTGAGCGCAAGATTATCACGCCTGATTTTGCGTGTCAAGACTCCGATTTAAATTCTTCCGTAGAACGGCATAGCGCGACGAAAGATGAAACCACGGCGGCGACCAACGCGTCTCGAATCTGGCATTTCGGATGACCTTCCGCATCCCATCCGGACCTTCGAACTGCTCAACCATTAGGAGGCTTCTTCCCAACTCGAACGCCGCATGCGCGTCCGAACCGACCGTCCCCGCGAGATGATGGTGCTCCGCAAATCGCTTCGCTTCACGATTGAAACTCGGCAACATACACCGTGAGTTGTACACTTCGATGGCATCCACCAGTGGCAGAATTTCGAGCAAGTCCTGTTCCAGCCAGCCGCCTTCGCGGAAGCGATCAAACGGATGCGACACACTGATGAAGGCGCCTTGCTCTTTGAGCCGTCGAATCGTTTCGTGCGGGGTCAAACCCGCGGGAATCTCTTCGGTCACGAACGCGGCAAGGATCTCCCCGCGCGTGGTGAGGATCTCCTCCCCCACGATGACCCGTTCCGGGTCCAGTTTTTGAGCCGCACGCGCGCCCGCGGTCGTATTGTGATCGGTAACCACCACGCGGTCTATGCCTTTGCGGCGGCACGTTTCCACGAGATCGCGCGGACGCGTCAGCGAATCCTTCGAGGCGATGGTGTGAGAGTGAAACTCTACCCGGAGCATGGATGAAATTCTACCTCCTCTTTTCGTGGCGAATTGTTGGGTTTTGTTATAAAATCCATTGAAATGGGCGAAGCTCCGTTCTACAAGAGACCGTGGTTTTACATTGCCGGGTGGCTGGCGGTTCTTCTGACCGCCTATTTTTGGGATATTTTCAGCCTCGGGGGAATACGCGTGAATGAAGTTCGGATCTTCCTTGACATCTTCTGTTTTTTTCCGATCCTGCTCATGATGTGGATGGCGTTCTTCTCGCAGTTCATCCTGCCAGTTCACACCTTCTCCGACCGCTTGCAGATCTTCAACCGCTTGATCGCGCGCCTGTTCGGCAGCCGTGGACCGGCGATCTTTGTCGAGAACGGCATCGAGCGCGTCGAAGCCGGCGAAGAAACGAGAAAAGGACCTGGCGTGCTATGGCTCGACTCTGCCAGCGGCGCGGTAACGCGGACAGCGACGAAGATCAAACAAACGCTGGGGCCGGGCGTACACTTCATTGAGGCGAAGGAACGTATCGATAAGACAGTCGACCTGCACACACAAACTCACACGGTAGGACCGACGCGTGAGGGCGAAAATCCGTTCGCAGAGAAAACAGATGAACAATCGCAGGAGCAATACGACCAGATCCAGGATCGGCGCAAGCAGGTGAGCGCGTTGACGCGCGACGGTCTCGAGGTGGTGCCGACGATCAACGTGGTCTTTCGTGTGGATACGGGGTTCCCGAAAAAAGGACAACCAGGTTCGCGTTTCGGGTATCGAACCGGTGTCACGCCGAAGGACAAACGGGACGAAAAAGAGGATCAAGCGGCCATACGCAAGGCAATCTTGGGTGAGGGCATCAACCCATACTTCAAGGCCGAAAACCCGCGTCACCGCATGGCATGGAATCAATTGCCCGCGGCGCTGGCCATCGATGTTTGGCGCGAATATGCCTCCAAATTCAAGCTTGATGAGTTCTTCACCCAGACACAGCGAGTTCCGCCGCCAAAGCCGCCAACCTTCGAACCCACCGAAGAGGAAGTTGACCCGCTCACCCAGGCAATTCAAGTTGGACCCAGCCGCGACACCTTCCAGACCGCCGTTGCCAAAATCCTGCGCCTCATCAATGTGTGGATGGCGCGCCGCACGGCGAAGTTGGAGAAAAATGAAAACGCTCCAGTTAATTCAGACGAGTCGCAGCCGTTTACTCCTCCATCCCCGCCTGTGAAGAACAGGGAAGAGATGAAAACCGCGCTGGAGGTTATTAATGAGATGGTCAAGGCAAGGCTGACACAACAGTTTGTGGACCATCTCGACGAGTTGGGTCGCCGGTTCGAGCAGAGTGCTCCGGTCTTGAGCCGCGAATTCGAACTCCTGCGGGATCGAGGCTTAAAGGTCATCAGCGTTAGCATTAGCAATCCGCGTTTGAGCCCAGAGATCGATAAAGAGATCATCGCTAAATGGGAAGCGAACTGGCTCGCCCACGCAAAGGCGGAAAAGGATCAACTCGAACGCCGCAAGAGTCTCTTCGAAACGGCAGGGCAGGAACGCGCGGTCAAGCAGTATGCCGAGTGGCTAAGTGAAGCAGTGGTTCGAGCCGCGCCGAAGCGCGGCGAATTGAAACAAGCGTTGAAGGCATTGTTGTTGCGGACGCGCGCGATCATCGTCCGTAATGACCAACTGCGGCGCAAGATGAGCACGGAACTTCAGGACGTGGAAGGGATCATCCGCTGGATCGAGGTCAACGGACGATGAACAGAACGTTGAATCCAGAGTCTGCGCTCCAAAAGGAATGGCGCCTGTTCAAAGAGGGATCCAACCGCCTCATAAACGCCTACTTGAACATGATGTTCGATCTTTCGCCAAAGGCATCGAGCGGCAGGTTCTGGGCTTTCGTGATCCTATTCTTTGTCACTGGCTTTCTCCTCAGTCTCATCAATTATCCACTTAACCTTTGGCTGGCGCGTTTTCAGGATATATTTTTGTATTTCTTCAACGCCGACTATCGAGCGGGATATCTGACAGGCGATCCCATCTCCAACCTGATATTGTTCGCGTTGCAAGTATTTTTCGACCCGAGAAATCTACGGTTCCTGCCGTTGCTCCTCGCGCCGTATTTCATCTCCCTGCAGTCGGCGGCGATCTACCTCGCAGATATCTTTGATCCGAACAAGGTGCCTGTGTCGGTTGCCCGGAGACATATCCTGGAAGTGGCCCTCGGCGGTAGCGACGAAACGATCCATATCTCGAAGGGAGAGATCGCCGAGGAAGACAAAAAATCTGCCAATTATTTGATCGGCGGACCCGGCAAGGTGATCGTGGATTTGGATTCGGCGGCTCTCTTCGAAAGGCCTGACGGCACCCCGCACGTGATCGGACCGACCAGCCGCGAACCCGGCGGTAAGGCAACCATCCAGGGTTTCGAACGATTCCGCGAAGCGATCGACCTGCGCGACCATTTTGTCGAACTGCGCGATCTGGATGACAAAGCCCGTTCGATCTCCAGTCGCAGCAAGGACGGTATTCCGGTTACCGCGACCGATGTGCGGTTCATGTTCAGCATAGACCGCGGTGAGGAGAAGCCGTTAGCATCGGAAGCCCTTCCCTACCCGTTTAGTAATCAGGCGGTCGAAAATATCGTCTATAAAGCCATTTCGGTGGTAACTCCGGAACAGGACACGCCCTCGAAATACACGTTCCTCTGGATCAACAACATGATCAGCCTGATCCGAAGCGAACTGGCAAAATTCATGAGCAGGAATGAATTGAACAAATACCTTGCCAGCATCGGGCAACCGGAGGTGGAACGGGCTGCTCAGCGCGAAACCCTGCTGATCGATGAAGCACGCAATCTCCTTCCACTCGGCATGTCGCCTCCGGAAAAGAAGGACGCTCCCAAGAAGCCGGAGTTTATTCCGCGGCCGCAGATCAAGACCGACCTGTTCAGCGAATTCGCCGAGAGTTTCAACTCGAGTGCTATCTCGCGCGGCGTGAAATTAAAGTGGATCGGCATCGGTACGTGGAGAAGCCCGGTTGAAAAGGTTTTCAGTAAACACATCGAGGCGTGGAAGATCAGCCAGGAAAATGCTGGAATGGACGGCAACGATGCCGTGAAGGGATTCAGTGTCGAGACGGTCCTTCATAAAGTGGCGGAGCTAATTCAGGATATTCCGCTGGGGTCATACCAGCAGGCAAGCCAAACGTCGACCAGCCACCAGGACACGATACAAAAAGTCCTCATTGATTATCGAAAGCAGCTTATTCAGGCCAAGGAACTCTGGACACACAAAGGTGAACTGGTTCCCGTCGACGTGGAAGATGCGATCAATATCCTTTTTGATGTTTTTGGTCATCCCGTTGGCAGCGGATCAGCATCTGCCCGGAGCGCTCAACCCGGCGAGAATAATTTCGATCGGAACGAGGATTCCAGAGCACCGGAGGACGGTCTTGGTCCGGACATGAATGTCGGTACCGATAATGCCCCCGACGACATTCCACCCATGCCGGGCTTTTCCTACACAGACCTGGTTCGCATGGTCGGCGGTGATGACGCCCTGGCAAACCAGTTGATCGCCGATGAACGCGAGCACTTCCCGAATGAATCACTGGAAAATCTGGTCGCGCGCGCGATCGATCGTTTAATTCAGAACAAGCGACCCAGAACCGTGTATGGATGATGTTCACAAGTCCTCCGATGTCAGCCGGGCGATGCGGGCGAATTTGCCGATCGTCGCGCTCGAATCGACGGTGATCACACACGGGTTGCCGCGTCCGCACAACTTGGAACTGGCACAGGATATGGAGCGCGCGGTCCGGGATGAAGGCGCGACACCGGCAACGGTCGCGTTTTTGGATGGCAACCTGCACATCGGATTGAGCGCACAGGAACTGGAACGACTTGCCAACGAGAAGGAACCGTACAAAGTCGGTCCGCGCGATTTTGCGACGGTCATCACCGAGGAAGCATGCGGCGGCACGACGGTTGCAGGGACGATGCTGGCGTGTAAACATGCGAATATCAAGGTCTTTGCCACAGGAGGAATCGGGGGCGTGCACCGCGAATCATCCTTCGACGTTTCGGCTGATCTGCAGGCGCTGGCGACCATCCCGATGATCGTTGTCTGCGCGGGGGCAAAAGCGATACTCGATCTGCCCGCCACGCTGGAATATCTCGAAACAATGAATGTGCCTGTGGTTGGTTATGGCACTGATGACTTCCCCGCGTTCTACTCGCGCGAAAGCGGATTGGATGTCAGCACAAAGATCGACACGCCGGAGGATGTTGTTGAGTTCGCGCGCGCCCATTGGAACGCCGGTTTGCAGAGCGCGGTCCTGGTGGCGAACCCGGTCCCCGCAGGCGAGGCGATCCCAAAGTCCGAGATGGAACCGTTGATCGAAAAGGCATCCAAAGAGGCGAGGGAAAAGGGAGTCCACGGCCAGGAAGTCACTCCATTCCTGCTACAGCGCATTAACGAATTGACGAAGGGAAAGTCGATGCGCGCAAATTTGTCGTTGTTGTTGAACAACGCGCGGCTGGCGGCGCAGATCGCGCGCGCCTGGCGCACGATGGAAAGGCGAAAGGTTGCATAATGGGAAATGGATTCACACTCACGGCAATTATCCCGGCAAAGGCATCTGAACTTTATGAAGCATGGTTGAGCACGGAAGGGCACACGGCGATGACAGGCAGTCCCGCGAAGGTGGACGGCAAAGTCGGCGGAAAGTTCAGCGCGTGGGATGGATATATCTTTGGCACGACCCTCGAACTCACACCGAACGAACGTATCTTGCAGGCATGGAGAACGACTGAATTCCCGGAGGATGCGCCGGATTCAAGAGTTGAGATTCTCCTCGAGGAGGTTGCGGAGGGGACAAAGATCACGCTCGCGCAAAGCAAAATGCCCGAAGACCAATTAGATGACTACAAGCAAGGCTGGGAGGATTTTTATTTCAAGCCTATGCGGGAGCACTTCAGCAAGTAGCCAACAGCTGGGGTTTAGCAAGCTCGAACGATTCAAATCACCCTTGACAAATTAGAACAAGTGTTCTAAACTCTACCTGCTTGTCACCCATTCGACAAAGGAGGTCGAGATGACTACATATCGTAGAAACTCAGGGGATGGACTGCGCGCCCTGTTCCGAGATATTACGCGCGGCCGCCGCTTCAACCGCGGCGCGGCTTGGGGCTTGATCATTCTCGTGGCATTGCTCGCCTTCGAGGTGTCCAACTTCAACGCCACACGATTCGCTCTGCTCGATATTTTGGGCAACTTGTCTTTCGGCGGGATGCAATGGGCGACGATTCTTGCCATCGCCTTCTGCGGCATCGACTTTGCCGGCATCGCCCGCGTGTTCACACCCGAGCAGGGAGCGGACGAACCAAAGGAAGTGTATTATCTGTTTGGCGCGTGGCTGCTGGCGGCGGGCTTCAATGCCATCCTCACCTGGTGGGGCGTTTCGGTTGCCATCGTCAACCACACCAGCGCCTCCGGCGGCGCAGTGATCAGCAACGAGACAATGACCAAGGTTGTGCCAATTTTCGTCGCCGCGATGATATTACTCATCCGCGTGTTGATCATCGGTTCGTTCTCGCTCGCCGGTGACCGCATGTTCACCACTGCGGAGCGCTCGGCGTCAGACAATAACTATGGGCGGCCGGCACAACAGCAAACGTATCGCCCCGCGAGCCAACAACCGGTCCTCCGACCTGCTTCCAGCCTAAATCGCCCGGTGCAAACCACCCAGAATCAATCGTATCGGCCCGCACCCAAGCAGGCACAACAGACGTCCTTTATGCGGAGCGAACCCACCTACCATTCGTTCAACGAACCTTCCAGTGACCGCTCCTACGACGCCTAACGTTATGATTTTCGAGATAATCTAAACATCCGAACTCTTTTCGAGCTCGGGTCCCTGAACTTGAGTAAAAGGAACCCACCATGCCCCGTGCTCGCTCTCAACAATTCGACGACTGGCAAACAGCCGCGGCAGACGACCATGCAGGCGGCTGTTTGTCTTTTTATGCCCTCCCGCCGCTAGCCGTCCTCTTGATCGCGTGTTTGCTCGCCGCGCTCGCGTCGAACATGCCGATCCAGACCGCCGCCTCGCCCAATGTCGAACCGGTAGCAGGCAGTTCAAGCGGACTCTCCCCCATTTTCACCCGGGAGGTCCAATACTGGGGAAACGACATAATCCGCTGGGCGAACGCTTCTTCTCTGGACCCGAACCTGGTCGCCACCGTAATGCAGATCGAATCGTGCGGCGATCCGCTCGCGCTTTCGCGTGCCGGTGCAATGGGACTCTTTCAAGTGATGCCTTTCCACTTTCACCATGGTGAAAACGGGTTCGACCCCGAAACCAACGCCCTGCGCGGACTGGAATACCTCGCGCGCTCGCTTCAGACCGCGAACGGAGATCCGCGCCTCTCGCTGGCTGGCTACAACGGAGGCATCGGCGTGATCAACCGCGGTGAGTGGACATGGCACGCCGAAACGGCGCGATATGTCCGCTACGGCGCGCCAATTTACAGTGACGCGCGAAGCGGGTTTACCTCCAGTACAACGCTCGATGAATGGTATCAACGGTACGGCGCGGGGTTGTGCCGCCAAGCGGCGCAACGGTTGGGATTGAACCCGTAGGTGCTTGGTCATCCCGCCCAGGGCGGGATACCTCGCCTTTATGAAATTACCGGCAACCAGACGGCAAACGCGGTGCCCTGTCCCTCTTTTGAATTGACCTCGATGCGGCCCCCATGCCGTTCCACGATCCAATTGGCGATCGAAAGCCCCAGCCCAAAGCCAGCCGTTTTGCCGCGCGTGCGTGATTTTTCCGCGCGATAGAAGCGATCGAAGATGTGAGGGAGATCCTCCGCTGGAATGCCCGGGCCTGTGTCACGGCAGATGATGCGAGCCTGGTCCTTGATCCGTTCGAGGCTAAGGAATATGTCTCCGCCCGGGGGAGTGTATTGAATCGCGTTCGCCACAAGATTGATGAACACCTGCTTGAGACGGTCACGGTCACCGGTGACCATGACTTGGTCGATCTCGTTGAGATGCAATCGGACCTTGTTTCTGGCGAGTACGCTCATCTCCTGAAATACTTCGGTCATCAGCAGATCCAGTTCCACGGGTTTTTCCACGAGGGTAAGTTTGCCTGACTCAGCCTGAGCAAGCAAAAGTAGACCTCCCACCAGGCGCGTGAGGCGACCTGCTTCCTGATCGATGCTGGTCAGCGATTCATCGTCGAGGCTTTTCATGCGGCGCATCAGGTCGACATTGCCCTTGATCACCGTGAGCGGCGTCCGAAGTTCGTGGCTCACATCAGCAAGCAATCGTTGTTGAGAGGTAAAGAGCACTTCGAGGCGTTCGAGTGTTTGGTTGAACGAACCGACCAGACTCCCGATCTCATCGGCAGGTCCATCATAGGGAATACGCCGGGAGAGATCATCGGCACGATTGATCTGTTCCGCGGTTTCAGTAATGGTCTTGAGCGGGCGAAGCGTTTGACCAAGGGTTAACCATGCGGCATTGCCCGAAATTAGAATTGCAACCGCCCAAATGACGGCGAGCGTGTTCGCCAAGCCAATGCGGGCGGCGTCCACCACTCCGAGACCCACTGCAACTTGAAGAATCGCCACGCGATGCCCGTTGCGTTCGAGCGGGACGCTCACCACACGCAAGCGCTGGCTGCCTGCCTGAATGTTGCGGTAGACCGGCGTTTCGAGGAGGAATCCATTGGGGTCGAAAGGACGGTCGGCAAAGCCTTCGAGAGTGCGCAGACCGGTCTGCAATTTGTTGTCTACGCCCCATACTTGCACATACACATCAGAACTCACCTCAACAGAGGACAGGTCGGCATTCACCTCGTCGATCGAATCCACGGTGATTCCGCTGACAATCACATCCACCGCGTTATCGAGCGTGTTATCAATTTGGTTTACGAGGATGGCATTGAACACGAAAATGACCGCCGCGGCGAAGACGAGCAAAATCCCACCTGTGAGTATCGCATACAACAGGGTCAGGCGGAGGCGGAGAGACATTTCGATTTACGATGTACGGTACGATTTTTAATTTGCGATTGACGCTGGGTGATTGACGTTCACGGATTCTCGCGCATGACGTACCCAACGCCGCGCACAGTGTGAATGAGGCGGATCTCCCCTTCACCTTCGAGTTTCTGCCGCAGGTAACGGATGTACACCTCAAGCACGTTACTCTCGCCGCCAAAGTCATAACCCCACACGCGATCAAAGATCACTTCCCTCGTCAGCACCTGCTTGGGGTGCCTCAGGAATAACTCGAGCAGTTCATATTCTTTCGCTGTCAATGAGATCGTACGATTCCCGCGCGAGGCCTGACGAGTTCCCGTATCGAGCGAGAGATCGGCGAATTTCAATACGGGAATTCTTTCTGGTTGCGTCCGTCGCAACAGGGCGCGCACGCGTGCTAGCAACTCATCCAGGTTAAACGGCTTGACCATGTAATCATCTGCACCGGCGTCCAGCCCTTGGATGCGGTCCTGCACGGTGTCTTTCGCCGTCAACATCAGGATAGGAATCGAACCGCCCGTGCGCAAACGATGGCACACTTCCAGCCCATCCATGCCTGGCAGCATCCAATCGAGGATCACAAGATCAGGCGTGTGATCGCGCGCAAGGATCAAACCCATGCGTCCGTCGATCGCAGTGTCCACCGTATAACCTTCGTAGGCGAGTCCGCGCTGAAGCAATTTGAGAATTTGCTGGTCGTCTTCGATGATCAGTATTCGCTCATTCATGACGATACTCCTGAACAAAATATACCATAATTTGAGGCATGGGTTCAAAGCACAATTCAACCCCAACAGGAAACCCGATTCACCCATGCATGATTTGCCGCCGCCGCGACCATTCTCGATACGCGCCATTGACAACACAAACCCGACGCGTATAATCGTAATAACACGACGGCGTGAAGACAAGTACTCATTAAACCGTTCAGAGAGCCATCGGTCAGTGCGAGATGGCCGGGTAGATGACGAAATCCACTTCACCGTGTCATTCTCGCAGGGACGTAACGCAGGATACCATCTTGCGTTACCTCGTAAGAGAATCGGATTTCGCCCGTTATAGTGAATCCAAGGCTGTAGAACACAGCAAATGCAGGTGGCACCACGAGACGCCCCCTCGTCCTGCACATGGACCGGGGGCGTATTCTATTCCGCACGGAGGTGCAACTTGTTAGACCTGAACCTGATCCGCGAAAAGCCCGAACTTATCCGCACGGCATTGAAGAACCGCCAAATGGACGCATCACCCGTGGATGCGATTCTCAACATAGACGAGAAACGCCGCGCACTGCTCACGGAAGTCGAGCAATTAAAAGCGGAACGAAACAGTGTTTCGAAAGAAATCAGCAAAATGAAAGACGCGGCGGAACGCGAGATGAAGATCGCCGCAATGCGCGAAGTGGGAGACCGAATCGCCGTGCTCGACAAGGAGGTGGCAGATGTCGAGACGGAGTTGACGCGGCTAACGAGTGCCCTGCCGAACGTCCCGGATGAGCGGACGCCGATAGGCGCATCTGAAGATGAAAACGTGATCCTTCGCACGGTCGGGCAGAAAACCGAGTTTGATTTCGAGCCCAAACCGCACTGGGATCTGGGTCCGGCGCTCGGTGTGATCGACTTTGAACGAGGCACCAAGATCACGGGGTCACGGTTTTACGTGTTGAGCGGCGCAGGCGCCCGCTTGCAACGCGCACTGATCGCCTTCATGCTCGATCTGCACATTCGGCAAGGCTATACCGAAAAATATCTGCCGTTCATGGTGAAGACTGAAACCGTCTTTGGCGCGGGCCAACTGCCGAAGTTTGCCGATAATTTGTACAAGGACCACGAGGAAGATCTGTATTTTGTGCCGACCGCCGAAGTGCCCCTGACGGGTTTGCACATGGATGAGATTCTCGACGAAGCACAATTACCGTTGTTGTACACCGGGTACACGCCATGCTTCCGCCGCGAGAAGATGAGTGCCGGGCGCGATGTGCGCGGCATCAAACGCGGACATCAGTTCGATAAAGTTGAAATGTACATGTACGCCAAACCGGAAGAGT
>CAZFDL010000060.1:0-14055 GCA_964517905.1 uncultured Anaerolinea sp. | reverse complement strand
AGTCCCATGGCGCGGGCGGCGGGGAAGGCAAGCAATAACGAAAGTAGAGAAACGATAAGCGCAATCGTCAGCCCATCACGCAGACCTGTCAGCGTGCGCGAGTCGTTCAAGACGCGGTCGAAGGTGGAGGTTGTCCACTCGGTGGGAAAGGGTGCAGGGAAGAACCAACGGGTGGAGAATCCATAGGCGACGAAGAGCAGTAAGGGTGCGATGAGGATAAGGTAGAGCAGGAGGCGGGTGAACTGTTTCATTGGTGTGTTACTTGGGGTGACAGCAGACCGACCCCCACCCAGCCTCCTCCAAATTCCGCATATAGGTTTTGAATGACCATCAAGGTTTGTTCTGCGGAATTTGTGGGAGGTGCCCGAAGGGCGGAGGGGGTGGTCGTCATTTCTTTTCCAATCTCAAACTAACCACCGCCACCAGCATGACGACGGCGGTAATGATCAGGCTGATGACCATGCCTTCGGAACGGGCACGCAGGTCCGGGTCAAGAAAGAAGCGCAGTGCGAGGACAGGTAACGCGCGCGGGTAGCCGACTCCCAAGATGGCGGGGACTTCATAACTGCTGAAGATAAATCCAAAAACAAGTAGTGAGCCTGAGAGCAGGGCGGGCGCTACTTGCGGAATGGTGATGTAACGCAGACGCTGCCAGCGGTTCGCGCCAAGATTTTGTGCGACCACATCGTAGCCGATGGGTTGTGAACGGAGAACGGCAAGGACGATAAGCGCAAGGAAGGGAATCTCTTTGCCGACGTAGTGCAGGATGATGCCGATGCCGTAACGGTCACGGACAAGGACAGGGAATTGGTCAGTGGTGGTGATGAGACCGAGCGCCGCCGCCCATCGTGCGAAGAGCCCGCTTTGGGAGAGGAAGAGCAAGAGGGCGGTGGCAAAGACAAGATGCGGGAAGGCAAGGTTCCAATTGAGGGCGAGCGTGTCAGATTGGGCGCGATGATTGTTGAGCCAGACGGCGACGGCCAATGCAAACGTGGACGCGAGAACCGTCGAAGTAATGCTGACCCATAACGAAAAGGCGAGCGACACCAAAAACTCTGAGTCGGCGGCGAGAGCGGCGCGATAGGCACGGAAGGAAACGTCGCTTTGACCGATGACGCTGATAAAGCCAAGACTCTCCGCGATGGCATACAAAAGACTCGCGCCCAGCATGACGAGAATGAGCGTCAACGCTGGGGCGAGGGAGAGGTAGGGAGATGAACGATATTGATCGAGCACGAAACAGATTCTATATTATTGTGCCGTAAGCGGCGCAGCGGCAAACGGGACAGCGAACGCCTGGCACCAGATCACAACAGACTTGTATTGACTCAGGTCCAGATCGGCAGGGAGTTCATAATTCTGGTCGCCGATATTGCCCTTCAACCTGCCAAGGCTGTAATACCCTGGGATGTCACTGCCCGAAGCATTGGGCACAGGGTCAATCGGAACAAGGTACACATACAAGTCGGGTCCGTTATCAACGGAGAAGTTTTGCAGGCGAAGGATACGCGCGCCGTCTGCCAGTTGATAGACAACGGCTTCGCCCGAACTCAAATGCTCAAGATCATAGAAGGAACCACGCAACAAGACCTGATCTGCAACAACCGCGGGCGCAATCTCGACGGTCGCTTGCGGTTCCACAGCCTGGACGGTGGAGCTGGTCTCTGCTGAGGCGGGCACTGCGCCGGTTTCGACAGAGGAAACGGGCAATGGTTCGCTGACTGTATCATCAATAAATGCCGGTGAGAAAAACCACCAGCCAACGGCTGCTACAATGCCAAGTACGATCACTATTCCAAGGTATTGCCAGGGTGAACTATTTTTTCGGCGCATATTTTTTCCTTTTTGTTTTTACTGCTGCAACACAAACGTCAACCAATCCTGTTCGAGCAAACCATGGTATTCGGCGGCAGAGTCACCGACAAGCGATTTGGCAAGGTCAGAGGCTGGGGTGGCGGCTTCGCCCAATTGGGAAGCGGCATTTTCGAGCGCGGAAAGAGCCGTGGGGTCTGTCACGAGAGTCACGTCAATGGCGTAGCCGAGTCCGAATCCGTTTTCGGGCAGAATTTGTGCGGCTTGGAATTCGGGTTCGAGCAGGAGATTCGCCAGCACGAGCGCGGCGGCCTTGTTGGGCGCGTTGAGCGGAATGGCGACGTAGTTGAAATCGCCGATCATATAATTGTCGAAGACAAAGGCGCGCGCGGTTTCGGGCATGCGACCATCGGCGATCCAGCGACCTGCACCTGTGATGTCATTGGTCATGCTGAAGTCCACTTCGTTGTTGGCGAAAAGATTGACGAGTTCTGATTCATCTTTGGGATAGGTCTCGCCTTCGCGCCACAAGCAGGGTTTGAGTTCATTGAAGTAAGCCCACAGCGCGGGCGAGTGTTGATCCCACAACGCTTGGTCAAAGTTCAGCCATTGCTGCGCGTCGCCGCTGACTTCGTAGAGCGCACCCTTGGCAAAACGAGTGCCGAGAAAACCCCCAGGTCCAGGCGCGATATAGGTGAAGCGACCAGGGTTGGCGCACGCCCAACCTTTGAGGTCGGCATACGAACGCGGAAGTTCGTCTTCGTTGGTGCGGGCGGAATCGTAAATGAATTGGAATTGCGCCGAAGCCCAGGGGCTTTCTTGATTATCCACAGGATTGCCGAAGTCAAGATTGATGGCGGGGTTTTCCCAATCCACGAGTTTGGCGTTGGGAATCCTCTGCGCCCAATCTTTGTAGAGCATGTCAGCTTGTTTGAGCGTGAAGAAATTTTCGCCGTTGATCCAGATCAAATCCACCGAGCCAGGGTCGGTGCCTGCCTGCTTTTCACTCAACACCTGATTGACCGCGTCGGCAGTATCGGCCAGCGGCACGCGGTTGAGTGTAATGTTGTAGCGTTCCTTCAGTGCTGTACCGTAGAAATTATCAACGTAGGCATTGATACTATCCGAGCCGCCCCAGATATACCAGTTGACGGTCTGTCCTTTGGCGGCGGCAAGCACACTCTCCCAATCGTTGATGTCGAATTCCGATGACGATTGCGCAGGTGCTCCACATGCGGCGAGCAGTAAGGAAAATGTAACGAGCAAGTAAATAAGATTTTTCATTGTTTTATTCCTTTTTCCACCACGAAGTGTCACAAAGGGTCACGCAGAAAAAAACCTTGTGACACTTCGTGGTTAATTGCCTTTCGCAAATCTATACTTCAAAAACGCACCCAACTCTTTCCCGATATTCGGCAGCGTTTCTCGCATGAAAAAGTCTGCCACTTTCAGGATGCCGCTCGAAAACGTGGGGTACGGATATACCAGACGATAAATCTTATACAGTGAAATCTTCTGACTGATGGCAAGAGTGAAGAATGAGACCATTTCCGATGCGTTCGCGCCCACGATCGTCACATGCAGGATCTGACCTGTGAGTCGAATCACATCGGCGATAATAAAACCATTTTCCACGCCGTCGGTATAACCTCTATCGGTATGGTCTTTGAATTCCACGCGGATGCGCTTGATGAGTTGCGGATGATATTTCTCCGCGATCTGTTTCTGCGTCAGCCCAACATTCGCCACTTCGGGGTCGCTGAACGTGGCATTCGGAAAGATCGGCTCCTGCTTTGCCAGCGGTAAAAACGGAAATGCAATGCGCTGAACAACGCGTCGTCCCTGAGCGTTGGCCGAATGTGTAAAAGCGGACGTGGGAGTCACGTCGCCAATCGCATACACGCCTTTGACGTTTGACTCACCAAATGAGTTGACCTGCACACCTGTCCGCGCATCCCACTTAACCCCAGCCTGATCCAGTCCGAGCGACTCAAGATTCCGCACCCGACCGACTGCCAATAAAACTTTGGCCACATCAGAAATCTTGATTTCTTTATCGCCTTGTTTCAAGGTCAATGTCTTTGTCGCTTCGTCAAATCCCGTTGCTGTTGCTCCATAATGAGTGATAATCCCCTTCTTCTCAATCTCGGGTTGCAAGGCTTCCGCCACCTCAGGGATATACACCTCCAGCGGACGGTCATCCAGCGCATACATCGTCACCTTTGCGCCGAGTTTACGAAAAGCAAATGCCATTTCCATGGCGATCACACCCGCACCCGCAATGACCAAATTCTTCGGCATGTCGCGCAGATCGAACAGCGACTCGTTTGTCAGGGTCCGTCCCTTCGGCAACCCAGGGATATCGATCATGCGCGGTCGAGCTCCCGTGGCGATGACAATATTGTCTGCGGTGATGGTTTGCGTCCCACCCACTTTCAACACCACTTCAATTTCCTTTGGCGCAGTGAACTTTGCCATACCTTCGATAAAGGTGACATTCTTCAAATGCTTTACTTCTTCGGTCTCTTTTTCGCGCAGGGCGTCACGTTTGCGCGTCACTTCGCGCAAGGCTTCATCGGGATTCATCCCAGGCTTGAAGTGTTTCGCCAAATGGATCAACGCCTTCGACGGCACACAGCCCACGTTCGTGCAATCTCCGCCGACATGATTGCCTTCAATAAAAGCAACCTGCCTACCCAGTCCGCCCAGCCCAACCGCAACCGTCATTCCGCCCGAACCCGCGCCGATGACGATGGTGTGAAATTGATTTGTCATGATGTGTGTCCTTTGTATTCATAAAACTCAGTTGCGTTCGACTCCGGACTTGCACTCGGGGCACGTGTACGAGCGGCACGAACATCCGCTCTATTCAACCACCGAGTTGGGTTGAGCAGCCGTCGCTTCTTTCTTTTTAAACATCCGTGAAAGCAAAATACTTACGATAAAGATCGCCACCGAAAATCCCAACGTCACAGGGTTAAGTTTGGGCAGCGCCCCATCGAAACTCTCCACTGAAGCCCCGAAGCCTATAAACGCCAGCGTCCCCGGGATGGAGCCGAGCGCGGTTGCCAGAATGAACGGGATAAATTTGATCTTCAAAAATCCCGAAAGATAACTTACAAAGTCATATGGCAAAAAGATAAAACGCATGATCATCACGGTCTCAAAACTGTTTTCACGCAGACGGCGCGCATAGCGCTGTGTCAGCCCATCCGAGCCGTCATCCTTCAACAAACCTTCGCCGAAGAATTGACCGACATAAAACGCAATCGTCGAAGAAATATTGCTGGCAATGATCGTATACAACACGCCGAGAACGGGTCCGAAAACAAAACCGCCCGCCAATGTAAGAATGGTGGACGGAAACAAAATCAACGGGCGCACCGCATACAATACGATATAGATCAACACACCCCATGCGCCGTTCTTCATAAAGTCTAACAACTGCTGAACGACCTGCAGAGGCGAGAATCCGTTCGAGGCGGCGTACCACTGGTAGAGAGCAACCAGACCCACCCAAAAAAGAAGCGCTGTGATCTTCTGCCCATTGCGGTGAATAAAATTTTTCTCGGTCATAAAATTTCCTTTCCTTATTGGAAACAAATTCCACCCTGTTCTTACCAGGTTGATATGCGTTAATCAATTCGTAAGGAATTCACGAACATACCATCCCCACTCCTAGGGAAAAAAATTTCTCAATTCCCTTCATTTCTTCTCCCTGACCATATCATCCTACATGGCTTTCCCTCAGCCTCGCTCACATCATCCCCGAAAGGGGTCCCGATTCTCCCAAACTGGCAATAACCCCACCGCACTCTGATTTGCCCGGCGGGGTACAAATCGGGTATATGGATACAAGTTCCGACCCGCGGTGACCGCGTAAAGCGAAGCTATTTCTGCTCGACAGTTCTAAACACACTTCGCCCTGTCAGAATACTGACAGGGCGTTTTTGTAATGCCTCATCCCAATTTCAAGACGCCGAGTTGCGTGAGCAAACTTATTCCGTCTTCCTCCCCCCAGTGCTCGACGATCTTTCCATTTTCGATGCGGGCGATGTACATGCCGGTGAACGAAACGAATGTCCCCGTTGGCGAGATGCCCATGAAGGCGCCGAGATTCGTTCCGCTCATGGTGATGCGTGCGGCAACTTTATCTCCCTCGGCGAATAAATCTTCGATCACGGTTTGATAATCGGGGAAACCTGCCAGCATAATTCGATGCGCCGTTTTCGCGCCTTCGATCCCTGAAGGAACTCCAGCCATGATTTTCGGGGTGAGCAACCCGTCCGAAACTACTTCCAGCAGGTCATCGAGTCGATTGTTGTTGTAAATTTCCTGATAACGGCGGACGATCTGTTTATTTTCTTCAACAGACATGGTCATTCTCCTTTTATTCACGCATCAACTTCTGGACCTGAGGCTGGTTCAAAAACGACTCAGCGAGTCCTATCTCGCGCAGGGATTCGGCGATCTGTTCGATGATCCTCCGCGCTTTGCTTCGATTAGATTCGGCTTCTTTCTTGTTCCCGAGTTTCTCATGGACATCAGCAAGGGCCGCATAAGAGAGCCAAAGCTGGAGATTGGCTCCCATCACTTCGGCGCGGGAGCAGGCTTCGGTCAAAGTTTGAAGCGCTTCTTCTTCACGATCAAGGTTCATAAGGATGAGTCCCTTCCAGCGCAGGACGTCAGGGACATCCAAACGGGTCAGGGGTAAAACTTCCTCCAGCAACTCGTCGATCATCGGCAATGCATTTGTAAATTCGCCGTTGGCATATGCCAGTTCGATATTCGCAAGAACAACAAAAATTGTGAAGCGCGCATACGGAATCGAAGTGGGTTTAAGAGGAACATCGCCTGCCGCGCGTTGAGCAGATTCAATATCCCCATGAAGCAAATGAATTCGCACTTTCGCCGCTTGCGGAAATGACCGCCACGCGGGTTGATTAGACTCTGCGAATTGCATCGCCTGTGCCGCCAATGAATTTGCCTTGTCGAAATTGCCGCAAAACGAATAAGTCCACGCAAGCTCGGAACGAAGGGTGATACTGCTGGCGATCAGACCCGCCTCGTCTGCCAGTTGCGTACTGAGTTCGCCAAGCGGAATGGCTTTGCCGAGTTCTCCCTGCTGAAGCAGGACGAACGCCATCAACATTCGATCATAGGATTGCCCCCAAACATTTTTTATCTTCTCGCTAATCTGCAGGGCTTGTTGACTGTTATCAAATGAACGAGCGAACTCGCCCGCGTTATAGGTCGCCTCTGCCTCTGAGCCCAAACTATCGGCGAGCATCACCTGATTATTTTGTTCCAACCACATTTTGCGGGCTTCCTTGATGGCAACATACGCATCGTCGAACCTGCCGAGGCAGGTATACAATCGGCAGAGATCGTTGAGTACAAAGGCGAGCTGTTCAGGGTCGCCCAAATCGCGCGCCAGAGACAGGGCAACCTCTCCGTGTTGAAGCGACTCGTTCAGGCGTTTCGAGAATAGATAGGCGATCATCAAGTTCCAGCTTAGTTTTGCCTGCGTGGCGCGGTCGCCGATCTCGCGTGAGATTTCCAACGACTGCAGAAGCATCTGTTCGCTTTTGGCGGGGTTGTGCAAATGGGAAAAAATTGAATAGATGGTCGCTTTCGCCATCAATGCTTTCATCTCAATGGAGCGGTCGCCGAGGTCTCTGCCGAAAGTCTGCATCTCTTCATAAGTCTGTAATGCCTGTTCATAACGACCTGACAACTCACAGACCTGCCCAAGCTGAGTATGAAGTTCTACGATCTGCCCCTGCGCGCTTTGAGTTCGTTTTGCCACTTCGAGCGCGCGGCTGAAATGAGTCGCTGCTTCGGCGTTGGCATATAACCGCGCGGATTTTTCACCGGCAATCACATCGTATTGCAACGAGCGCGGGTCATTCGCGGAATAAAAATGATAAGCCAGCAATGGAGCGAATTCTTCGATGCGTTCGGCGTGAAGGTCTTCGAGCGTCTCGCCGATCTGTTTATGAAGTTCCGCCCGCTTCTTGAGCAGGATCGAGTCGTACGCGGCTTCCTGAATCAACACATGGCGGAACCTATATTCATCGCGCGCCGGTTCGATCATGCTCACTTCCTGCAAGTACTGGATCTGCGAATCAAACCCGCCGTTCAGGTTAGCGAGGCGTTTCAAGACGCGTAAATCAAATGCGCGCCCGATCACGGAAGCATTTTGCAGAACGTGTTTGGAGGTTTCCGGCAAGCGGTCGATGCGGGCACTCAACACGCCGCGCAGCGTATTCGGCAGGGAGATTTGGGCGGTCTCGTTCACCGCCTTCCAATGGCTGTTTTCGCGCACCACTTGTTTCGTTTCGATCAGAGACCGAATTAACTCCTCAACAAAGAACGGATTACCCTGAGCTTTATCAACGATCAAGTCGCGGATATTCCTTGGCATATCCTTCATGCCCAGCAGATTTGCCAGCATCAGATCGGTCTGTTCCGCTTGTAACGGCTCCAGCACAATCATTGCGTACTTTTCACCGAGCTTCTCTCGAATCTTTTGCATCAAATCCCAACTGGGAGCCGCCTTGTCAGGGCGCGACATGCAAATGAAGAGGATGGGTTGCGACGCGGTCAGGTCGGCCATGCTGAGCAGTACATTCAGCGATGCCTGATCGGCCCAGTGCAGATCATCGAAAATGATCGCAAGCGGATGTTCCGCGGCAAGACCGCACAGGTAACCGCGCAACGCTTCGACCATTCGTTGAAGGAGCGCTTCACCCTGAAAGCCCGTGACCACCTGCAAACTTTCTTCGCTTTCCACCGCGAGCATGGCTTCCAGGAATGGAATATCACCGCCGGGCAAGGAACAGCAATCACATTCGTAACGCAGTTTGCCGCGCACCTCGGCGGGCGTATCCGCTTCCAGCGCGCCGATGGATTGTCGAATCACCTGCCGCCACGGGAAGTAGCTGATCGAGTGCGCGTACGATAACGCGTCGCCTCTCAGCCACCGAAATTTGGGGTCTTCCTGCGATCTCCTCAACTGCGCGATCAACGTGGATTTACCCAGCCCCGCTTCACCTAGCACAGTGACGAATGAACCCGCTCCACCTCTCAGAGCTTTCAATCTCGTATTCAGCAAACTCAATTGTTCGTCCCGCCCGACGAGTGAAAAGCTCATGCCCTCCAGGCCTCGCAGCTGCCCAACCTTTTCCTTCGCACGGACCACACGATATGTTTTGATCGGCGCGGACTTTCCTTTGACTTCCATTTCACCCAATGCTTCCACATCAAAGAACGGTGCGACCAACTTATATGTTTCATCTGATATTTGAATCGTACCGACCTGTGCGGTTTGTTCCATGCGCGCGGCGAGGTTGATGGCATCGCCTATCGCGGTGTATTCCATGCGCAGGTCCGAGCCGATCTCGCCGACTACGACCAGGCCGGTGTTGATTCCCACACGCAGACCAAATTCAAGTCCGTGCTGGAGGCGGATCTCGTCCACGTAGGATTCGATTCCCTGTTGAATCTCCAACGCCGCAAGAACCGCGCGTTGCGGATCATCTTCATGTGTGATGGGTGCACCAAAGAACGCGAGGATGGCGTCGCCCATCAGGCGCGGAACGAGACCTTCATATTTATAGATCGGGCGGATCATGTACTCGAACACACCGTTCATGATATCGGTCCAGACCTCGGGGTCCACTTTTTCGGCGGCGGCCGTGGAGCCTTTCACGTCGCAGAACAACATCGTGATGACCCGCCGCTCACCCACCATACTGTTGCGTGAACGCGCCGCCTCCAGTTTGGTCACCAATTCAGGAGGCAGATAACGATCGAGATTGTATTGAGATTTTGTTGAGAGGTCGTCCCCCGCTGATTTCGAATCCAGGCGCGCCCCGCAGTTCATACAAAATTTGGCAATATCAGGATTCGCAGTCTGGCAAGTTGGGCAATTCATAATAACTCCGTTGGTTGAGTAGGCGGGGCCGCGAAGCGGTCCGCCGTATCGAAACCAACGATTTCAAAGTAATCTTGTAACAAAAGTTCTCTGCTTACTGGTAGTCTCGATACGTCCCGCGAACTTCACGCGGGACTACTCGACCACCGAGTTTTCATGTGACGATTCTAGCATATCGCGCTATTGACCTCACACCCATTCTCCCGTACAATCCCCATTCGAAAATTATATATAATTTCAGAGGAACCGAAATGGCGAAATATCGCATCATGTATTGGAAGCACATCCCCCAATCCATCACCGTCGAGGGCGACGGGCGCACCATCAAGAAACAACTTTCTGAAAAGATCCAGAACAAGATCGACGCCTACGCAATGGCGGAGGGACTCACCTCCACGTCGGATTATGCGGGTCAATTCAAACGCGGCGAATGGATCGAACGCGAAGGCACACCCGTAGAAGTGGCGGATGCGCTTCTTTCGCAACTTGAGGCTGAGTTCGCCAACATCGAGATTCCACGCCGGAATAAGAATCCTGCGTAAGGGCACGTTATAGCGTGCCACTATCAATCAACATGACCAAACACACCATCATCATCCAACCCTCGGGCCGCCGCGGACAAGTGGACGAAGGCACCTCCGTTCGTTCCGCCGCGCGTGAGTTGGGCGTGGAGATCGAATCCATTTGCGCCGAGAACGCCACCTGCGGCAAGTGCATGGTGTTGATCGAGGAGGGGCGTTTCGAGAAATACAACATCGACTCAAAACAGGCAAACCTCTCCCCCGTGGGAACAGAAGAGCGTTCCTATCTCGAACGCAGACCGAAGTTGTTGAAAGATAAAGGCTGGGAGATCGGGCAAGTCCGTTTATCGTGCCAGTGCAAGATTCACGGCGACGTGTTGATCAACGTGCCTGAAGAAAGCCGCGGCAACAAGCAGATCGTCCGCAAGAGCGCGAGCAACCGCGAGATCGAAGTCAAACCTGCAATTCGCAAATATCTCGTTACGATGAGCCCACCGAATCTGGAGCGACCGATCGCGGACTGGGAACGCCTCGCCAAGGGACTCGAAACTTCGATGCGGCTGGTCCACGGCAACGACGCGGTCCTGCCGCGGTGGTTTGACCTGGAGATCGATTATCAGTGCTTGCGAACTTTATCAAAAACTGTGCGCGACGCGAAATGGAGCGTCACCGTTTCGGTGTGGCAGGATAAGGAAGTGATCTCTGTGCAAGCGGGGTATCACGAAGAGAGTTACGGCGCGGCCGTGGATATTGGTTCGACCACTGTTGCTCTGTATTTATGCAATTTACGAACTGGGGAATTGCTCGCCGCTGAATCCGAGATGAATCCGCAGATCGTGTACGGCGAAGATGTGATGTCGAGGATTCAGTACGCGATCGAGCATCCCGACGGTTTGGAAAAATTGCACAAGTCGATCATCTCCACGTTGAATAAACTACTTAAGCAAGCCGCCCAGACGGCGATGATTAAGACAGACGAAATTCTGGAAATGGTGCTGGTCGGCAATTCCACGATGCATCATGTTCTGTTGAATTTGCACCCGAAAGATTTGGGACTTGCGCCGTTCGTGCCTGCGATACACAAATCGGTTGATATCAAAGCGCGAGAGTTGGGATTGCACATTAATCAGTCAGGGAATATTCACGTCCTGCCGACAATCGCTTCGTTTGTAGGTGCAGACACAAGTGCAATGATCATAGCCGAGGAGCCTCACAAGCAGGATGAAAACTGGCTGTTGATCGACGTCGGCACGAACGCGGAACTCGTACTTGGCAATCGCAAACGCTTGGTTTGTACTTCCACACCGACAGGTCCTGCGCTCGAAGGCGCGCACGTGGAGTACGGTATGCGCGCCGCGCCCGGCGCGATGGAACGCGTCCACATAGACGAAGCGACTCTTGAACCGAAGTACAAGGTCATTGGCGTGGAGGGCTGGAACACAGACCACGCCGAGTTCAAAGGTCAGGTCAAGGGGATTTGCGGCTCCGCCATCATTGACGCCGTGGCGGAATTGTTCCGGGCGGGAATCGTTGATTCGAGGGGCAAGTTCAAAAAAAATCTGGAGACGAAACGTGTTCGAGAGGGCGAGTCAGGCTGGGAGTACGTGATCGCCTGGTCGGAGGAAACATCCATCGGACGCGACATCCCGATTACGCAACAGGACGTGCGGCAGATCCAACTGGCGAAAGCCGCATTGTTCACCGCCGCGCGCACGTTGTTGAAGCGTTTTGGGTTGCAGGACCCCGATAAAGTCATTTTGGCGGGCGGCTTCGGAAGTTTTATTGATAAGGAAAAAGCGATGTTGATCGGCTTGATCCCCGATTGCAAATTGGAGAATGTGTACGCGGTCGGCAACGCCGCAGGCGACGGCGCACGCATCGCGCTGTTGAATATCGAAAAGCGGAATGAAATCGACGCGGTCACCCGCAAGGTCGAACGGTTTGAATTGCCGACCGATCCCGATTTTCAAAATCAGTTCATGCTCGCCACGAGTTTCCCGCACATGAGCGAGCCGTTCCCGCACATTGCGCATTTGATCCCGAATCGCGTTGCCGACCCGATGGCGAAGAATTTTATTAAATGAATTTCAACGGTGGTCTCGATACATGGCGCTGTAGGCACCACTACTCAACCACCGAGAGGATATGAAATGAACAAATTTCTTGAAAGACTAAACTCTGGCGAAATCCTCGTTGCGGATGGCGCGACGGGATCGAATTTACAAAAGATGGGACTCAAACCCGGCAAGCCGCCGGAGGATCTCATCATTGACGACCCCGATACCATCCTGAAACTCGCTTCGTCCTTTGCGGAGGCTGGCGCGGATATCATTCTCACCTGCACCTTCGGCGGGACCCGCATGCGCATGAAAGACTCAAAATATCAGGCTCGGACTCCCGAAGTGAACATACGCGCAGGCGAGATCGCCCGCAAAGCCGCCTCGCTCAACAACGGACTGGTGGCTGGCTCAATGGGACCCGTCGGCGCGTTGATCAAGCCGTACGGTCCGCTTGAATATGAAGAGGTGAAAGAGACCTTCGCCGAGCAAGCCAAAGCCCTCGCCGATGGCGGCGCGGACTTGTTGCTGATCGAGACCATGTTCAGCATGGAGGAAACGACAGCCGCGTTTGAAGGCGCAAAGTCTGTGACTGACCTCCCTATTGTGGTTTCATTCAGTTATGACCGCGGCACGCGCTCGATGATGGGCGTCAAACCAAAAGATGTGATCAAGAAATATTCCGAGATAGGCGCGACGCTCGTCGGCGCAAACTGCGGAACAACGCTTGATAACATGGAACTGGTTGTCAAGGAATACGCTACAACGCAACCGAACTTCCCTCTGTGGGTGAAACCCAACGCGGGCGTCCCGCACATGGACATCGAGACCGAGCAGGGTGTTTATGACATGGGTCCCGAGGACATGGCGAAATTTTCAAAGAAATATGTTGAATTGGGAGCCAAAGTTGTGGGCGGATGTTGTGGGAATACGCCAGAACACATCGCCGCGATCGTGAAGGCGGTGAAAAATACAGAACAGGCTGGAGCGTGAGGCTCCAGCCTTATTGATTTCAAAAGAGCGCCCAGCGGGAACCGAGAAATACAGGCGTGGCATCTAAGACATACTCTGCAAAATTTCAAGTGGAGTTTTATATCCCTTGTCCGTTCGTTGAAAGTCAGTATCAAAGGAAACCAAAATCGCCTCATGCGTGATTGCAGCCGTATATTGATATGCATCATCGAAATCCAAGCTGAATTGTTGAGAGGAAGCGATGACAGAATCCATATCGTCAGGCGGTAATGACAGCAGACTTACTCCGCCATGGAGCAACACGTCCTCCAGAAAAGCGCGAAATGCTTCGTGCTTGTCTCTACGGAACAATAAAAGCCCAATCGAGTGAAGCGAATAGTCGGTTATAAAAAACTCGTGCTGTGCAGATTTCAACAGCAGGCTCTTCGCTTCTTCCACCCTTTCCTGAGACAAAATGATCTCGAGAAAGATATTCGTATCAAGCAGAGCCTTCATGGTATCCACCCCGCGATTCGGCAACCTGATGTTGGAGTTGAACTGACGTGTATTGTCCGCGCAATTCCTTCAAAGCCCCCTCCCACCGAAAACTCATGGGAGCATTTTGCTTCTTGACTCTGTACTCCAGCAAAAACGCGACAAAATCCCGCACTTCCGATTGCAAGGCGGGGGGTAGCATTCGCAACATTTCTTGCAAGGATAATTCGGCCATGGCTGTCTCCTGTACTCTCTGCTCCTTTTTTACACGATATATTAA
>CAZFDL010000059.1:0-14287 GCA_964517905.1 uncultured Anaerolinea sp. | reverse complement strand
GTGGGGATGATCGTTTGCGTGGAGACGGCGATCTGTGTGAACGCCGCGCCCACTGTGGCAGTCGCGGGATTCGCAGTCGATGAGACGGTCACGCTGACCTGGGCGACGACCGGCGTATTCGTGGGAGGCAGCGTTGCGGTCACGGCGGAGGTGGCAGTGAGCGCCTGAGCAACAGCAGTTTGTGTCAACCCGGCTTGAATTGTCGCGGCTTGTTGTGTGGCTTGCGCAATGGCGGTCTGTTCGACGGTCTGGCCGGAATTCATCGAGAAGATCACGTACGCACCGAGGCAAAGCAGTGCCAGCAAAACCAGCAGACCCAGGCCTCCCGCCGCGAACAGGAATGTACGATTGCTCGATTCCTCAGGGGGATTTGAGTCGTCAAAAGTTACATCGTCGTTGAAATTTGACATCGTTCATTCTCCTTTTTCCCGGATACTGCGCGTACAATAACGTTCCTTGTTCGTGCAATTATCCCACAACTTCAAGATTTGCCAAAGGCGCGACCACCGTCTCGCCGTTCTCTAGTTTCACGTCCGCCGCGGATGCGCGCAATCCGCTCGGCAGTGGACTGAGCCCCGGACGCAACGCTGCGATCGTGCCGATCATTCCCGCGTAAGGCGGCCGCCGCATACGCACGGTCTGACCCGCCGCAAAGTGGTAAAAGTCCTCCGGCTCGGCAGGTTCTGAGGAGACCGGCAACGGGATGATCACCTCGGGACGATTGCCATTGTAACGGTCGAAATGTTCGGCGTTCACGGTCGCTTCGCGTTTGTTGTTCGTGGTCAGCAATTTGAACGCGGCAGAGTTCATGGGCAGGGCGCCGAATCCTTCGAGAACGAGGATCGGAAATCTCATTTGATACGCGGTCTGGATCAGAGGCGAATACAAACTCGAAAGGATCAACCCGCGCACCGGTAATTCTGACGCCGCGCGCAACGTGTCGGCGTCGCGCACATGCCCGCCAAGGATCACCGAGCCGCGCAGGCTCACATCGAGTCGGTCGGAGGTCAACAAGTCGTCTTGTTTTTCGATCAGGCTGGTCATCAGCCCGCTGTCGATGCGGCCGTTTCCCCACACGCCCTGGACCAACGCGCCCGCGGTGCGAATCACAACACCGCGTTCGGGAATCACCTGCGTGACCACGCCCGGCAAACCGGCGCGCAATTCGATGCGCGCATCGCCCACTTCCATGAGAATTTGGCCGCCGCCGACGATCATCACGCGTCCCGCGCGCGGCGCGCGGATCGTGCGCGGGATCAGTCCGCCCGCATCCGCAACGAGCGCGCCCTGGGTGACGCGGTCATTCGGATTCACCTTGATCATACGGTCTGCGGCGCGTGCCGTCACATTGAACGTACGCGCCACATCGATCAACACATGCTCGCGGGCAAAATTTGCCTCGGCAACCACGTCAGTGGAGCTGACGCGCTGGTTCACATGCGCGCTCACCTTCCCTAGCACCGGCAATTTGCGTTCCCGGGTGATCGTTGTCAGCGGTAGAACATGATACACAGGCGCAAGCATTCGATTAACCTCCCATCACGTACGACCAGCGTTTCATCAGTTCCCGCCTGCGCACAGCATCAGCCGGCAGGCTCAACGGACGGCCGCGCGCATCGAGAACGATTCCCAGCGCGCCGCCGCTGACAGTGATCGTGCCGCTTCTTCCCGGACCCAAGCCTGCATCGGCGCGGCGAAGCGGAGCCAACGTCAGGCGCGCGGTCTGCCCGCCCGGCAATGGGATGATCTCCAAGCCGCCGAACTTCACATCCGCGCGGGCTTCGGTGCCATCTTCGTACGTCAATTTGGCGCGCAAGACCTGATCTCCCACATTGGCGGAGGCGACCACCGAAACAACGGTCCCCAAACCGATGAACGCGCCTGATTCGATCACCTGCACCGGCAGATAGTGATGACGCGTGGCTGCCGCGCCCAGGAGCGCCAGCAGATTATTTTGGTCGAGCAGGAACGGCGTGATACCCACAGGCTGAATCGCATCGAGGAGTAACAACAGACTTTGACCCAGCGACGCGGCATCCGCAACCACACCGCCGCCTGCGAGGATCAAATCCAGTTTCGGCATCAAATCTGCCTGTGCAGATCGCGCGCCGGACGGGAATCCTTTTTGGGCGGTCCGAACGGCAAGATATAACGCCTGCCGTGCAACCGCCTGCAGAATGGCTTGTTCTTCCAGCGTGGCTGGGATGGCGGACGGATACAAGGATTTTTGGAACAGGTTTTCGCGCAGGGAGTTCGAAGAAATATCGAGCTGCATCCAGCGCATGATCTGATCGATTTCGGTGTGCTGCAAAATCCCGGCGAGGTTTTCGCCCAACCCGAATTGGGGATACACACCCAGGGTCAGATCTCCGTTGAAGCCGGCGGCGATGGTCGCAGCGGAGGCGCCCAGATTCACACTGAGCAAGCCGCGATTCGATTCGTACAACTTGCTCAAGAAGCGGATCATCCGCCCTTCCGCGTAGGCAGTCGGCAGTACATTTCCTGCAGACCACGCGTTCAAAACATCCACACCTTTGATCTGCCTCTGCCGAAGTTTCATCACCAGCCCGGCGAGTTCATGGCTTGCCGGTTCAAGATCCTCCGTATCAAGCGACGGGCGGATGTTGTGACTGATCTGAAGTTTCCCCGCGTGCCCGCCGAGTAATTCCTGTACGTCGTTCGCCAGTTTTCGATTTCCGGCGTACAACACCATCGGGCGTTTTTCCTCCGGCATCAAATAGCAAGCCAGCCCGACCGCCTCGATCATTTTCAAAATGGAGCGCGACGCGCCGCCGTCTGTTCCGCCTGCGAGGATCACGAGGTCGGGTCGCGTCCGCACAATGCTGTCCATTTGTTGTTCCGGTTTTCTGCGATCAGACAGGTCGAGAGATTCCACGATGCGGCTGTAGGTGGATTCAGCCAAACGGCGCACACTTTGAAGCGAAACATCGGGGAGCAAACCAGCCACCACGGTCTTCACCGCCGGTCCCGCAGACATGGTCGCGACCACCGCGTCCACACCCGAACCATCCGGCTGTGAAGGCGCGATCAGATTATCATCCTGCGGTCCGAGCAATTTGTTGCCAAGGACCGACTGCAAATTTCGGATCGCCTCGCGCACACCGATGCCTACATCTTTGAATGGCGCTTCTGCCGTCGTGGGAGCCTGTCCCGCCGCGACAAAACGATACTCGCCTTCGACCACGTCGAAGAACGCAACCCGCGTAACAGCCGCGCCGACATCAATGGCAAGGATGGATTCGTTTTGTACAAGCGAAGTAGGCATGGGTTAGAAACCAATCAATTGACGAAGAAAGTCGACCATCGAACTCAGCCGTTCGATCAGCGCGGTCAAAGCCGCCATGTAAACACCTGCAAAAAGGACCCCGAATGTGACGGCGATGAAAAGACGTCCGATCCAGGCGATACCCTCGAACGCGGCATTTCGTTTGGGTGTGCCGTCCGGTGCGCGGCCCGCAGTGAATTGAAAATATCCGAGCGTGAAGACCGTGCCGGCCAGCATGATGGCGCCCTCGATCAATTTTGTGAATGTGCCTTCAGGAGCCGACCGAAAGTCCAGCGCGTCGATCGCAGCACCTACTTGCGGAATTAACGTTCCAAGAACGGCCCCGCCAAGCGCGGTCGCAGCACCCACGCCCACGAGTACTGCCATGGCAAAATTCCCGAGCCAGGAAAGTTTCGGGAAGAGTTTTGCCAGCAACGTGGAACCAAGGATCAACGGGATGATCGTCAGCAACCACAGGTTTGGATCGGCGCTCTGCAACACGATCAGCAGTCTGGGAACCAACACGTATTGCCATACGACGGTCGCAGCGTAACCGGAGGCCACACCGATGAACAAGTTTACGGCGATGCGAAAGAGCGGGTTATCGTCGATCAGATAACTGAAGACCATTAGCGTGAGGATCAACCCGCCGAGTGCGGAGAGGAATTCGAGTGAAAGCACTATCCCACCCCTCCAGTTCGGCGCGCCCGCAGCCCAGCCAAGAGACTCCACAGGCTACCGAACGCGATCGCCGCAGTCGCCATGAACAAACCAACCCCGAATGAATCCCAGTACCTGCGTGCAATGCCGGGTCGGCTGTTATTTACAAATTCATACCGCGCCGCGTCAGAAAGTCCGTTCACCAGGCCTGTGATCTGCTGGGATGCGAAATAAGGCTCCAGCATCGGTCCTGCTTGCGCACTGGTCGCGAACAAAACCGGTTGAACCGAGAAAAAGGTCGTATCCGCCCGGTTGCGCGCATACAATTGTTCCACCCACACCCGGCCGGATTCTGCATGATCGGTCAGCACGATCACTGCCGCGTACTCCCTGAAGTTGGCAACGCCGGTCTGGGGGAATAGCGCGGCAGGGGATTCGAGGAATTTGCGCACACCGGTATAACCCCCGGGCAAGTACCCCAGGTTGACGTAATTCTCGCCGGCTCTGTAATCAAGTCCATTGGGAGCCGGCACACTGATGCCGGTGTTCGTCAACAGCCGGCGTACCAGAGCCGTTCCATTCGGCGATGTGGAGACAAATTCCAGACGAGCGCGCGTGGTCAAGACGAGCTGATCCAGCATCGGCCCGCTTACCGTTTCCAATTCTGCGGCGAGTGCGGGCTCGTAATCGATCACCACCAACACGCTAGAATTCTGCGGAAGACGCGCGATCGCGCTGGATGCCGACCTGACCTCCTCCGGGAGCGCGGCCGGAATCGGCATGGATGTCGTCCGTACATACGCCATGCCAGTCAGCACCACCAGGAAGAGACCGGATAAAGCCCAGCGCAGGACGCGTTGGGATGTAATCGCCGTTTGTGTGGCAATCGGCTGCGGAGTTGTTTCGCTCGCAAGTATTTTTTCCAACAGGGAGGCACCCGCGTGTTGTTCGTCGGTCGCCTGCAATTTCAGCGAAATCGTTTTCGGTCGGCGCGAGGAGCCGATCGGCGCAACGGGAATCACGCCCTCCAGCCCAGCCAGCGGACCTTCGCTTTCCGTATAATGCGTTCCGCGCGTCGGCGTTAGATCCAGCCCTGATTCAACCGGACGCATGGCTTGCACCCACGAAGGCAGATCGACCGGCGCAAGCGAATCACTGTTCAGGGATTCTGCGGAGAGCCCGGATAGCGCGGAGGCATCCGCTGAGGCAGGCTCGGTTCTCTCAAGCCAGTCCGGCATGTCAACGGGGAATAATGAGTCACCTTCCGAATCCGTAGGCGCTGTAACTTTCGAGGCTTCTGAATCAGGTTGAAGTGCAGATTGAGGCGTTAGGTCCGTATCACGAAACCAATCCGAAAGCGCGCCCGGCGGCGGCATCGACGGTTCTTCCGTTGCGCTCTTCAGCCAATCTGGCATAAAACCATCATCGATCACATCACGCAATGGTCCGGTTCGACGCGTGAAGGGTGTAACTTTTTCGGAAGAAGCTTCACCGGCAGGCTCACTTTCCAAACCCTCCGACCAGACCGACTTCGAGGCGGTCGGCTTTTCGTCTGCTGGACCTGATTCTTGAGCCGGCGGAAGCGGCGCGCTCGCCTCCACTCCGCCCATGGCTCTCACCCAACTCGGCGGTTCATCAGTGGCTGGGCGGCCCGGCGGAACATCCGAGGTCGCGTCGGCGAGATCGTTCAACCAACCTAGATCAGATTGCGATTCGGAAGCGTCCGGTTTAGTTGGAGGCGTAGCTTCCGCTTTCGATGAATCTTCGAGCGTATGCAGCCAACTTAAGTCCTCTGCTGCCTGGGGTTGAGGAGGCGGCTCCTTGAATGCGTAGGATGGCACTCCCGTGGGGCTTGTCCATTCCGGCTGGTCCGCTTCCATTTCAATTGGAGTGGAAGGCTCTGCCGATGCCTTTGCAAACCATTCAGTGAGTTCATCTCTTTCTTCTGCAGGTTGCACGGGCTGCGAACCGGTCGGTTCAGACATCCACGCGGGCATATCCTCGTGGGCGGGTTCATTCGCTGGAGGTGATTCGGAGGATGTTTCGCTTTCTCTGAATTGTGCGAAGAAATCCGACTCGGGTTCCGATGTCGAGGCGGTTGCAGGGGAAGGCTCGCTGATCGGATTAATACTTGCGAGCCAATCGGGCACTTCTTCTTCATCGCTGCGCGCCTGCGAAGCCAGGCCCGCCAACAGATCGGGCGGTTCACTTTTCTGGACTTTTGGTTTGGCGGCTTCCTCTTCGGCATCTTTCGCCGCCGACTCCCTCCCCTGCTGACGGACATCTTTTAGCCATTGCGGCAGGATCGGCTCCAATTCGCCGGTATTCTTCTTCACCGGGATTTCGCCGGTATGCACCATCGCCTCCGGCTTGAGAGGTGTCTGGCAAAATTGGCAATTATCCAAAAAGTCCGGGTTGTTCTTACCACAGCTTGGGCAGCGAAGGTCAGCCATGCTCAATTCCCCCCATACGGACGGTCAACACCGAACAACACGCGCAGACCCGTTAGCAGTGTCCCCAGTGCGATGCCGATCAACAAACCGCGTGCACCGCCGCGTGAAAATGTTCCGGTCAGGTCAATGATCAGCCCGTCGAGCAGAGAATTGTCGAACGGCTTGGGCATGATCGCAAATAAGAGAAGAACTGCGACCAACAGAAAAAGCACGGTTGTTGGATCCTGCCTCTGACGCAGGAGACGAATGCTGGCGTACACCAGGGTGATGGCAAGGATCGCCATCAACGCCGCTTCCACCGGCACGATCACCGCATCCACAGCCATTTGCATCAATGGCGATTCGACGCCGAACGCAACGCCGAAGATGAAGGTACCTAGGAGAGATAGAAGGAGGATCACGCCGTACGAACTTCCCTTTTGCCGCATGCGTATCTTTTCCATCTGAACGGAGACCAGATTGAAGATGCCCACGAGAATGGCGATGGCGCCGATGACCACTGCCCAATCGGTGAGGATGAGACGCAACTGCATCAGGACTGGGATCGGAAAGAAAAATCCCAGCAATACGATCAGACCGATGGCGATGGCAAATGCCGCTGTGAATACTCTCATCAAAATCCAAATCCGAGTATGGTCAATGCCGCGCCGATGAGGATGACGACAATGACTATCCAACGCAAAACGTCCTGAACGTTGAGGCTGGCTTCGTGAGATACACCCGCGCCCGTGTACGCGCCTGCGGCGAACAACTCTTCGCCGATCAACGGGTCCTGTGCGGACGCATAAAATATTGCCTGCGCCGTAAGGTTATCGCTGGCCGCGATCAGGCTGGCGTTCTGCCGTTCAGCGGCTTCAGCGATCAACCCGGATTCTGCGCCGAGATCGCCGATCAATACGTGCGCAGAAACATTGTCGTCGCGTGCGATGGGAAGTACCCCGGCGGCATAGGCAAATGGTGAGAGTCCGGTCAACCGTCCGCCAGTGACGCGATATGCTTCCTCCGCACCAGCGGCGCGGTAACCAGCCTGGGATGAATCCTGTGAGAGGATCGCCAGCGACGCGTCACCGGAGGTGACGATTGGCGGGCGGTCACTCACAGAAGTGCGTTCTGAAATGCGGCGTAACATGGCGAGCCCTGCTAACGCCGAGCCGCCGCGCGCCGTGAATAGATTTCCGCGTCCAAGTGAAATATGCAGGCGTGTTCCATTTTCAACGGAAAGCCCAACCTCTCGATTGAGCCGCTCGAACGCCGCGATCCGACGTAGACTGCCGGATGCCTTCCGCCGCCATGCGGTAAATGAGAGGAACAGCAACGCCGTGACGAGCAACACACCCAAGCCGATGAATTCGGGTGTTGTCATTGCGCGCGCTCTCCGCGCAGCATGCGCGCAAATCCCTGCATGTCTTCATCGTTTTCGAGCATCTGTGCAATGGCTGTTGAGTCTTTTCCCCCAACGAAAGGTTGCATCACGTAGATTAACTGCGCGCCCAGCATCGTGAGCGGCGCGCCTGATTCGAGCAACCAGAGTGCAAACCCTTCCAATTTAAGTCGCTTGAGAGATTCTGCCCACTGTGACCAAGCCATGTTCGACTGCATGAGCAGAGTATAGCATATTTCAAACCTGCCCCATCGCCTGGGAGCGGGATATAAATTTCAATGACATTGCGAATCAAGCGGGGATTCTTCGCATTTTTTTATCGGTCCATCACCATAGTATAATCACCACATTAACCCTCGCGGAGGAAGCATGACCGATAAAAAGATCCGTGTGCTCGTTGCAAAACCCGGGCTCGATGGGCACGACCGCGGCGCAAAAGTCGTGGCGCGCGCATTGCGCGATGCCGGCATGGAAGTGATTTACACCGGTTTGCGCCAGACCCCGGAGATGATCGCCGAAGCCGCCCTGCAGGAGGATGTGGATGTTGTGGGTCTCTCCATCCTTTCCGGCGCGCACATGGCGCTCGCACCGCGCATCGTGGAATTGCTCAAAGCCAACGGACAGGATACGGTGAAGGTGTTTATCGGAGGCATCGTCCCCGATGAAGATATGCCCCGTTTGAAGGAAATGGGTATCACCGGCATTTACGGTCCGGGTGCCTCCACAGAGGATATCATCAAGGATATTCGTGAGGCGTTCAAATAATTACGCAATATGGCTGACGTATTGCGTAATTTCATTGTATGAACAGGTCGCTGCAACAATCCGTTCTCGAAGGCAATCGGCTAGCATTGGCGCGGGTACTGACAGAGGTGGAAAATAATTCACCGGAGGGACGCGCCGCGCTGGTCGAACTATTCCCTTACACCGGTCGCGCGCATCTCATCGGGGTCACCGGTGCGCCGGGAACCGGGAAGTCATCCCTGGTCAATCAACTCGCATTGTATTATCGCAAAACGGATGCCGCGCGAAAGAAAGTCGCGATCATCGCAGTCGATCCGTCCAGTCCGTTCACGGGAGGTGCGGTGCTCGGCGACCGCGTGCGCATGCGCGACCTTTCCGGCGACGATGGCGTGTTCATCCGTTCGATGGCTTCGCGCGGCGCCTTGGGCGGGATCGCGCAGACCACTGCGGCGTTCACGCAGGTGTTTGACGCGGCGGGATACGAAATCATCATCATCGAAACGGTCGGCGCGGGGCAAAGCGAAGTGGACATTGCGCGGCTCGCGCACACGACCATCGTCGTTGAAGCGCCCGGGCTCGGTGATGAGATCCAAGCCATCAAAGCAGGGATCCTCGAAATCGCGGACGTGCTCGTCATCAACAAAGCCGATCGCCCCGGCGTTGAAAATACGGAACGTGCGCTTCGCTCCACCCTTGAGCTTGCTCACCCAATTCGACGCGTCTATCGTCATCACGGCCAGAGCATCGCGATCGAAGCGCCGGCGATGGATGACCCCAATTGGATTCCGCCCATCAACAAAACGGTTGCGACACAGGGAACCGGCATTGCGGATGTGGCTGAATCCATCGCGAAGCACGCGGAACATCTTCGCGCCACTGGAGATTGGACAAAACGGGAGCGGAGCAGGCTGGGGTCCGAATTGGAAGCGGCCATTCAGGACGCCCTGCTGAGTCGCTTCATGGAGGAAGTCCGCAGGGAAAGATACGAGGAGATCCTCGAGAAGGTGATGAACCGGAGTCTTGCACCGCACGATGCGGTCAAGTTATTGTTAAATGGAAGAAACCCCCACGCCGGGGGATGAGGAGAGAGAATGCAACATTCGCAACATGAGATCAAAATGTATGGAGAGATCAAGCTCTATGCGGGAACGGGCTCACCCGGTCTCGCACAAAAAATCGCCGATTATCTGGAACAACAACTCAGCCCGCGCGAGGTCATCTTGTTCCCGAACGAAAACATCTTCGTCAAGCTGAAGAGCAGCGCGCGCGGTCAGGATGTGTATGTGATCCAGACCACCTCCTCGCCCGTCCATTACAACCTGATGGAATTGCTCATCATGATCCAAACCATTCGTTTGGATTCAGCGGCGCGCATCACGGCCGTTGTCCCCTACTTGTGTTACGGGCGTTCGGATAAGAAAGATCAGCCGCGCGTGCCGATCACTGCCCGCCTCGTGTGCGACATGATCGAAAGTGCCGGCGCGGACCGTTACATGACGTACGACCCGCACGCCGGTCAGATCCAGGGATTCTTCTCGATCCCCGGCGATGTACTGACCGCTTCGCACATGGTCACCGATTACATTAACAAGAACGTACGCGCAACCATGAAGAATCTTGTGGTCGTCGCCACCGACCTTGGCTTCGCCAAGAAGGGACGCAACTATGCCCACGACCTGAACGCGCCCATCGCCTTTATAGAAAAGAGGCGGACAGCGAACGACTCGAAAGCAAAAGCGCTTACCCTCATTGGAAAGGTGCGAGGGCGTGATGTGTTGATCGTGGACGACGAAGTACTGACCGGCGGCTCCATCGAGCAGGCGGTCAGCGTGGTCAAAAAGAACGGCGCACGGAATGTGTATCTCGCGTTCATTCACCCGATCTTCTCGGAAGATGCCGCAGTACGGCTGGCAAAGCTTCCGATCAAGCACATTTTCACGACAGACACGGTCCCCATTTCGCCCAGAAAGTTGAAGCCGCTCAAAGACCGCATCACTGTCCTTTCGATCGCTCCCATGCTGGGCGAGGTCATACGCCGCGCGCATGAGGGTCGGAGCGTGGGTGAGATGTTCAACGAATGATCCCAGTGTTCAGTAACCGGTGTTCCCTAGTCCAGTTACTGATTGCGTCCCTGATAACTGGTTACTAAACATGCCCGAGCTTCCCGAAGTCGAAACGATCGCGCGAAAACTTAGACGAGACTTGATCGGCAGGACGATTCTCTCCGCCGACCTGCGCTGGTCGCGCACCCTCGCCGCGCCCGCGCCGAAAAAATTCAGGGAACGGATCCGCGGACAGAAGATCCTGGATGTCGGCAGGCGCGCAAAATACTTCATCCTTCGCCTTTCATCGTATAGCCTCCTCATCCATCTGCGCATGAGTGGGGATTTACATATTAAAGACAGTACAAATCAGCCGGAGAAACATGACCGGCTTATAATTAAATTATCGGGCAACAAGTCGCTGACATTCAACGATACGCGCAAGTTCGGGCGCGTGTGGCTCGTGGAAGACCCCACGAAAATTTTTGGCAAACTCGGTCCCGAACCCCTCAGCAAAGACTTCAGCCCGCAATGGCTTCACACGGCATTGCACAAAAGACATCGCCAGCTCAAGCCCTTGTTGCTCGACCAGACTTTTCTCGCCGGCCTCGGCAACATCTACACCGATGAAGCATTGAACATCGCCAGACTTCATCCACTGCGCGAGTCAAGCTCGGTCACAGCGAAACAGTCTGAAGCGCTGCATGATGCGATCCGTATCGTGCTGAAAGAGGGCATCCGCCGCAACGGCGCATCCATCGACTGGGTGTATCGCGGCGGAGAATTCCAGAATTATTTTCGGGCGTACGACCGCAAAGGCAAACCGTGCCTGAATTGCGGCACGAAGATCCAACGCATCACGGTTGCCCAGCGCGGCACGCACTATTGTCCGAGGTGTCAGAGGTAAAAAAAATCATGGAAATCAACTGGTCAATCGCTGGATGGATCATCGCCGTGCTTGTCCTTTATACGATCGGCTTCTATGAGGGGCGGGGCAACGGCTACAAAAGGCGCAGGCGCGAGGAGGAACAGGAGAAGTTGAAAAATCCTCCAGCGCCTGTCAAAGTGGACGATCCCGGATTGTTGCGAATCAAAAGCGAGGGTGGGAAATTAACTCTCGACCTGGACGGCGCGCGCGCCGAAACCTCCACGCTATCTGCCGAACAACGCAAGCGATTGACTGAACTGCTAATGCAGATGCGCCCCTGGTTAAAAGAAGAACCCGGCGCCGCGCCGATGCCACCAGTCATTGCGCCTCCTTCCCCAGCGCTGTCTGGTCCTGCCCAGCCGGTCATTCCATCCCTTTCATCGATTCGACCCGCCGCGCCCATGGCAACATCAAAGGAAAAAGAAGATCGTCCCTCCGCGCCACCCAACAGCATCGTTGGTCAGATCGATTCTATTTTGCAGGAACGTATCGCCGGCACCCAGTTGGAACAACGCCGCGTATTCCTCTCACAATCTCCCGAAGGCGGCGTGATCGTTCACGTCGGTTTTGACAAATACACAGGGGTGGACGAGGTCCCGGATAACGCCATCCAATCTGCCATCCGCACCGCGATCGCGGAATGGGAAAAGAAATATACGCCGGGGCTATGACACGCGTTTGCTGAATCTCGCAGTGAGCACCGGGCAGGGCGCGGACTCGGCAACTTCGGCTGTGATGTTCGGCGCATAATACTGACGTAACGTGTGTGCACTGTATGACGAACCCATGCACACCAGATCGTAATCTCCCTCCTGGATCTCAGCCAGAATTTCCTCAACAATATTGCCCTGTCGCGCTTTGGCTTTCGCGTTCAAGCCAGCCTGTTGCGCGATTTCCACAGCCTTCCTCAAACTGCGCCCGGGCAGGGTATCGGTTTCCGCAAGGTCGCTGACGTGATCCTGTACACCGCGCGTGCTTGGGTAATCCAGGTCGGTGGGTGGAACAACATATAAGATCGTCACTTCCGCTGCGGTGGCACGAGCAGCTTGAACAGCGATATTTTCCGCGGCTTCCTCGTATCCCAACCCACCGACCGTTATCAACAATTTTTTCAACGGCAACCGCGCTTCCGGTACGTACAGAATAGGACCCAGAATCTGTTCCATCAACGGATGGATCGAACGACCCGTAAGCCAGCGTTTGAATTGGGGTCTCCCCAGCGGGCTGACTACCGTGATGAAATCTCCCTGGTTGGCAACCTGCGGGATGATTTGCTCAGCCACGCCATTGCGAATTTCGAGGCTGTATTCCACCCCCAGTTTTTGAAACAGCGCAACCGCCTGTGCGAAGATATCCTCCAACGGGTGGTGATCGTCTATCGCCGCGGGGTTCAGTTCCTCCGTCACGCCGAGAAGTGTGATCTTCATCCGCATGGATTGCGCCAGCGCCGCGCCATATTCGATGGCAGACCATGTCCCTTTGAAGCCGTTGGTTACGATGAGAAACTCAGATTTCATTTGAAGCCTCGCCTGCCAAATAAGATCACGCCGAGTGCGCCTGCGGCAAGCAACACGAGCGGCGATGGGATTTCAAACCAGAATGCGATAGCGCTCAGGATGGCGATCAGGACCACACGGCGGTCGATTCTTTTTCTAGAGCCGGTGCGGAATAATTCCCACGCCACTACAACGATCAAGGCAGCAACTGCCGGGCTCATGCCCGCGACGAAGCCGGTGAGCCATACTTCCTGTTGAAAACGCTCGAGCAGCGCCGCAACGATCAACATCAAAATAGTTGGAGGCAGGATGGCGCCGAGCAACGCGGCAAATACACCCGGGAGCCCGCCCGCGGAAAAGCCGACGAACATGGCAAGTTTCAACGCCTCGCTACCGGGCAACACATTCGAGAACCCGACGGCTTCGACGAATCGCTCCTCCGACATGATCTTGCCGACCGCTTCCTCATATAGGAACCCGATCGATGCCGGACCTGACGGCGAGAGGATGTTGACCTTCAAAAACATCCAGAGCAGGCGAAACCAGATGGCGACCTTTGTTTCGTTCATTTAAGAAGCAGGATACCAACCAGACCGGCAAGAATGACCACGACGCGTGCGGGCGCGTTGAGAATCATGGCCAGCAAACTCACAGCGCCAATTGCCCAGCCTTCAACTCCGGTGGAACCGCCCTTTTGAAAGATCTTCCACGCCACGAAAAGCATCAAGACCGAAATGGCTGGCGTGAGTCCCTCTATGAAATTACTCAACCATGCTTCACGCCGCAGGCGATGCAGGATCATCGTGACGCCAAGGATGATGACCGTCGGCGGCAATATGGAGGCAGTCAACGCGACAAATCCGCCGGGGACGCCTGCCACGGCGTAGCCGATATACATCGCCAGTTGAAGCGCGTCGCTCCCCGGCAGAACGGACGATAACCCCACCGCCTGCACGAATTGACCCTCGGTCACCAGTTTGCCGACCACTTCGTGATACAACAATCCCACCGACGCGGGACCGGAGGTGCTGAGCAGATTTACTTTGAGAAAGATCAAGAATAGTTCGAGTAGTTGATCCAATTATTTCCTCTGTTGGGATAATTCTAACAGAACAGTTCGACCGTCTGGTGGCAGGCAAAGAAGAGAGTAAAATAGAAAAAACATCATTTTCGGAGCCTTCATGACCTCAAAAGAATTTCGCAAAGAAAAAGACTCGCTCGGCGAACTCAACGTCCCATCGGATGCCCTCTACGGCGTGCAAACCCAGCGCGCGGTGGAGAACTTCCCCATCAGCGG
>CAZFDL010000058.1:1577-14515 GCA_964517905.1 uncultured Anaerolinea sp. | reverse complement strand
GTCGCGCGATCTCAGGCACGACCGTCAACGACCAATCGGGCAGGTGATCGTACATATAAAACCCGCTCGCGCCCAATCCCACACCGAGTACCGGGCTTTCCTCATACGCGCCCAATGCGCCGACCAGATATGCCGAACGCGCTCCCGCCGAATTTTCAATGACAAATTCCTCCACGCTTTCTGCATCCGTTTCAAACAAGCGGGCAATGTATCCCTTTTGCCCGAGGAACAAACCCGCGCCCATCAGTGATCCGACAACAAGCGTCACAACTCCGGCGCGCAAGACCCAATTTTTGGAAACAAACCACTTCCACGAGGCGCGGAACTCTGCGCGACCAACAAGAAGAAAGGTTAACGCCGTTGCCGCGCCTGCCGTGAGCAAACCGCCGCGCGAATACGTGGCGAGAATAAGCAAAACGGAAATTCCCAGCAACATGACCTCCAGCCATTTGAAGCGTGTGAGGCGTACACCGGTCAAAAGCGCGGCGAACAGCCACGGCAAATACACAGTTGCAATTTGTCCCGCGAGCCACGCAGGTTCATATGCCATGCCAGAGATTCGATTTGTTTTTACGAGCTCGCGCATTGAGAACGCGAGTTGCCAGTGCGTAACGGTTACTTTTTCAAGCAGCGGTGTGTAGAACGCGAGCGCCTGTACGCCGCTCCATACCACGTCCAAGGCGAAGCCCGCGAGAATCCACCTCACTGAAAACTTCAGATCGTTGTCGTTCCGATTCATCCACACCGCGGCGATGAAAAAGGATACCCCGATGATGAGCGTCGCCCAGGCGCGGACGACGCGCCCCAGATATTCATTCCCACGCAGCGGAATCGGATCGAGCCACGCCCCGAAACTGCTCGCCAGAAGGACAGCTAATCCAAACCCGAGGAGGGGAGTCAACGCACCCGCGCGTGGAAATGTCGTCTTGCCGCGAAGCATTTGGATCAATAACAACGGTAACAGCAACGCGATCGGGTAAAACGCCAGCGGGCGGACGAACGTCCCCTCGCCCATGCCGGGAAAGTAACGAAAACTGGTGACCGGTAGCGCAAACAACGCCGCACCCCAGAGGAGGCGGGTGAATTTGCTCACCTCTCACCCCCTTCCACTCTCCTAGTGAGAGAGGGGTGAGGGGTGAGGGAAAACAGAACCCAAAACGCGCTGATCGCAAGAAAATCGATCGCTCCGATCAAAAGGTATGTACCCAGGGACTCGCTTCTTTCCACCGGCGCTTCAGCAGATTGAGTAACTTCAATTCGAATAAAAGAGTTCAATTCCCCGGACGGTATCCTTCGTAATGCTTCGTCGGCAAATCCCTGCGCCCAGGAAGAAGCCAGCTGACCAGCCATTTCTGCATCATGGTCGTTGGCATAAAAGTGCCAGCCCCCTTCGGCAGGTTGACTCAGGTCCAGCACTCCGCCGCGTAATTCTCCGACTGAAATTCCAAATTCAGATGAGAGTAGGTTCAACAAATCATCCGACCACGCGATCTCTTCGAGTTTACGCGTCTCGCGTTCGAGATAATAGAAATGCTGGCGATCCGTGTCCTGGGGCAAAGCCTGTTCTAGATTGAAATCCACCACCACCGTGGCGCGCGCGCGATATGGCGGCGGCGCAACAAAATAAACAGCCGCGCCGATCAACGCGCCGAGGACCGCGCCAAGCGTCCAAAATCGCCATGCTTTGAGCAGGCGGATTAGGTCGTCGAGGGATGGAGGGGAGAAAATCTGCATGAGTAATTCGTAATGAGTATTTTGAGAATTGAGACTGGAGACTAACGGAGCATCATTCTACGACGTAATTTCAGGATTGGAGCGACCAACTTGCGGATGTAGTATTTTGCCACAATTACTGAAAAGAACGAACCGCCATCGCGGTAGTGCACGCGGATCATTTCCGGCCAGCAACGGTCGTCTGCTACGATGGTCTTTCCCGATGTGTGCAACCTGAAATTTGCCCACGTTTGTGGGACAAATTGTATCCGCGACCGCGCCGCCATGCGCGTCCACAGATCATAATCCATGGCGAAGTAAAACGACGGATCGAGCGGACCGACCTGGCGCCACAACTCCGCTCGAAAGAATGCCGTCTGTTGCGGGATATGCACGTACCCGCGGCGGAGCAGGCGCAAGTCGGTTTGTGCCGAATTGAATTTGCCGATCACGCGTCCAGTTTCATTGATGAAGTTGCACTCGCCGTAGACCATCCCCACTTCGGGATGTTCCTGCAAATAATTCACAGCCGCGCTGACCGCGCCCAACGCGTATGTATCATCGGAGTTGATCCACGCCAGGATGTCACCCTGGGCGCGTGCGAAGCCCTTGTTGATCGCGTCGGTCTGACCTCTGTCTGGTTCGCTCACCCACGACGCGATCCCCCCTTCGTATTTTTTGAGGATGTCAACCGTTCCGTCCGTTGAGGCCCCGTCCACGATGATGTATTCGATACGCGGATGATCCTGCGCGAGCACAGATTGTATCGTCGCCTCGATGTAACGCGCTTGATTGAAGGATGGTGTGATAATGGAAACCAGAGGAAGAGACGAATTCATTTCGGATAATACAATTCCAGGGCATCGCCGGTGATTTCCCGCACCCGGGCGATCTCCTCATCGGTGAGGCGTTTCTTCCAATTATCCACATTGGCGCGGCTATCGAGTTTCACCGAGTGGACTTTGCCCCGCGAAAGCTCGGCTGGGTTTTCAGAACTGCTCGAACTCAGAATTCCCTGTTCAACTTGCGAAGTGAACGCGAGACCCAGTGATGAGTACAGGTCGTGAAAGCCGCCAAGGGGTTCGCGCGAAAGGTCTTCATGGCGGACGATAATGAAGTCAGGATTCAACTTGACCGTAGAATGAACGAAGCGATAGATCATCGTCCACAGCAGGCTGGCTTGACCGATGACATCGTCCGCCCGGACGGCTTGCATCCGTTGGCGATATGGCTCGAGATGATCGCGCATCAGCATGGGTTGATCGAGCAGGTCGTTGAAATCGAATTTCCAGCCGAGACGTTTGAGACTACTCGCAAACGCGGCGGGATGCCGCACCGTGATAACCACGCGGAAATTGAATCGCTTTGCAAACCACGGGATCGAAAACACGGCGAAGGGATCTTTTAGCAGCGCGCGCTGTCCGTGCTCGAGCCCGTCGTAGAAGATCTTGAAGTCGCGCCCCATTCGCAGGAAGTCCTTGAGCGAACGAAGGGATTTGATCTCGCTCCACGTGTGGTAGCGGTAATCAAGCAGCTCTTCAAAAGGTGCCAGGTATTCGACCTCGTTCTGCTCGCAGATATACTGATACCAATGTTTGACTTTTGCCCGCAATACGCCGGGACGATGTAAAACATTCAGCGGTTCGCTGATGTAAGCGACCTGCGCGTCGAGGGCAAGCATTTTGCCAACCCACGTGGTTCCGCTGCGGTGCGCGCCTGTGACGAGGATGGGAGCGGGAGATGTTTCGGTCATCTTGATTCGTCCGGCTGTACGGCGAGGATCGTATCCACTCCGTAGAGAAGCGAGGCGCAGCGATTGAGTCGGAATCGGGGTCGGTCTTGAAGATCCTGAATGGCCTCCAGCGGCAGGCGCGTCACGATCACATTCCGCACGCCATTGGCTTGCATCGACCGGATAAGCGCGTCGCGCTCATCCCACGCCTGTGCGCGGCGCTGGAAGTCAGGTACTTGCTCAGCAACGCGCTGCGACGTCCAAAGGGGGTAGAAGGAGAGCAGGAAAAACATGGTTAGCGCAACAAGTCGAAGACTCGGAAGGTGAATTCTCTTCGATCTCAAGCCTGCGAACAGTATACCCAACAACGCACCGATAAACATGAGATCAGCAGTCAGTATGACCCGGCCTGCAAAACGGGCGCGCGCGATCGGGAAGTTTTGACCGTAAACGCTCGGCGCGAAGCTTGCTGCAATAAGCAGGTAGGCAAGCGCGGTGCCTGCGAACAACCAGACGATAAACCGCCGACTGTCCCAATTTTTCCCGGCAAAGATTGATTTTGAGTATTCTACGAAAGATAGCAGCGCGGGAAACAAAACCGAAACAACCGTCGGAGTTGGGAAGGAACGCAGGTCGTACAGGATGAAGTCGAACGGATAGCGCATGGTTCTGACCACCAACTCGATCAAACTCGGTGCCGAGTTGCCCAGGCGAATGCTATTGGCTGGGGCAAGCCCAAGTGTGATCAATGCCAGCAAAGCGCCGAGGAGCGTCCAGGTCAACACAAGGAGCGCGGCGCGGCGGTGCGGCAGATCCCGCTTCCATAATATGACGCTGACCGCCAATGCCAGAATAGTCACCATCATGGCTACTGGCGGCTCGGAAAAACCACCGAGAATAAATGCGAGGAGAAACCCTGAGCCGCGAACCCACCACGAATAGCGGGCGTGTCGAATATTCCTCAACAGGAACACGAACAGGAACGGCATGAACACGAGCGGGGCGAAATGCGAGGTCATGCCCGCGCGCCAGTACAAGGTTTCATACAAGTTCGGCGCCTGCAACAAAGACAGGAAGAGGAGAAAACTTGCCAGCACAAAGCAAAACATCCGGCTCCAACCGAGCGCAGCCGAACGCGAGATCTCAAGCAATAGCAGGTAGAATCCAAGGACAAAAAGCGCGATCATTATCGCTGGGAGGACAGCCACGTTGTACCAGCCAAATACTGAATCAGCCAGGCCGATGAAGAGTATGTTGGTGTAGCGACTGGAGTTTTCGTTGTACCGCTGGATGAGCTTTGTCAGGAGATCGCCCTCGCGCACATAAAATGCCGAGAGGCAGTAATCGTCGCTGCCGTAGCGCGAGAACGTTCCGAGGTAACCGTACAACGCCAGCGCCGTGAGCGTTGTGAGAATCGCAACCAATATCGCCCCATTGATTAATTTTTCGGTTTTTGGCGATTCGTCGATCATGGCTTCACACCGACCGCTACCAGAATCATCCCCAGCGACGAGCACCGCTTCAGTTCACCTGCAAGTTGTTCCAGCGCCCAGCGGGGCGAGAGCATTGACGTGAACGGGCTGAGCAGATAGATCGTACCGAAGTATTCGAGGCGCAAGCCGCACGCGATCATTAGATCCGTCAACGAGGCAGGGTCGAACTTACTAATGTGCTGTTCCCCGCCCATTTTCGGCGCCATGCTCAGGCGATCCACGATCCATTCCATGAGAGGCCAGAAACTGCGATAATTTGGCGTAGTGACGAGCAACCTCCCGCCGGGACGGAGCACGCGCGTCGCTTCACGGATGGACACCTGCGGGGCTTCGAGATGCTCGATCACCTCCGAAAGAATCACGCAGTCTACACTCGAATCTGCAAGCGGAAGCGATTCACCAACGGATTGGATGCACCCGTATCCGCGGATCGGTTCGGGGGCAGATACAAGTTCCCGCAGGCGCGAACGGACGAACGTCAGCGCTTGAATCGAGAGATCGAGTCCGATGGGATAACTGCCGGGCACGCTGGCTTGCACGAGCAGGTTGCCCGCGCCGCAGCCAATTTCCAAGGCGCGCGAGTCTGCGCTTAAGTGCGGGCGAAGCAACTCATCGATCATCACCAACTTGCCGCGATGCCAAAAGCGCTGGATTGGGTGACCCGAGTGTAGCGCACGATATTGATAATCGCCCGCCACAGAGTGGTAATCGAAGGACAAAGAATCTCCTACTTGTATTTTCCGCGCAGGTCATTCGAACGGATCACGAATAGATCGTTCAACATTTCAAGGGAGTGACTCACCAACCGCACGCGACTACCGAGACGGTGATGGATCATCCGCACAGCCACAGGCTGGATCCGATATTGTAGTTTGCGCGCGACGAATAACAACTCCACGTCAAACCCGAAACCGCTGATGGTAAGCCGCCGAAAGATTTCACGCGCCGCGCCGGCTCGAAAACTCTTAAAGCCGCATTGTGTATCGCGGATGCCGAGAAACAAAGAGCCCTGCACCATCCACGAGAAAACTTGACCCGCGAAAAAACGTGCGGCGGGCACGCCTTTTACCTCGGAGCCCGGCAGAACACGCGAACCGATCGCGAGGTCATTGCCAGCGCGCAGGGCATCTAAAAATCCGTCGATCGCATTCAGTTCATACGGCAGGTCGGCGTCGATGAAGATCAGATTCTCGCCGCGGCTTGCTTCCACGCCACGCCGCACCGAGAATCCCTTGCCCATGTTCATTTCGTTTACGAGCAATTTCGCATGTTTCGCTTTGCCCCACTGCTCGACACGTTGCACGGTCGTATCGCGGCTTCCATCGTCCACCACGATGATCTCGAAACTTTCACTGCGCGCAGATAAAAAATCGTGGATCGCATCGAGCGTGTCCACGATCAGATTTTCCTCGTTATACGCAGGCACGATGATGGAGAGGTCTGGCTGGGTCATAAGCCCGTGTATTTTATCAGATTCAAGAGGCTCGCTTTTTGTCCGCCAGCGCGCGCGTTCGGCGCCGCAAGACCAGCTCACGCAGATGATTCAACCCCAGTAGATTCAAGATCGCCGAGACCAGAATGTTCCACCGCGCCAGCGCGGTGGGCGGATGGATGACCCATGCCCGCGCCCACGCTTTCAATGCGGCCGTGGACTGGCCGGCGTCGAGTAGATACCGCGCGTCGACCCGGTGTGCGGAGGCGCGGGCGCGTCGTTCGACGGGTCGAATTGCTTCGCCCAACACCGGCTGACTCCTCGCCCATTCCAAAATTCGGAAGGCTTCTCGCCCGAACGCCGCGGCGTTGGCGCGATTCTTCGCCTCGGCGTGATAGCGCGCCGCCGCCCACGTTTGAGGGACGTGGAGGATCTTTCCGTGCTGGGCGAATCGAATCCAAAGGTGATGATCCAGTAGAAAGTGGAAATCAGGATCGAGCAGTCCCGTCTTTGCCAGCAACTCGCGGCGGAAGAACACCGCCGGTTGACCGATGATCTGAAAACACAGCAGATCCTGCAAGGAAAGTTGACGATACTTCAGTGTGTTGAACGGATTACCGATTTCATCGACGGCGAGCATATCCGCATATATGAGGGCGACACCAGGATGCTCTTCAAAGACTCTCACAGCGGACGAAACCACTCCGGGCAGGTAATAATCGTCCGAGTTTAGCCACGCGACGATTTCACCTGTGGCACGTGACAGTCCCTTGTTGATGGCATCCGCCTGCCCTGAATCCTTTTCACTAACCCACCGAGCAAGGCGATCCGCATATTTCTTGATAATGTCGGTTGATCCATCCGTGGACGCGCCGTCGATCAGGGTGTATTCGATGCGCGGATAATCCTGCCCAAGCACAGATTGAATCGTCTGCTCGAGATAACGTGCCTGGTTGAACGATGGGGTGATGATGGAGACAAGTTTCATTTTTATATTGCAGCAGGGGCGAATGGCCTATCGCCCCTACGAGGTATTCCCAAACAATGTGTTGTAATCCACCTTCGGGAAGATGGTCAATTTCCCGCCGACCGTTGCATCCACGACCTCGCGCCCCGCTTGGTGATACGCGTCACGCGCCAGCGCGTACCCCGCCTCGGACGTGTCCAAGTCAGGTAACTGCCATTTCACACCCTTGCCGAAATAGTTCGGCATGAAGTGATTCGGGTCATCGCCCTGTGAGACGACGGTTTTGTTCGCATCGCCCTTGGAGGCAAAATTGTGGTCCACACCGATGAGGATGGCTTTTTCGATACCCATGTGAAACGCGAGTTGCAGGGCAAGATTGGTCACCGTCGCACCTTCCCACACACGCCCGCACACATCATGAGCAAATTTTGGTCCGGTATAGGTGGTGTAAACAAAGGTCGGCAATTGAGTAATTGGTAAGTGGGGATTGAAACGGCGATGCGACCGCCATGCGATGAACTTCGGTATCGTCAGCGCGTTGATGTCCTCCACGAATTGCTCGACAACCAGATCGTTCGTCACACAGAGATATGATGTTGCGAATCCCCATTCAGGAAACGCCAGATAAATTCGGTTCATCCCAAAAGTAATTTCGTTCTTCAATTTGCTGGTGTCTGTCTGTTTGAGGCTGGGACCGTTGCCAATGATGAAGGCACGCTTGCCCCTGTGGATGTCTTTCAAGGCGGCAAGGCGACGGATGCTCTCCCTCCGCCACGGATGCCAATATGCCGCGGGCAGTTCAGGCATACGTCGAAGCGAATCGTACGCATCCCGTGTGAACCGCCAAAACGGCGCGGGGATCAACGATTTGAGGACCTGCTTCATGATGGGAGAAACTCCTGTCGCGCCGCGAGCAGGGCAATTAAAGTGGCCAAATTTATAAGGACAAAAAGGAGGTCAGCCAGCCCAAACTGATCGAGGATCGTCAGGAGAATATTGATGGAAAGAATGAGGCTCGTGAAGAAAAATGCCGCCCTCGTCCTATTCCTCAACCACCACGCACAGAGTGAGATAAGTCCGGCCTCCGTGAACATGGCGAACGCATAGAATGTGTACAAGCCGGAACGCTCAGGATTTGAATTGATTCGCAATATCGATCCGACACTGAATACGATGAGAACCGCGACGGTGAGAATAAGCAATGTACGAGCCCATTCAAGGGCTGAGAGTCTCATTTTATTCTGTGCTTAATCGCGCCGTCGCGCCGCCGTCCACCACCAGCGCCTGCCCGGTCATGAACGACGATTGTTCGTTATCGGCTAGGAAATAAATAGCGCTGGCGATCTCTTCGGGCTTGCCCACCTTTCCGTTCACGGTCTTGCGCGCGAGGTTATCAAGTCTCTCCTCCAGATCGCCATGACCGGCATGACCGCGTCCGAGTCCAGCACGGAGCATGGGTGTATCCACCGCGCCGGGCAGGATGGCGTTGACACGAATATCATCCGGCGCAAACTCGATCGCCATCGCGCGCGTCAACGCGAGCAACCCGCCCTTCGACGCGGCATACGCGGCGATGTTCGCCGATGTTTGAATTGCGTGCACCGATGACACATTCACCACCGCCCCGCCGTTCTTCTTCAATAGCGGATATGCCAATTTGACACCCAGAAATACTGAACGCAAATTGGATGCCATAACCGCATCCCACTCTTCGACAGTTGTTTCCATGATCGGCTTTGCCACCTGCACAGCGGCGTTATTCACCAGGGCATCCAACGACGCGGTAAAGTCTTGTGCCTTATCGAAGATCGCCTGCATGGCTTCCGCGCGTGCAATATCCGATCGAATGAACAACCCATCCACTGGAAAATCGACCCCAAACTCCGACCTGTCCACGCCAAGGACGCGCCAGCCTTTTCCGGCAAAAAGCGAAACCGTTGCGCGTCCGATCCCGCCCGCAGCGCCAGTGATCAATACCGTTTTCGCCTCTTTCATCTTTCCTCTTTCATCTCTTCGTACACCAATCCCAAGCCTTCCACCAGATTCTTTATCGTGTTCCAATGCACACGTTCCCATGCGGCGGGACTGGAATTGGAATTATGCGGAGCAAGCAGGACGTTATCCAACTTCATCAACGGACCATCCAACGGGAGCGGCTCGACTTCGAAGACATCCAATGCGGCTCCCGCCAGACGTTTTGCCTGCAACGCTTCGACAAGCGCTTCCTCTTCGACGATGGGTCCGCGCGCGGTATTGATGAGCACGGCAGTCGGTTTCATCAAAGCAAACGAACCTGAATTCATCAGATGGTAGGACGTTGGATTGAGATCGCAGTTGACCGAAACAAAATCGGAAGTAGCAAGCAGAGACTGGAGACTGGTCATTTCGATACCGGTCTCGGTGATAAAGACGTGATCGATTTCAACAATATCGTTGCCGTACACTTTCATTCCGAAGGCGCGCGCGCGGCGCGTCACGGCTTTGCCGATGTTACCAACGCCGATCACACCGAGGGTACACTCGCTCAACGCTCTACCGGGAATTTTTTCCCATTTTCCGCTTTTCATCTCCCGGTCCATCCACAGCTGGCGGCGGGCGAAGGCGAGCATGTAACCGAGCACGGTATCGGCGACGGGAGTGGTGAACGCGTTCGGGGTGCGGCCGATCTTCACGCCATGGCGTGCGCAGGCGGAGGCGTCGATCGAATCGACCCCCGTCCCCCACTTTGAGATCACCTTCAGGCGCGGCGCACACGCCTCGATGACGCGCGCCGTATAACGGTCATCGCCGCAGATCGCCCCGTCGAACTGACCGGCGTATTTCATCAGATCGTCTTCTTCCATGCGTTCGCGCACATCCGGCACGATCAACTCGATGCCGTACTTGCGGAAAACCGGTGCGAAGCGGTCCACGACGGGAATCATGTAGGGAGCGGTAAAGAGGACGGTATGCATGGGTGAAAATTATATCAATGAATGCGAGTCAGTCCTTCACGCATCTTGACGAAACCCCAGCCCCGGATCACGGTGCACAGGAATTCTCGATCTCAGAAAATTCATACAGGTTGGGGACTGGTGAAAAGTAACTGATATCCGGTAGCATTCCGTACCTCCCGCCAAAATAAACGTCGAAGATCAGGCGAAAGGTGTTGACCGGTGAAATATCGGGGTAGAGCTTTTCTTCGTGCCCCGGCAGAAAATACGCGTTCAGAATCCACATGCGTTTCTCTTTGGGTTGAAGCCATGGTCCGTGATCACCCTGCAAGATGATGATCGGTGGAGATTCTGATTCGGCTCGCAGTGTATCCACCGCCTGCAGGATCTTTTGGTTCAGAAACGTCAGCTGGTTCTGGTACCCTCGCGCGTACGAACTGGCGGGGTATTGCCGTTTTTCATTCCAAAAATCGGCGGGGTGGGTATGCTCCCCGTTGGGACCAAACACAAACGGCGGATGAGGCGAGATCACGTGGATGTAGGCGAACGTCGGTTCGGGCATGCGCGCGATATCCTCCATCGAATCGAACACAAGCAGTGTTCGGTCGCGAAAATTTTGTCCCGTGATCGCGTCGGCATCCACCCAGCCGAGGTCTTGTGCGAAACGCGCAAGCGTCGTCCGCATGAATAGAACTTCAAATTCCGTCATCCCAGCGGAAAGCGGCGGTGGCGAGTAAAACACGTCCGCGTCTACCCACTCGCTCCACGCGAAGCCGGTGGCAAACGCAACCGTCTGGTAGCCCATCGTCTCAAAGTTATAGCGCGCAGCGCTATGGGTGAGCGAATCCCACAGGATGCGGCGCTTGATGCTATCCGGCGTGAACGACGCGTCCAGATCCTGCAGGTACGACATATTCAGCGATGATGCGACCGAGATCTCCGTGCGCACATAATTGCTCTGACTGCACTCCGCGACATAAAATCCGCGCTGACGCAATCCGTCGAGGAATGCACTATTGTCATAACCGTATGCCTCTTGCAATAAGTCAGCACGCCCGTACGAATCGAGAATGAAATAATACACATCCGGCGGATTTTCGAGACGCGTCAGTTTTTCTTCCACTGGAGCATTTTCTGCGGCGACGCGATGCCCGCCTCCTTGTTGGACGGTGGAGCTGATCTGCCACAGCGACATGATCACCAGCCCGAGCGTGATCGCGTTCATTGCTTCCGGTGCAGGAGCACGTTTGACCGCCCAAAGAATGGCAAGCAACGCCAGTATCAGCCACACGCTCGGCAACCATGACTCGAATTCACCATCGGCCAGTTTTTCCGTCAGCGTGATGTGGACATGACCGTAGGAAAAGAATAAGGCCAACCAGAGCGCGGACAGGAACGCGGCGCGATTCCAATTGCGGAGGAGGAGGCGCAGCAAAAAGAAAAGAACCACCGCGAACAAGGTGCTAACGATCAACGCCCGCCACCCCGCCTCCGCCTTGATCTGACCGATATTGACCGCCATCAATGCCAGCACAGGATACGCGCCAAACAAGATGGGATACCACGGAATGGCAAACCACCTGACAAACTTGTGTTTCAACCTACTCATTCAATTTTCTCTTCAGCAGGAAATCACAAATGGCAAAATCGAGTTCTTCGTCGATGTCCCACGCTTCGTCGGCATCGATCTCGAACATAAGCGGCTTTTCACTGATGCGATGCTTTCTGGCAAGCAGATTCTCGCGCGTGAAGACGTAAATGCAGGAATTCTCCTCGTAGACGGGCGGCAGATCTTGTGTCTGAATCAACTCATTGGGATTGTGATTTATCGCTTTGCCGCGTTGGTCGTACAGTCGGGTTTGCAGGCGGGTGACGGAAAATAGCGAATCCTTCTTAGGATAATTTGCAAGTAATATTTGGACGGCTTTAGACACCGTTTCGGGTCTGAGCAACGGATTAGTGCTGTGGGTCTGCAAATAGAAATCGGCTTGAACCTGGCTCGTATCATGGATCAAAATATCGTTCATCGGCACATCATCCGCGCGGAGGGAATCAGGACGGCTGATGATATTCACAGACGGGAAATGCTGTTTCAAGCCATCCATCACTTCGTCCGAGTCGGTATCCACGAGAATTTCGCTCACTTCAGGGACAGCGAGCAGAGTCTCGATGATGTGATGATACAGGGGTTTGCCCGCAAGGAGGCGATAATTCTTGCCGGGGACGCGCTGGCTGTGATGCCGCATGGGAACGAGGGCGACGATTTTCATGGGAGGGTCACCTGAAATTTGATTCCGTAAAAGTCCATCGCGCAAACCGAGATCCAATAGCCTTTCTTGCCCGGCGGGTCGAAGTCGCGGATGCCGCCGACGGGCGCACCGTCTATGGCGAGGACTTCGACACGTTCTTGATTGTCCGCAAGTGCAGAAAGGATCGCCGCTTCGCGTTCATCCCAAAGTTGAGCGCGTTGACTGTAAATGGGAAGATTTTTTGAAGCGGCAAAAAGCGTGAATATTGGAAAGGCAAGTGTCACCAGTAAAGCAACTGTCTCCGTAGTCACCAACCAAGTCGGCGCGTACAACTGGCGGAGAGCATATCCTCCAATCCAACCGAGCGCGACGAACGCGAAGACCATAATGTGCCGAGGAATGATCTGTGTGCGCAGGAT
>CAZFDL010000058.1:0-1477 GCA_964517905.1 uncultured Anaerolinea sp. | reverse complement strand
CTGCGTCGTGGGAGCAAAGACCAGTAACGCCATCGCGATCAGAGCAAATATCAATGCAACCATTGCTCTGACGAAGGTCTTTTGTGCCCAAACTTTTTTGTAGCGCGAGCCAACCAAGGCAGTGACCGTGTACAGAGCCAAAATCGAAACGAGTACGGTATTGCTCGCTTCGGAGAATCCGCCAGCGAGGAGGGAAAGCAAGGCAATAAGAATCAATTGTGGTTTGGATGTGTTTTGTTCCGTGACGAAAGTCAGCACCCACGGAGTCAACACGAGAGGAAAAGTGTATGTGAAGAAACCAGTATTCCAGTACATGGATTGGTACAAATGCGGCGCGAGATAGATCGAGAAATAAACGATGACGACCGAAAGCAGAGTCGCCTGGGAGGTGGAGAGCGAAAAACCTGAGAGGGAGGAAATGTTTTTGAATAAGCGAACCAATCCCCACGTCCAGAGAAGAAGCGAGAGTGGGATGAGGAATTGCAATCCGAGCACACCAAGCGGATAAAAGAGTCCCGCAAGGATCGTCACGGAATATCGGCTGGGAGTGTACGTTACGTTGTAGGCGTAGCCGCGCAGGGTTTCGAGAAACCCCAGATTGCGGAAGTCCGCGTTGTAGCACCAATCGTCTGCCCAGTAGCGGAAGTAGAGTCCGAGATACGCGTACACGCCCAACCCGATGAGAAAAACAGTAAGACCGAGGGGTAGCGCAATTTTCTGAAATTTTTCACGGACAAAAGGCATGGCAGGATTATACAATATTGAATTGACATCTGCCCCGCACCATGTTATAACTCGCAAACAATTTACGGATTACTCATCCAGAGAAGCTGAGGGACCGACCCTGTGACGCTTCGGCAACCGTTCAAGCGGTGCCAACTTCGGCGCATGGACCCTTCGGGCATGCGGGAGATGAGAGATGATATGAATTCATGTCGCCTCTCACTATGAGAGGCGATTTTATTTTGAAAGGAGACGGCTCATGAAAAAAACTTCTGTGACGTTTATACGCCCCAAAGATCGGTCATACGAGGAATACGTGCACGTGATCAAGTCGATGTGCCTGCGTCTGGGAATTCCGTTTAACCTGACGGAACGAAAACTGCGTGCAGGGTATCGCCAATATGTCGCCAAATCGGGTAGTCAGGATCGCGTTCACGCGCCTACCAAAACGACTACCTCGAAATATGCTTCACGAAAGTAGTCCGCCAAAATTGGAGAATACAAGAATAATTCAGGAGAATTATGATTCGAAAATACACCAACCGCCGCTACCTCGACGCCCTCGAAAAGAAAGTTCTCGTCTTCGACGGCGCGATGGGTACGAGCCTGCAAGCCCAAAACCTGACTGCCGAGCATTTCGGCGGCGAGCAATACAACGGATGTAACGACTATCTCGTCATCTCATATCCTCAAGCCGTAGAAAAAGTCCATCGCTCGTTCCTCGAAGTCGGCGTGGACGTGCTCGAAACGGACA
>CAZFDL010000057.1:0-14641 GCA_964517905.1 uncultured Anaerolinea sp. | reverse complement strand
TGCGGGCGAGAACGACCTGCAGGCGGAGCGTCCACGCCGCGCGACTTGCGAGCCGGGCGTCCGCAGTTCTGGAAGTATAAAGGGATGTTTGATGTTCGTCCAGAAGTAGTTTAACGCTCAGCGCCACCTCAGGGAGAATGTTTGCAAGTTTGTCGGCGCGTTCCGCCGGCGTGGCATGAATGGGGGCAGGCTCTTTCAACTGACGCAAGCCGAAGTTGACACTATCAAATGCCCGTTCAACGGCGGTCAAGTTCACCCAGTGTTCCCAATAGAGAATCCAACTCGGCGTTTCTGTGCCTCCGCGTTCGATCGACGCGCGGATCATGGACGGAAGCCGTGCTGGCAGCGCGTAACGGCGACTGAAGAAAATCACAACGGCAAGGAGAGCGACGAGCAACGCAACCAAATAGATCAACGGTGAAGGCGGAGCAACGGTCTCAGCCGGAATCTCCTCTTCCTCTTCGGGCAGGCTTCGGTCGCGCAGACTCTCGTTATCCAATTCGGGGATCACATTGTCCGGGATGAGCAACCCGGAGGAGGGGAGGGAATCACGCGGCGCCAACGGACGGTCGAGGGGATCCTGATTGCCAGTCGGTTCGAACTCCACCCAGCCGACCCCGGGAAAATAGACTTCGGGCCATGCGTGAGCGTCGCGCTTTTGCACAGTGAACGTGTTGATCGCCTCGTCTGCTTCTTGCGGCAAACCTTCATTCGTTTCGTCGCCCTGGGCAAATCCCACCGCCATGCGGGCCGGGATTCCCAGTGAACGCAGCATGATCACTTCGATGCTGGCGTAATAAACACAATAGGCTTGTTTGTGTTCGAACAGGATCCACTCCAGCGGATCGGCGTTGAACGGTGCTTCGGGCACGGAAGACGCATACTCGATGTTTTCCCGCAGGTAACGCGTGATCGCGCTGGCTTTATCGAAAGTGGTTTCCGCTTCAGCCGTGATCTCTTGCGCGAGGGCAACGATACGCGGCGAAACGTCGCGGGGAAGTTGCAGATACCGTTCCACCACCCAGCTCGGATACGCCGCGCCTGCGGCGCGCAACTCCTCAATGGTCGGGTTGTTCGGCACGGCTTCGACTTGATACGTCTCCCCGGGCAATAGCCCCGGTGATGCGCTCCACGAGAGCACATCCTCCTCGCCGCCTGCCGGTGCCCGTGTCGTGGAACCCGGCCGGCTGACCCATATCACTTGCGCCGGCGCGTACAGTAAAGAGATCGGTTGCTCTCCGACTTTGAATACGAAATTGATTGAGAATTCATCCTCAACCTCCAGAGGCAGGGGGGTATCGGGCGAGAATTCTTCCCGTTGCGTGTCGGTGATCGTCCACCGGCCGTCGATAAATTGATCGTAGGTCCTTCCGCGCCAATAATAGCGCGGAGGTTTTATGCCTGCCGGCAACTCGCGTGTCTCCACCGTGAACATTACCGCTTCAGAGAGCGAGAAACCCAAACCAAGTTCAAGTTGCGAGCCGTAAAACTCGGTGCCCGGCGCGCCGCCTCCCTGCGCTTCGAGCGCGCTGACCGCGTTCTCAAACCGTTGTGTGAACTCCGTCCATGGTTTAGTGATTCGATTCCAGGCTTGCCGCGCCGATTCGATTCTCATGAATGAAGGAGGGACCACCCAAGCCGTGATGATCAGCAAGCCTGCGGCGACCGCCATGCCCCCGGTGAGATCGAAGCCCGTTTCCGGTGAGTGAAAGATGCGTTTTTCCTTCCAACGCTTTTGCTCGTTCAGGAAGTGTAAGCGGCCCAAAAGGAACAACGCCAGCAATAGGAAGAATGCGAGGATATAAATTCGTCCCGGAACGCTGTTATCGTAGCTCTGAATGACCAGGATTCCGATCAAGGAGGGTAATGATACGGTGAGAAAATTCTGCTGCCGCGTTAAGCGAAACCCCGCCGAGGCGCTCAGCCACCAAAACGCAACCGACATTACCGCCAGGAAAAAGAGAGGGTCATCCACCGGCCGCCGTGCGAAAAGGTCTGAGAGTGAAAAGATCAACCTCCCGCCGATGCTGGAAAGTTTTTCCTCCAGCGCCACCGGCCCTTCAATGATCGTCGTCCATTGAAGAGGGAGCATGACCAGCATATAAAAGAAGGTGAGCCAGCGCGCAGCTCGCAACGGGAATACACTGTATCCCAAAGCAAGCCCGAGCAGGGTTCCCATCCATGCGAATCCGCGTACCAAGCCCAATGAGGGAATCCATTCGGTGGCGACCAATCGAGCCGCGATGGTTTGCAGGAGCAGGACGAGCAAAACGACCGATGTCCAATCCCACCAGTGAACGAGAGGGGGTGCCAGTGATTTTTTCATCGGGTGTAGTGTACAATTAAGGAGGATAAGCGTCAAATACTGCAGAGGGGTATTTCTACGAGTTGTCGAAAACCTATCGTGGAGGCTGACATGGACCTGCTCATTCAAAACGGCGTAGACTGGATCGTTGCGATCCAATCACTCGGCGGCTGGCTCGAAGCGCCGATGAATTTCTTTTCGTTTCTCGGCACGCAGGATTTCTTCTTCCTCGTCCTCCCGTTCCTGTATTGGAGCGTGGACGCGCGGCTCGGTTTGCGGGTCGCGTTCATTTTATTAGCCAGCGTCACGTTGAATTATTATGCAAAGTTGTGGTTCGCTGGTCCTCGGCCTTATTGGGTGAGCGGTGATGTAAAAGCCCTTTCGTCTGAAACAACGTTTGGAATTCCGTCTGGCCACGCGCAGAATGCGGTTGGCGTGTGGGGCACGCTCGCCGCACGCCGCGGACAACTTTGGAGGTGGGCGGCGATCGCCGTCACCGTACTGATCGGTGTATCGCGCTTGTATCTCGGTGTGCATTTTATCCATGATGTGATCGCGGGCTGGCTGATCGGTTCTGCCTTGCTTTGGCTCTTCCTGAAGTATTGGGATGACACCGCCGCGTGGTTGAAAACCAAATCCATGCTGCAACAAATGCTGCTGGCATTCGTTGTCTCGCTGGGGATGATCGCGCTCGGATTCGTCAGCGTGGATCGACAGAGTGGATATAGTTTCCCCGAGGAGTTCCAGGTCAATGCGCTTCGCTCCTCCGACGAGTTGCCCGCTCCGGTTTCGTTGGAGGATATCTTCACCGCCGCAGGGACGTTGTTCGGCATTGCGGTCGGCGCGGCGTGGATCACGTCACAGGGCGGGTATCAGGCTGACGGTCCGGGAGTGAAGCGTGCACTGCGATTCTTCATCGGCTTCATTGGAGTCCTCCTCCTGTGGCGTGGATTGGGCGTGGTTTTCCCTCAAGGAGAGGATTTTGTCGCCTATTTCATGCGATATATCCGTTATTTGCTGGTGGGCTTTTGGATCATTGCCGGCGCGCCATGGTTGTTTTTTCGTATCAAATTGGCAGATATGCCCAAGATACAGGACGTCGCTTTGATATAATCCCAAATCTAGTAATTAAATTTTGGGAGAGTATCTGACTCGATGACCCTTGAACGCGGCGCGTTACTGCACAAAAGATATCGCATTGTTGAAATTCTCGGTCAGGGCGGCATGGGTTCCGTGTATCGCGCTGTGGATGAAAACCTCGGCGTGGATGTGGCCGTCAAAGAGAATCTGTTCACCACCGATGAGTATGCGCGGCAGTTCCGCCTGGAGGCAGTGATCCTCGCGAACCTGCGCCACCCGAACCTGCCGCGTGTGACAGATCATTTCGTTATCGGCGATCAGGGGCAATATCTCGTAATGGATTACATCGAAGGGGAAGATCTGCGCCAGCGCATGGAACGGCAGGGCAACATCACGGAGGATGAGGCGGTTTTGCTCGGCGCAGCCCTGTGCGATGCGCTTGCCTACCTTCACACGCGTAAACCTCCGATCCTGCATCGCGACCTAAAGCCGGGCAACGTCAAGATCACACCGGACGGACATATTTTTCTGGTGGATTTCGGCCTGGCGAAAGTGCTTCATGGAAGCCAGGCAACCACGACCGGCGCGCGTGCGATGACTCCCGGTTACTCGCCGCCGGAGCAATACGGCACGGCGCGCACCGACCCGCGCACAGACATTTACTCCTTGGGTGCAACGCTGTACGCCGCATTGAGCGGTATTATTCCCGAAGATGGACTCGCGCGCGCGATGGACAACACCCAGCTGACGCCGCTGCGCAAGCGAAACGGAAAGGTTTCGCGGCGGCTGGCATCAGCCATCGAAAAAGCGATGGGCATCGATCCCGCTGAACGCTTTCAACATGCGGATGAATTCAAGAACGCGTTACTGGGCTCCAAATCGAAAACCCAGCGCCTGCCGGGTGACTACGTCATCACGCCTCCCCCGCAATCTTCGGGTGATTCGCAATTTCAAGATTCGCTGGAAAAGGCATCAGGCCATTCAGCTGATTTCAATCCGTCCGATTTCATGGGAGGCAAAGAAGAGGACGCGCCAGTCTTTAAACCGCCTCGCAAGAAGAAAAGTCTGTTCCGTCGATTGAGCGCAACGGTGTTGTGGTTGTTGCTTCTTCTTGCGGTAGGTATCGTCGCAGCCGTTCGATTCGCACCCCGATTGGTTCCCCCAACATTAGTGAAACAATTGGAGGTGCTGCAAATTCCCTTCTTGTTTCCGGCATCTTCGACCCAACTACCGGTTCTCACGCCAACGGCCGCAGCGACGGACCGTCCGCTGGCAACTGCGACGAGTATTCCCTCAACCCCTACAAAAAAGCCTGCCCTAAAACCGACTCTTACGGCATTGCCTTCTCACACACCTACACTGGAAAGCGTACCGCTTACCGGCCCAACTGCATTAGGCGGTACATTGGGTCAGGTGGCTTTTGCTTCTGATCGTTCAGGTGTTCCTCAGGTTTACGTGGTGAATGTGGATGGGACCGACGTTCAACCGCTCACCAATCTTGCGAACGGTGCCTGCCAACCTACCTGGTCCCCCGATGGCGTACAACTCGTGTTCATTTCTCCGTGCCCGGCTCGCGGTGAATTCTACGAAAATTTCTACGATAACTCGGGACTCTACATGATCAATGCCGATGGCACCGGGCTGAAAGCCTTGAGCAATGCCCCCGGCGGCGATTTTGACCCCGCGTGGTCGCCGGACGGAAAGCGGATCGCCTTTGCATCCCTGCGCGACGGACGCAAGGAGATCTATGTTCTAAACATCGATTCGGGTGTGGTCATCCGTCTGACGAATTCCACAAGCGATACGGAAAATACCCAACCATCCTGGTCGCGCGATGGGAAAATGATTACCTACACCGTCAGGCGGCTCGGCGCATATCAGGCGTGGGCGATGACAGATACCGGTCAAGATAATGTTCAACTTGCACGCAGTGGGCAGTCGCTTTGGGATTACCTGCCCTTTTGGTCGCCGGACGGGACAGCGGTCTTATTCAACCAACGATTGCTTGGGCCTACAGCCCCATGGCTGATGAGCATTTCGTTTGCAGATCACAAAACGCAGGAACCGATCAAATTGGATCTGCCTACTCCCATCGAAGATGTGGAGTTCTCGCCGGATGGGTTGTGGATCATTTTCGAAAGCACCGATGGCGTCAACCGCGATGTATATTATTCCTCGGTCACGGGTGGGAACCGGACGCGACTTACGAACGACCCCGGCGTTGATTTTGACCCGGCGTGGCGCCCCGCGCCCAGGGAATAAGCGAGCCATCTATCGGATTCATGCCTGACGCTGGGAAACGTCGGGCTTTTTCTTATACACTTCTTATTGACTTCCCTTTTTGCCTAGTTTATCATTATTGCAGAAAGAGTAGCACTCTCGATTTGAGAGTGCTAATTATGTAAAATCATGATCGAACTTACCGAACGTCAGAAGACGTTACTACTATTAATCATCCGCGATCACATTGAATCCGCCAAACCGACCAGTTCACAGCGGCTTGTCGAACAATACCACCTCGACCTTTCGCCGGCAACCATTCGCAACGAGATGGCATCTCTCACTGAAATGGGCTACCTGCGTCAGCCCCACACATCCGCAGGGCGTGTGCCCACGGAGGAAGGCTATCGTTATTTCGTCAGCCAGATGATGCCGAATGCGGAATTACCCGAAGCGGTGCAGCACACGATTTCGCACCAGTTCCACCAATCGCGCCCCGACATGGATCAGTGGATGACGCTTGCCGCCTCGATACTCGCGCATCAATCGCAGGGTGTATCAGTTATTACCGCACCTCACGCCGAGCGCTCGCGCTTCAAGCATGTTGAGTTGATTGCTACGCAAGGACGGCAGGTGCTGATGGTGCTGGTTTTGGTGGGCGGGGAAGTGAGTCAGCAGATCTTGACACTTGCGGAACCCGTGACCCAGGAGCGACTTAGCCAGACCGCCACGCGTCTCAACACCCTTTTGGCTGGCCTGAGCGTGGACGCTCTATCCAACCTTCCAACGCCTATCGACACGCTCGATCAGGATATTCTTGCCTTGATCCTGCAGGATGTACGCCGTACCGCTGAAAGCAGCTCAGGCGAAATTTATACGGACGGCTTGACCAACGTATTATCCGAACCCGAATTTTCCGAATCCGATGATGCGCGGCGTGCCTTGAAGATCTTCGAAAAACGTTCAACGTTGCGCGATCTACTTGCACGGACCACAAACAACACGACTATCGGCGGCTTGCAGGTGCTGATCGGCGGTGAAGGGGAATGGGAAGAACTACGCCAATGCTCGATGGTGATCGCGCGTTACGGAGTGCCCGGTTTGGCCACCGGGATGCTGGGTGTGCTGGGTCCCATGCGTATGTCGTACGCGAAGACGATTCCCACCGTTCGTTACGTTGCAGGGATCTTAAGTGATTTGGTGAATGACCGCGTTGCGGGAGAATAATCCTAGGTCATGGCAGGGGCGTTGTTGTACCGCCTGAGGCATGACGATAAAACGAAGAGAGTGAAAGCATGACCGACAAGAAAACAAGCAAACAAGATGAGCCCGTCGAGAAGACTTCGGCGGAGGCTGTGGCAATGCCCGAAGCGGAGGGACAGCCGCACGAGGATACCGATGCGTTGAAGCGTCAACTGGAAGACGCGGAGGCGAAACTGGCGGAGAGCGTCGAGGGCTGGCAACGCGCCCAGGCCGACTTCCAAAATTACAAAAAGCGCGTCGAGCGCGACAATGAAATGATGTACGCTCTGATGAAGGGCGATATCATCAAGAAGGTCCTGCCTGCGCTGGACGATCTGGAACGCGCCCTACAGAACCGTCCTGCAGACGATGCGTGGGCGAACGGGATCGAATTGATCGCGCGCAAGCTGCAAAACATGCTCGACGCAGAAGGCGTGAAGCGGATCGAAGCGCAAGGCGCAGAGTTCGACCCGAAATATCACGAGGCGATCTCGCATGAACCCCATGAAGATTTTCATAGCGGGCAAGTGATCGAAGTGGTGCAAAACGGCTACATGCTCGGCGAGCGCGTGATTCGCCCTGCCCTGGTACGAGTGGCGCAATAAAAATCGGTTTGGGTGTCGCGTATCAAGCGTCAGATTACTTGATGGGTGATGAAACCTGATATCTGAGATTTGACTCTGGAGACCTGAATAATGGCAAAAATTATCGGAATAGATTTAGGAACGACCAACTCCGTCGCGGCGGTGATGCAAGGCGGCGAACCGGTCGTGATCCCTTCGGCAGAGGGCGAGAGGCTCGTCCCGTCGGTTGTGGCGGTGAATAAAAATAACGAACGCCTGGTTGGTCGTGTGGCGCGCAATCAGGCGATCACCAATCCGCAGAACACAATATTTTCGGTGAAGCGATTCATGGGGCGCAAATCCGACGACCCGGAGGTGGAGCGCACCCGGACACGCGTGCCCTACGCGGTCAAAGGCGCAGACAATGGCGATGTGCGCGTACAACTCGGCGACAAAGATTACTCGCCTCCCGAAGTTTCGGCGATGATCCTGGCAAAGATCAAACGCGATGCCGAAGCCTATCTCGGTGAGACGATCACGCAAGCCGTGATCACCGTCCCGGCGTATTTCAATGACGCGCAACGCAACGCGACAAAAGATGCAGGGAAGATCGCGGGCTTGGAGGTGCTTCGCATCATCAACGAGCCGACGGCGTCGTCGCTGGCATACGGACTCGACAAGAAGAAGAACGAAATCATCGCAGTGTACGACCTCGGCGGCGGTACGTTCGATATTTCGATCCTCGATGTGGGCGACGGCGTGTTCCAGGTCCGCGCGACGAGCGGCGACACGTTCCTCGGCGGAGATGACTTCGACCTTCGCATCATGGATCATCTCATCGAGCAGTTCAAAAAGGACAACGGTATCGACCTGCACAACGACCGCCAGTCTTTGCAGAGGCTTAAGGAAGCCAGCGAAAAAGCGAAGATCGAGCTTTCCACCACAATGCAAACGGAGATCAACCTGCCGTATCTCACGGCAGATGCCACCGGACCAAAACATCTGGTGATGACCCTCACCCGTGCCAAGCTTGAACAGATCACGGCGGATCTTGTCGATCGGACGATTGCTCCGCTCAAGCAGGCATTATCCGACGCGGGATTGAGCGCGGGTGACATCCACGAAGTGGTGATGGTCGGCGGCATGACGCGTATGCCTGCCGTGCAGGACCGTGTGCGTGCCTTCTTCGGCAAGGAGCCGCACAAGGGAGTGAATCCCGATGAGGTCGTTGCCATCGGTGCGGCCATCCAGGCGGGCGTGCTCGGCGGCGATGTGAAAGATATTTTGTTGCTGGATGTGACCCCGCTCTCGCTCGCGATCGAAACATTGGGCGGAGTCGCCACGACGCAGATCGAGCGCAACACAACCATTCCGACTCGCAAGAGCCAGGTGTTTTCCACCGCATCCGATAGTCAGACTCAGGTCGAGATCCATGTTCTGCAGGGCGAGCGTCCGATGGCGGCGGATAACAAGTCGCTGGGCAGGTTTATTCTCGATGGCATCCCGCCCGCGCCGCGCGGCGTGCCGCAGATCGAAGTGACGTTCGATGTGGATGCGAATGGCATTCTCAAGGTCAGCGCGCAGGATAAGGCAACCGGACGCTCACAGCACATAACCATCACGGCTTCGTCGGGCTTGTCTGACGCGGAAGTGGAGAAGATGCGAAAAGACGCGGAAGCGCATGCTGAGGAAGACCGCAAGCGAAAAGAATTGATCGAAGCGCGTAATCACGCGGATAACACCGTCTACGCGGCCGAGAAAGCCCTGCGCGAGTTCGGAGAGAAAGTGCCCGCCGAGGTCAAAACAGAGATCGAAACGAACGTGGCCGCGGTGAAGAAAGCCGCGGAGGGCGAGGATGTCGCGGTGATCAAGTCTGCCACGGACGCGTTGGGTCAGGTGATTCAAAAGATCGGCGCAAGTGTCTACGAAGGACCCAACGTCCCCGGCGGAGGGGAGGCGGGTTCACCCTCCAGTGAGAATCCTGATGTGGTTGAAGGGGAAGTTAAAGAATAGAAGGTGGAAAGTGGTGAGTAGCCACTTTCTACTTTCCACTTTTTGTGTATATGTCTAACCGCGATTATTACGATGTACTAGGCGTGGGTCGGAACGCGAACGATGACGAGATTAAAGGCGCGTTCCGTAAACTCGCGCGCCAGTTTCATCCCGATGTGAACAAGGAACCCAACGCCGAGGAGAAGTTTAAAGAGATCAACGAGGCGTACGGCGTGCTTTCGGATTCGGAGAAGCGTGCGCGCTATGATCGCTTTGGTAAAGCGGGTCTTGGTAACACTGGCGGATTTCACGATTACACATCGGACTTCGGCGATATTTTTGAAGACCTGTTCCGCGGGTTCGGCTTCTCGACGGGGGGCGGGCGTTCGCGTCGGTCGCCGCGGCGCGGGCGTGATCTGCAGATGCAGATCTCATTGAGCTTCGAAGAGTCTGTTTTCGGCGTGGAAAAAGAGATCGAGTTCTCGCGCGAGGAGACTTGTTCGCACTGCGGCGGTAACGGCGCCGAGCCCGGCACCTCGCCTGTGAAGTGCTCAACTTGTAATGGTCAAGGTGAAGTGCGGACAGTGCGGCAGACTTTCCTCGGACAAATGGTGCAGGCTTCCACCTGTCCGGTTTGTAACGGGCGCGGTGAAACGATTTCGTCCCCGTGCAAGACGTGTCGTGGCAATGGATTGGAGCGAAAGAAAGTAAATAAGAAGGTGCAAATTCCTGCGGGTGTGGACGTGGGCACGCAGATCCGTTTGACGGGGGAGGGCGGTCCCGGCGAGAACGGCGGACCGAACGGAAGCTTGTATCTTGTACTGGACGTGAAGCCGCACAAGTTTTTCAAACGCCGCGAGAACGATATTTTGTTGAATCTCGATATCAACGTGGCACAGGCTGTGTTGGGTGCGGATATCCACGTGCCGACCATCGACGGCGAAGAGAAGCTGAAAATTCCCGCAGGGACGCAGCCCGGCAAGGTATTTCACATGAAGAACAAAGGTGTGCCGTTCGTGCGGCGGAGCGGACGCGGCGACCAGTTGGTGATCGTCAATGTGGCGGTGCCGACGAAACTGACAAAGGAACAGCGCGAATTGTTCGAGAAACTTGCCGAGAGTTTAGGGACGACCGTCAAGCCGCAGGAAAAAGGATTTTTGGATTGGTTGAATGAAACCCTGGGGGGATAAATCCAGTACATCAATGACCGGCATTCTGTGAGCGGAGGAAACTCCGCTCGTTGTGTTTTATAATGCTGTGACCTCTATGATGAGAACAATCCTTCGAATTTGGGGCAGGTTTCCACAGTGGGTGCATCTGCTCGCCGCGCGGGTGCTGCGTCCGCGGTTTCGGGTGGCGGTTGCTGCGTTGATCTTCGACGAGCAAGGAAAAATTCTTCTGTTCAAGCACACCTATCGAAAACTGGAGTGGGGGATTCCCGTCGGAGGATTGGAATTTGGCGAGCAACCCGAAGAGGGAGTGATCCGCGAATTGTTCGAAGAGTCGGGTCTGACCATCAAGGTGGATAGATTGTTGTTCGCGGATAGTTCAAAACTGTTTCGGCATGTGACGTTGGTCTACTTGTGCGAGGTCGTCAGCGGGGAGTTCCGCGAAAGCGATGAGGTCTGCGAGATGAATTTCTTCGATGTACATGACTTGCCTCCGATGATTTTCGATGAGAAGGATCTGATCCGCCATGTGCACAAAACCATTTGGAGCGCTTCGTGAGCAGCATATGGCTGGTTGGCATTGGTGGTTTTATCGGTTCGGTGATGCGATACGTGCTCGGGGGGTACGTGCAACAATCGTCCAGGAGTATCTTTCCGTACGGCACGCTGACGGTCAATGTGATCGGGTGCTTCGTGATTGGGTTTTTAGCCCAACTAGCGGAAAATCGCGGCGTCTTTTCGAGCGAAGCGCGCGCGTTCGTGTTCATCGGAATTCTCGGCGGGTTCACCACGTTTTCTTCATTCGGAAACGAAACGTTTAACCTTGCGCGCGACGGTCAAATTTTGAGCGTGTTTGCCAACGTTGGCTCGAACGTGATTCTCGGTCTGTTTGCTGTGTGGCTCGGTCGGACCGTCTCGTATTTGATCTGGAGGTAAGCATGCAACTACCGGATGAAGGTTATCTACTCCGTATTTTCATCGGTGAATCGGACAAGCACGAGGGCAAGCCGCTGTACGAATGGCTGGTGTTGAAGGCGCGCGAACAAGGTCTCGCAGGCGCCACCGTCCTGCGCGGGGTGATGGGTTTCGGCGCAAATACACGCGTCATACACACCTTCAAGATCGAACAACTGTCGGAGGATATGCCCATGGTCGTCGAGGTGGTGGACACAAAAGAGAAATTGGAAACTTTCCTCGAAGCGATCGACGAGCATATTCAGGCAGGTTTGGTCACGCTGGAAAAAGCGCAAATCCGTTTTTATAAAGCAAATAAAAAGTGAACTGGCTCGAGGTTTCGATGACGGTGGATGGCGAACTCGCCGAATCGGTCGCGGATGTGTTCGCGCGCTACGCACCCAACGGTGTAATGACCGAACAAGGTGTGAAGTATAACCATGCCGAAGACGCCGGCACACCGACAGGACCCATCACAGTCCGTGCGTATTTGGAGATCAACGATAAGATCGAAGAGACGCGGCAGAAACTCGAAGAGTCGCTTTTTTATTTGGGGATGATCCAGCCTCTGCCGACTCCGGTCTACAAACCGATCGCGGATCAAAACTGGATGGAAGCCTGGAAGCAGCATTACAAGCCGATCCTCATCGGGGAGCGGCTCCTGATCCTCCCCGCCTGGATGGATTCGCCTGAGCCGAGTCGCGTAGCCATTAAGATCGATCCGGGCATGGCGTTTGGCACGGGCACGCACCCGACGACTCAGTTGTGTTTGGAGTTGATGGAAAAAGCGATATTCGATATTCGAGACTCGAACGCTGCATACCGAATATCGAATAACGAATATCGAGTCATTGACGTCGGTTGTGGCTCCGGTATTCTGTCCATTGCCGCGCTCAAGCTTGGCGCGAACAGGGTTTTGGGTGTGGACATTGATTCCGACTCCCTCGTCAATTCGCGCGAGAATGCGAAGACGAATGAAGTGGGGGAGGAATTGTTTCTTGGCGTCGGATCGGTCTCAGAAATTCTCAGTGGACAATTCCCGTTCAAGTCCGCGCCGTTGGTGGTGGCGAATATCCTTGCGCCTGTGATCGTACGCCTGTTTGATGTAGGTCTTGCAGATCTGATCGAAGACGGCGGTTCGATCATCCTGAGCGGGATTTTGCAGGAACAGGAGGGAGATGTCCTACGGGCGGCGCAGGCAAAACGTCTGCAGCTGACCGAGCGGTGCCAGATCGGCGATTGGGTCGCGCTGGCGATGCGGACAGGTGGATCGTGATCCGCCCCGACCGGGATGTCCCCACGAAGTACCATCCGAATTCAAAGAGGCAGTGATACAATATCGCGCAAATTATCATCCAAGGAGAGTGTGAAATGAAACATGGCCGTCGAGTTCTTGTTGTTGTAACCGCTCTTGCCGTCGCCGCCCTGGCATGTGCCCTGCCCGGCGGGCTGGGCAGTAACGTACTATTGAGCGATGACTTCTCTTCTGATTCATGGGGCACCGGCACCGACCCGGATAGTTCGGTGGAATACGCGAACGACGCACTGCAATTTCTCGTGTTTCGCACCAATTACTTTGTGTGGAGCACGCCGAACGATGAAGACTACTCCAACGTACATATCGAAGTGACAGCACTCAACAATAGCACAGACAGCACCACAGCCTTCGGTATCATCTGCCACATGCAGGTCACCGACGTCTCGTACTATTTCGCGGTCACGCCGGCCGGGCAGTACGCCATCGGCAGATCCCAGCTGGCGTCGGATGATGTTTTCCTCACCAACAACGACGAATGGGCAAACTCCGACCTGATTCCCGTCAATCAATCATCGTATCGCGTAGGCGCGGATTGCTCCGGGAATGGCACCCTGACGTTGTACGTGAACGGCACGCAGATCGCCAGCGCCGTCGATACCACCTACACCTCCGGTAATGCCGCCCTCTTCGTTTGGAGCGGTGAACAAGAGGCTGGTGCGAACATCTCGTTCGATGATTTCCAGATGACTCGCCTTCCATGACGTGTTAGCATTTCAATCAAATCCTGCGCTCACTCGAGCGCAGGATTTTTAATTTCAATCACGAACAATCTGTGCTATGATTCGATTAAGATGGATCGCCGCCGACTTCTTTTTTACCTGCTTCTCAATATCTTCATCTCTGCGTGTGTGACCGGCGCGATCCTCTTCTGGTACGATCGGAATTATCGACAGGCGGCTCTCTCCCCGGTTCAACCTGCTGTCCCCGCTCAACTTGACTCCGCCGGCACCCAGCCGGCCTTCAACCCCAATGTGGACATTCCCGTAGAGATCGTCAGTATCGTCGGGGCAGGGACGTTGACCGCCGAATCGGTTATCGTCCGCAATGCCGGCAACGAACCTTTGAATCTTGCCAACTGGCAATTGCGCGACTCCGACAGGAATATTTTCGTCTTCCCAAATCTAACACTGAACAGCGGCGGCGCCGTGCAGATTCATACGAGTTCTGGGACGAACACCGTCATTGATTTATACTGGGGCGAGACCGAACCAGTCTGGGATTCGGGCGAGGAAGCGCAATTGCTCGACCCAAGTGGAAATGTTCGTGCGGTGTATAAAGTTCCGTAACATAAATACTCTGTTGGTCGAGTAGTGCGTAGCACGTATCGAGACCAACACTAACAAGTAAACTTAATAATTTGAATTGAAATGTGTGGTCTCGATACGTTCCTCGCTATCGCTCGGAACTACTCGACCACCAGCTAATCGCTGAAAACTAATGGCTAACCGCTAATGACTCAAGCTCTCTACCGAAAATACCGACCGAAAGAATGGGCAGAAGTGATGGGGCAGGACCACATTGTCACCACGCTCAAGAATGCCATCGCGGCTGACCGTGTTGGGCATGCGTATCTCTTCGCGGGTTCACGCGGAACGGGTAAGACCACGCTCGCGCGCCTCTTGGCGAAGGCGGTCAATTGTACGAATCCCGATCCCACCAAACGACCTTGTAACGAGTGCGACCACTGCAAAGCTGTCAACGACAATCGCTTTATGGATCTCATTGAAATCGATGCAGCGTCGAACACCTCTGTTGATGATGTCCGTGACTTGCGCGATAAGATCAACTTCTCGCCTTC
>CAZFDL010000056.1:0-15168 GCA_964517905.1 uncultured Anaerolinea sp. | reverse complement strand
GTGACCAGCGCCGTCTGCAACATGGGAGTGCCGGCGCGTTCAACCAAACCGGCTAGAGCTTCGGGGTCGTTCAATTGTTTGCAGGTGAAATACGCTTTTTCCCACTCACCTACTGCTTCATAGGCGTTCACCATCCTCTCCAGCATCGGTTGAATTTCCTGCGGACGCTCTTTCTTCAAGCGCGACTGCAGGAACTCGCGAAAAAGCGGATGATAGCGCAGCCAGCGACCGTCCTCCAATGGAAGGGCGAAAAGGTTCTTGTCGAGAATCCATCCCATTAACTCAAGCCAGCTTTGACCGGCGGCATAGAAGGGACCCAGAACGATCTCGCAAAACTCCGCGTTGAATTCCTCGGGCAGGGATGTACGCAAAAGAAATTCACGAATGTGTTGGGGTTGTTGGTCAAGCACCTGACGACCCAGATACGAGAAGGTGTCCACACCGGCGACTTGCAAGCCTGGCGAATCGGACAACACCATGCCAGTGATCCAGCCGCCGGTCTTGTTGACAAGCTCGTTCGCCTTTTCCTCTGAGAGATGCTTCTGATGGTTCTGCGCGTACAGCGCTTGAAGCTCGCGCGGCTGGAAAGCCAGCTCCATGTGGTTTAGACCCGCCACTTGTTCACGAGCCACCATCAAGGTCACATCGTCCAGGTCGGGAAGAGTGCGCGAGGAAATGATCAGGTGACAATTCTCATCCACAAGCTGGAGGAATCGATTGAGCAGGGATGAAATCACGGGAGCGTCATCGAGCAGGTGGTAATCGTCGATGATGAGAAGATAATCGTCCTCGACCCGGTCGTAGAGTTCGTTGGTCAACGAGACCAACAGCGACTCGGCATCGGTTTCTATGGTTTTCAAGTTGTTCAATAGATTCAAGGAGGATTCGCCAACGCCCGGAAAACGTTCGGCAAGCGATGCGATCAAATAGGCCATGAACCGCTGAGGGTCGCGATCCAACGGGTCGAGCCCAAGCCAGCAGACCGCCATTTCGGTGTGATGCGCTAGATCGATCAACAACGAAGTTTTTCCATACCCCGCAGTGGCAGAAAGCAGGACAAGTTTATTGTCCAGGAATGTTTTCAATCGCTCCAGGAGGCGGTAGCGCGACAAGAGCTCTGGACGGCGAGTCGGAACTATGATCTTCGTTTTACTGATCGGGATTGATTTTTTTGCCATGGAAAATCCAGCAAGGTGACACTATTGTACTGAATTTTGGTCCGGATTCAACCGGCACTTTATCGGAACACCCTTCTACGCCTTGGACAACTCCTCCAGCATCCGCGCATGGATGCCGGGCGCGGTCGCCAGAATGGATTGCGGCGGGGAAATGAAATCTGCCTCGCCCCGGATGTTCGTCACCCGCGCGCCGGCTTCCTCGCAGATCAGCCCTCCCGCGGCGACATCCCACGGTTTGAGCGAAAGTTCCCAGAACCCGTCGAAGCGGCCCGCGCCCACGTAAGCCAGATCCAACGCGGCAGACCCAAGCCGGCGCACGCCCTGTGAAAGTTTGGCAAATCGAACGAAGTTCGAGAAATTGTCCTGCTTCGTGTTCCAAGTATCGTAGGGGAAGCCGGTCACCAGCAAACTTTTCTGCAGTTCGGTCGTGGACGAGGCATGCAATCGCCTGCCATTCAGGTGAGCTCCCTTGCCCCGCTCGGCAGCGAACATCTCATCGCGCAGTGGGTCGTATACCACTCCCAATTTCAACGCCCCGGAAAAGGCGTAGGCGATCGAGACAGAAAAAATGGGGACGTGATGCGCGTAATTCACAGTACCATCCAGCGGATCGATGTACCAGATGTGTTCATCGTCTCCGTCGATCACGCCGCTCTCCTCTGAAAAAATATGATGGCTCGGATAATCCGATTGCACTTTGCCCAACAGGAACGCCTCCGATTGATGATCCACCTCAGTCACGAGATCGATCACACCTTTGTAGCTCACCTGATGATCCTTGTTGTAACCTTCGCGCAGGATCGCGCCAGCCTCTCGGGCCAGACTTTCCAAATATTCCAATGCGGGTTCCATCGCCTACTCCACGAAATGTTTGCGGCGGGTTCGCGCCCGCCGCAAGTTCTGAAATTATTCCTTCAAGCCGTCGAGCGTTTTATAAATATCGTACAGTTCGGTCTGAATCTCATCGCGGTCGCGCATGGATTGCTGGAGCAAGGCTTCGAACGCGGGCTTTTGATCCGGTGGCAGTGTGGGCAGGAGCCTCTCCGCGCGTGCGATCTGCGTGTTCTTGTGGCGTAATTTGTTTTCAAGCCGGGTGCGATAGCCAAGGTAAAAGCGCTCCATATCGAGCGGCTGAGGTTGTGTAAAGGGCTGTTGCGTGACCAGTTCGGCAACGGTCAGGAGGAAATCCTCGGTGTCGATCGGCTTTTCGATGAACCGCGAGGCGCCCAGGCTCAACGCAAAATCCTTATCTTCCTTCGTCACATACGTTGCAGAAAGAAAAACGACCGGTATGGCCCGCGTTTCGACGCTGAGCCTAAGTTTTTGGACGAAAGCATACCCATCCATTTTGGGCATCAAGATATCGGTGATGATCAGGGCGGGCCGTTGCCGCGCCACCACTTCGAGCGCCTCCTCCCCGTTACGTGCCGTAATCACCGCATAGCCTTTGAACCGCAAGGTCACTTCAAGCAGTTCGAGCACATTGGGAACATCTTCGACGATCAGAATCGGACCGTACATGGCATTCATGGCTTAATTGTACCGTACAGGGTGGATGAAAACGCCCGCTTCATCCTTTGACATGAAGTTGCCACCGTTTCCCCAACCTGATTCCCATTCCGGGAGGTCAACCCGTCCACACGCGCGAACCCAGCGCAGAACAGGCAAAGTCCACGGCGAGTTTGGCGGTTTGATTTTTTTCATCCAGGATCGGGTTCACCTCGACGATATCCATGCCAACCAGTTTACCGGTCTCGGCGAGGACCTCACAGGCAAGATGCGCCTCGCGGTAGGTTAATCCGCCGGGCACCGGCGTGCCGACGCCCGGGGCAAAACGCGGATCGAACGCGTCCATGTCCATTGAGAGGTAAATGCCATCCACGTTGCGGCTGACGCGTTCGATGCATTGCTCCAACGCGGCGAGCATACCCAAGCGGTCCACCTGTTCCATGCTGATGACCAGCACACCCGCTTGACGGAGATTGTCCTTTTCACCGGGGTCGAGGTCGCGCGCCCCGAGAATGGCGACCGAGCCGGGGTCCACAACCGGAGGCTCTTCATCCCACAGCGTGGTCAGGCGCGGGTCGCCGAGCCCGCATAATGCGGCAAGCGGCATCCCGTGAATATTTCCTGAAGGCGTGGTTTCGTGGGTGTTGAAATCAGCATGCGCATCCAGCCAGATGACCCCGATGCGTTTGTGTTTCGCCGCGCCGCGCACCGAGCCAACCGACAGGCTGTGATCGCCGCCCAACACCAACGGAAATCGCCCGCCCTGAATCGATGTGGCGACGGCGCCTGCGACGCGTCGACCCATCGGCACGACGCAGTCGATATACTTGAGTTTTGGGTCGGTGATCGTACAAGTCTCTAGGATCGGCACTTCTATATTACCGTTATCTTCGACACTGTGACCCAACCCTTCCAGTTTCTCGCGCAGGTGGGCATAACGAATCGCGCTCGGACCCATATCCACACCTCTGCGATTCTGTCCAAGGTCCATCGGCACGCCGATGATGTCTATTTGCATTGATCGCTCCTGAATTTCATTGTGCACTCCACGTGAATCACACGCCGTACATCGTCACCCGGTTCTTGCCCGCATCCTTGGACTGATACAAAGCCCGGTCAGCGGCCTGCAAAATCGCTTCATCCGTTGATCCGTGTTGTGGAAGAGATGCCGCGCCAGCCGAGAAAGTGGCATATAGTTTCATGCCTTCATATTCGATGGCAGTCTCCGAAAAATCCTGACGCCACGTCTCGGCGCGTTCATACGCCGTCTCCAGCGAGGCACCGGGCATGAGAATAATGAACTCCTCGCCGCCATAACGGCAGACTACATCGCCGCGCCGGGTATGTTGATTGAGAAATTCCGCAATCTTTTGCAGGACCATATCTCCACACTTGTGACCGTACGTATCGTTGAACTGCTTGAAGTTATCCACATCCATGATGACAACAGACAGGTTCGCCGAGTCGCGTTTTGCGCGGGCGACCGCCTGGTCGAGAAATTCGACCAGGTAACGGCGGTTATAGACGTTGGTCAACGGGTCGCGGATCGCCTTTTCCTGCAATTCATCGCGAAGTTTGTTGATCTCCTCCAATTGACGGGTGAGTGTTTCGTTGGCAAAGGTGAGATCATTTTCCAACCACGTGTGTTCCGTGATGTCATGCGCCACGATCACACGCCCTTCGAGCTGGTTCGCCGAATTGTGCAGAGCAGTCACCACCACTTCCAGGGTACGCGGCGGGTCACCGGGGATCTGGATCTCCTCGCGCGACTCGTTGGCGGTGAGAAAGCGGTGAAGGAGTTCGGGCCAGTCACGAAACACCTCCAGCGGATCCCTGCCGATGATCTCGTCCATGCTTTTGCCCAGCATCCGCGTGGCAATGGTGTTTGCATCGACGACGATATCGTGCGCGTCCACGACAAAAACCATTTCAGGGATGTGTTCCAGCACGGTATGGCGCGCAATCGGAATGAGGTCGAAGATGCGAAGTCCGAACACGCCGATGGCGATCAACACGGCGGAGATGGTAAAGGAAATCGGAGTAAGGTCGATACGCAGGACAGATTCGGGTAGAAGGGTGGGCGCCAGCTGGTATGCGCCATTGACGATGATCGGGACCAACACGGCCGCGATCAATACATACATCTGCCGGCGATAAATGTTCCGATGCTGGATCGCGCGCCTGAGGAGCAATCCGATGGCCGCCAGGCTCATAAGATAGGAATAGAAAAGGACAACCACGTACCACGGTCCGCGCTCGGTCACCAGGGGTCCGCCGTTCTCGGAGACCGGGGTGACGGAGGTGTAATACAAGTGGAACCATTGTTCCGAAAATAGAATCACCATCGAGATGCCCGGAAGGATAAAGAACAATACGGCAGTGTATCGGTTTAACCACCGATCCATCCGGTTATAACGCAGGGCAAAAAAGAACCAGAAGACCGGGACGGTGAGAATGCCAAAGGTCTCAAGTTTTAGCCATAGCAACTTCATCTCCGGCAAGGTGGAGAGCGCGACCATGGCATACGAGAAATTCCAGACTGCGAGCATGACCAGCATGGATAGCAGGGATCTCCGTCCGGGTCCATGAGGTCTGCGCGCCATAAAAGCGGCAAGGAACAAAGCCGCCACGGAATTCAGCAATAAGATCGAGGCAAAGAGAATCCACTCAGTGTTCAAAAGAAAACCACCCGCATGAAGAAAAACGACGGTCTCCCCGTCGTTTCCAAGTTATGCAGTCCTATAATACCCCACATCCACAGAATACACCCTGCCGCGTTTGATCACCTGCCTGACGAGATTCGTACCATAGCGATAGCCCAGGTGACGATAATCCGGCACGTTCAGGATGAGCATATCTGCCTGTTTGCCGACTTCGATCGAACCGATCAGTTCCGACATGCGAATCGCGTGCGCCGAATTGATGGTCGCTGCGGCGATAGCCTGGGCAGGAGTTAATTTCATGGCCCGGCAGGCAAGCGCGATGACAAATTGCATGGATTCATTCCATGTTGTACCGGGATTACAGTCGGTGGCGAGGGCAAAGTAGGCATCCGCGGCGATCAGTTTTTGCGCGGGGGTGTAATGATTTTCAGCAAGACCAAATGGCGTGCAGGGAAGCGAGACTGCGACCGTGTCTGACTTGCCCAATGCAGCAATATCAACATCGGAGGTAACAACCAGATGATCTGCAGACGCCGCGCCCAACTCCACTGCAAGGGAAGCGCCGCCGAGATTGTCGAACTCGTCCGCGTGGATCTTAATCGGGAATCCCAGCGACACAGCCCGGGTCAGGATTTGACGCGATTGGTTTAAGTCGAAGGCTTTGGTCTCACAAAACACATCCACAAAGGGGAGTGGCAGTCGCGGCGCGTGAGTCCCCCACCATTCTTTGAGCATCGGCAACATCGTGTCGCAGACGAGATCGGTGTAACCTTGCGGGTTGTCTTTGTATTCAGGCGCGATGGCATGCGCGCCGAGGAAGGTGATGGCAAGATCGAGCGGGGACTCATCATCGAGCGCGAGCAGGGCTTTGAGCAGGCGCAGTTCGGTCGCGGTTTGCAAACCGTAGCCCGTTTTGGCTTCGGCAGTGGTGGTGCCATGGATGAACATGCGGAGCAGACGGGAGCGACTCTGCGCGATGAGAGTTTCCATGCTGGCGGCACGCGTCTGCGTGACCGTGGAAAGGATGCCGCCGCCTTCCGCCAGAATTTCAAGGTAGGGTTTGCCCGACATCTTCATTTCGAACTCATTGGCACGGTCACCCGCCCAAATGAGATGTGTGTGTGGGTCAACAAAGCCAGGCATGAGCACGCATCCGCTGGCGTCGAGAGTCGGTTCATCGGGATAGGCGGCTTTGAGTTCGTCGGAGATACCTACGGCAACAATCTTTTCATCGCGCACAATCACCGCGCCGTTTTCGATGATGCCGAGCGCGCCGAGGGCGTGTCCCCTTTGGGGACCGCCTGCGAGGGTGAGGAGTTGGGAGGAGGAGTGGATGAGCATGGGAAGGTTTGGAGATTAGAGACTAGAGATCGAGGATAAAAATCCCCGCTACAAGAGCGAGGATTGGTCTTATTTTGATAAAGCATTCTCTGGAGCAAGAATGGAAATTCCGCGAAATGGATGTAATACCAGCAAATCGCCATCTCCGCTCACGATCATATCTGCCTGTCCGCTGACAGCCAACTCCAAAATCATGTTGTCTTTTGGATCGCGACATACTTCGATGTTTTCAGTGATTTCAATCAAAGTTCCCGTTTGAACCAAGACAGTTAGAAATTCGTTGCGTTGTTCATTGGAGATGTAACGGTCGAATTTTTTACGATAAATTACTCCGTGAACTTCGTTCACCAAGTCAGACGAAAGAAGAATTTCCCCTTCCTTGAGAGCGGAAAATATTATTTTGGCAGGTTTGGAGTCCTCAAAAAGAAGCGCGCTGACAAGTACGTTCGTATCGAATACGAAACGCATGTTAATTCTCTTCGAGAATTTCCTTCAGTTTCTTTTCCGTCAAGCCGCGCGCCTTGGCGCTTTTGCTGATGCTACGCATGACCTCTTCGAGGGATTGGCGCGATTCCGCCGCCTCCAGCAAGCGGAGGCTGAGAAGCAGTTCCATTTTTCTACGCTCTGCATCAGATGCAGCGCGGAAGGCTTTGGCGGCTTCAGGAGTCACTTTTACGGCAATCGTTTCCATGGCGGTCATATCTGCCTCGCTTTTCTCGTTCAAATTATACCTGTTTTGGCGGCTCACCGCGCGAGGGTGAGGAGGTGGAAGAGGAATGGATGAGCATGGGGAAACCAGAGAGTAGAGAATTAGAGACTGGCGATTAGAATGGTGAGATAATTTAACTTCGGATAAACATTTATTGAGGATTGAATTGGCGTTGCGGTTATACTCGCAACATGCCGAAAATTTTACTCCGCAAAATTATTGACTCCGACCTGCCCATCCTCTTCGAACAGCAACTCGACCCCGAAGCGACGGCGATGGCGGCGTTCCCTTCGCGGGATAAAGATGCCTTTTACGCTCATTCCAAAAAGATCATCGCTGATGAGTCCGTTATATTCAGAGCCATCCTCGCCGAGGGACAGGTGGCGGGGAGCATCGTCAGTTGGGACATGGAAGGCGAGCGTGAAATCGGCTATTGGATCGGAAAGGAATTCTGGGGAAAGGGAATCGCAACCAACGCGCTGGCAGAATTTTTGAGAAGTGTTGCAACGCGTCCGTTAAGGGCGCATGTGGCGAAACACAATGTTGCCTCACGGCATGTGCTGGAGAAGAACGGGTTCAACGTGATCGGCGAGGATTCGTATACAAACCCGGCAGGTGTATTGGTTGAAGAATTTGTTTTGATATTGGAGAAATCTGGATTTCACCCCCACCTGCCTTAGCGAAGCATCCTTCAGGAGCCATCAGGGAGCGGAACCGTGCTTCAACAGATACGTGGTCAGACTCCCATACACGGGCGGCATGGAATAGGTGAAGATCAAATCTCGTTCATCGAACCCAGATGGCTCCCACTCCGGGAAATCGGCTGAGATCGAAACCACACGCGAGCCCGGTTTCATTTGCTTTTCCAAATACGGAGCCAGCCGCATCACTTCCCTTGACGTGGCATAGATAAAAACAACATCTGCCCGCCTCAAATCCGTTTTGAAATAATTTCCCCACTTGAGTTGAATTTTCTCGCCATGCCCGCTGGCAACGATCCGCAACCAGATCAGCGCGCACTGGACAGGTCCGATCTCGACGCCGACGGCTTGCGCGCCGAACTCCTTTGCAGCGATCAACAGAACCCGCCCATCGCCTGCGCCGAGGTCGTACAGGACTTCATCGGGTTGGAGATTCGCCAGCTTCAACGCCCGTCGGATCCGGTCGGGATGTGTGGGTCGAGATGGCAAACCGTACAAGGCGGGGATGAACACCCACAGCAAGCCGAGCAGGAAAAGAAAGAGGAAGAAGCCATAGAGGATTAAGATGATCACGTTCCGCTGCCTTCGGCGCGGCGGAAGAGCGCAAGGATCCTCGGTAGGATTACAACCTTCTGAGTCAATTCTCCCAGTGCGAGCAGTGCCAGGACGGTGAAAAAAATGGACGCAAGCACGATCGGGAAGAACCCAAACCGCGTGTAGATCAGGGTGGAAAGGGAAGCCCCGATGGCGCGTCCCAACGAGTGACCCGTCAGGTTGAACGACAACAACGTCGCGCGCGCCTCGGGCACAAGTTCAGACATCATCGGTATATGGCTGACCATGACGTATTCGAATGTAATGTAGTAGAAAAACAAACCGATCAGTGCCCCCACTTGTGTTGTCCCGATGAACGGAAGCAACAACGCGCTCGCCGCATTCGCGACCAGACCGATGACCAGCGCGCGCGTCTTGCCGAGCCGATCGGTGGTCAACGCGACGAGTCCTTCGCCGCTGAGTTCAGAGAGACCGATCACGGCCGAGGCACCGGCCAGCGCGGCGATCTTCAGGCCGAAAGAATCTTCGAGCCAAACGCCAAAGATCAGGTTGACCAGCTCATTGCTCGCGCTCGCCCAAAGTGCGATCGAGATTCCCGCCAGCGCAGGAATGTTCGTCAGAACCGCCCGAAAATTGCCGCGGGAATCCGACGTGCGGATGTGATGCGTATCCTCGCCCGGAATCATCCTCCAGATGACGAGGATCATCCCCACGCCGAGGACCGCCAACAGGGGGAAGGGAGCCGTCCATCCGTAGAGGTTAATCAGCCAGCCCATGAGCGGAATCCCCGCGATGAACGACAACGACCACGCCACTTCAGTAATGGCGAGCGCGGTGCCGCGCTGCTTATATGGAATGCGGTCGCCGAAGTAGGCTTGCATGGCGGGGTCGAATAGATATTTGCCGAGGATCGCCAGCAACATCGCCGCACTGAGCGTGTACAAGTTTGGCAGGAACGCAACCAGCCCCATGCCCAGCGCAAATGAGGATGCACCGGCGAGCATTCCGAACTTTCGTCCGCGTTGATCGGCGATGGGCGCGAAGGCCGGGCTCAACGCGCCGACCAGCGAACGCGCAGTGATGACGAACGAGAACGTCGTCAGTTCCACACCGAGCCCGCGCGCAAACACCGCGAGAAACGGATACACCATGCGATGCATCGTATTGAAGATCGCGCGCAGCAACATGAAGACGAGGAGTTGGAACCGAAGTCGCATTAGGTTTGGTGAACGTTTCCTTGATGGACGGGAAGGCTTGTATTTTACCTTACGCCGTCAAACACTTGACCAATACACCATTGAAGGTGAGAATTGGTTTATGGACTCGAAGCCGCCCGCCAGCCTGGCACTGGACGCACTGGGAATTGAACATCGCGTCTTCGTCCACGGGACGCCTGTTCACAGTTTTGAAGAGGCCGCCACCTCCCGCAACCAGCGACCCGAACAAGTGGTCCGCAGTATTCTGTTTCAAGTGCGGCCGGGAGAATTCCTACTGGTGCTTATGGCGGGACCTGCACAGGTGGATTGGAAAAAACTGCGCACGCTGCTCAAACGTTCACGGATACGCATGGCAACCGAAGACGAAGTGCTTGAAGTGACCGGCTACCGGGTCGGGACGGTGAGTCCGTTCGGCTTGAAGAATCAAGTTAGAGTGATGATCGATGCGAGCGTCTTGAACGAGGAGGAGGTTTCCATCGGTTCGGGAGTCCGTAACACGGCGATCATCTTGAAAAGCGCGGATTTGCACCGCGCGTTGACCGGTGCAGAGTCCGTTTCACTGGCTGTCGATTCTCCGTCCTAGGTCCTCCATCCGCATCATGTTTCGAGTGCAAGGGTTTCATCTTTTGAATTATTGAGGCAATCATGTTGACTTTAAGAGACTTACTGAGACTGGCAAGCCGCACATTTGCCATCGGCATCGAACAATTACCTGCGGTCTTATGCGACGCAGGGACCGTGGCATACCTGCTGTTGCGCGTGTCCGATTATCTGGAAGACAACGAGGATATGCCGGCAGACCAGAAAATAGAACTGCTCAACCTTTGGGCAGATATACTGAGCGGCTCAACGGACGTTGACGAGCTCACAGCCCGGCTTCAAGACGGAGACACTTCGAACCCCGACGCAGTAGTGGCTCAACACGCGAAGGATATCCTCGCGCGGCTGGCACTGCTTCCAAAAGAAGTGCGCGAGATCATCACTCATCATGTGCTTCACAGCACGCAGGGGATGGCGCGCTGGGTGGCGCGCGGACCGCGCGTGGACAACGAAGAGGACATGGACGATTACATGTTCGAGGTGGCGGGCCGCGTGGGATATTTACTCACACACCTCTTCGCGTGGTATTCGCTGTTCATCCGTATCCGTATCAAGGAACTGCTCCCACTCGCCCGCGAATTCGGGCTGGCTCTGCAGACGGTGAACGTGATCCGCGGCTTGCGCAAGGACTACGAACGCGGCTGGGTATACATCCCCAAAAAATTTCTCGAGGCGGTGAATCTTTCGGCGCATGAACTGTTCCTGCCGGAGAATCGCGCCGAGGCGATCAAGGTGCTGGATATGCTCGCCGATAAAGCCGAGCGCCACCTCCACGCCGCGCTGACGTGCGTCAAAACCCTGCCGCCGTGGCAGCATCGCATCCGTCTCGCGTGCATTTTCCCGCTTATGTTTGCCATTCGTACACTGGCGATCAGCCGCCGCAACACGGACGTATTCAACTCCGAGGCGAAAATGACGCGCGAGGAAGTGAAGCGCATCGTCCGGGATGCAACGTTGTGGGGCTGGTCGAACCGCTGGCTGGACCGCTACTCGCGAGAGTTGAACGTGGTCTCCGAAAAATAAAACTCCCTTGACAGCCTCCAGCCGCTGAATTATGATTTGGTAAATAAAGTCTATCGGCATAGTAGGAGTTACCACAGACCATGAGGCTTTCCAAACGCGGCGAGTACGGCTTGCGAGCCATGATCGCGCTGGCAGTTCCCGTTGAAAAAACCTCCCCCCCAGGGATGATGCAGATCAAGGATATCGCGCAACGCGAACAGATCTCTCCCAAGTTTCTTGAGCAGATCCTGCTCACACTCAAGAACGCGGGCTTGCTTCACAGCAAGATGGGCGTTGGCGGCGGATACTATCTGGCAAGGTCTGCGAACGAGATCACCCTCGGGCAAATCTTCCGCGTGCTGGATGGTCCCGTGGCGCCGGTCAAGTGCGTGAGCCAGATGGCGTACGAACCTTGTGGTTGCCCGGACGAGGAGACTTGCGGCCTTCGCCTCGCGATGGGCGATGTGAGGAACGCAATTGCCGACATCCTCGATACCACATCGCTCGCAGATGTGACCAAACGGCAAAGCGCAGTCCGCAAGAAGCTCGGCAAAAAGTAGATACGAGTGCGTGCGGGGGGACGCATTTTTATTTACCTAAAAAGTATACTAGTACTATAGACTTTATAATACTTAGACAGAATCAAAGGAGACACCAACGTGGAAACCAACATACTTATCTTTGTGGCGGTGGGATTCGTCGCCCAGATGATCGACGGTGCGCTGGGCATGGCGTATGGCGTTAGCTCCAATACGTTTTTACTGAGCTTGGGCATCCCCCCTGCCGCGGCCTCGGCCAGCGTGCACATGGCGGAGGTGGTGACAACCGGCGTATCAGGCATCTCACATTGGCGGCTCGGTAACATTGATTGGAAACTGATTCGGCGGCTCGTCATCCCCGGTGTTCTGGGTGGCATCACCGGCGCCTATTTGCTTACCTCACTCGACGGTGGTCTGATCAAACCTTACATTTCCGCCTATTTGATCGTCATGGGGATCGTCATCATCGTCAAAGCCTTCACAGTTCAACCGCATGATGGAAGGATCGATGAACATGGACCCCGCGTCAGCGTGTTGGGGTTGTTCGGCGGGTTCTGCGACGCCATTGGCGGAGGCGGCTGGGGGCCGGTCGTGACAACAACTCTTGTGGCAAATGGCAAGCAACCGCGCAAGACGATCGGTTCCGTCAACTTCTCCGAATTTTTCGTCACATTGGCACAGTCCATCACATTCGTACTCACCCTTAGCTTCGGTCAATACTGGCACATAATCCTGGGCTTGTTAACCGGCGGAGCCATTGCCGCTCCCCTCGCGGCGCTGATGGCAAAGAAATTGCCGCTGAAAGCACTGATGATTCTCGTCGGAGTCCTGATCATCGTCTTGAGCTCTCGGACGATACTCATCGGGCTACAATAAGGGTATGATGAGTGCGGCTTTGACCACAGCCGCACCGACTTTTTTCGGGGTTATAATCCATTCCATGAAACGGATCGGATTCTTGTTAATTTTCCTCGGCATGTTGCTGAGCGTCCTCCAGCCGGCGCGCGCCCAAAGCGACCAGCCGCTTGTGCTGGTGATGACCGCGGACGGACCGATCATGCCGCCGATGCTGGAATATTTCAAACGCGGCATCGAAACAGCGGATCGCGAAAACGCCGAAGTTCTCATCATCCAACTCAACACGCCCGGCGGGAGCGTGGATACGATGCTCGAGATCATCAAAGAGATACGCACAAGCGACGTGCCGGTCGTTGTTTACGTTGCGCCGCGGAACGCCATCGCAGGGAGCGCGGGCGCCATGATCACCATGGCGGGTCACGCCTCGGCCATGGCGCCGGAGACAGTGATCGGCGCGGCGAGTCCCATCAACAGTTCGGGGGAGGATCTGAATTCCGATGCGCGCGCCAAAGCGACGAATGCCATCAAAGCCGTGATCCGTCCGTTCGTGGAGCCGCGCGGCGAAGAAGCTCTCGCCCTCGCCGAAGCGATGATCGACGAAGCCAAAGCCGCGACGGCGGACGAAGCCCTTGAAGTCCATTTGATCGATTTCGTCGTGGAGAACATTGACGGCCTGCTCGAATCGCTCGATGGTTTTACCCTGCAAATGAGCGACGGCGTGCGCACGGTGAACACAGAAAACGCGGATGTGCAACCGCTTAACATGAGTTTCATCGAGCAATTCCTGATGTTGCTCACCGACCCAAATATCGCCTTTCTATTGATCGCCATCGGCGTGCAAGCCGTGCTCATCGAGATCTCCAGCCCCGGCGGATGGGTTGCCGGGTTCATCGGCGTGGTCTGCCTAACGCTCGCCGTATATGCATTGGGCGTGTTACCTGTGAACTGGTTCGGGATCATCTTCCTCATCACCGCCTTTGTGTTATTCATCCTCGATATCAACGCGCCAACCCACGGCGCGCTGACCGCCGCGGGCGTCGCGTCGTTCATCGTCGGCGCCCTGGTGCTGTTCAATTCACCCGGCACGCCTGAGTTCCAACGCGTGTCTGTTCCACTGGTGATCGCGACCGGTTTGTTGATCGGCGCGTTGTTCTTCGGCATTCTGCTCTTCGCGTTACGCGCCTTGCGCGCGCCGATCCACGCGGGGGCTGAGTCGTACGTTGGAAAAACGGGAACAGCCAAAAGTTGGGATGAAGCGACCGGACAAGTCCAGTTGGAATCCGAGTTATGGAGCGCCGAAGCCGCGGACGCGTCGCAAACGATCAGTAAGGGCGACAAGGTGGAGGTCGTCGAAGTCAACGGAATCCGATTGAAAGTGAAGAAGAAATAACCGCTGGTTGAGTAGGCGGCGTGGTTTCGACATGTCCCTTCGGGACTACTCACCCACCGCCGCCGTATCGAAACCACGCGGTTGCAATTCAAAAGGACCTTATGTCTGCCACTCCCACCCGAGACCGAATCATCCCCCCCAGCGACGTGCGCCCTCTGCGCCGCCCCGAATGGATCAAAGTACGCGCGCCTGCGGGCGAAAACTACGAACGCGTGTTGCAGTTGATGCGTTCGAAATCGTTGCACACCGTGTGCGAAGAAGCGATGTGCCCAAACCTCGGCGAGTGCTGGGGAAGCGGCACCGCAACGTTCTTGATGCTCGGCGATGTGTGCACGCGCACCTGCGGATTCTGCGACATCAAACACGGCAAACCGACGTTGATGGACTGGGGCGAAGCGGAACGCGTCGCGCAAGCCGTGAAGTCTATGGATCTGAAGCATGCGGTCATTACTTCTGTCAATCGCGATGAACGCCGGGACGGCGGCGCGCCAATTTTTGCGATGGTGATACGGAGAATAAGAGAAGTATTGCCGGGCTGTTCCATCGAAGTGTTAATTCCCGATTTCAAGGGTTCGCTCGAAGCGTTGAAGATCGTGATGGATGCGCGCCCTGAAATTTTGAATCATAACGTGGAGACGGTGCCGCGCTTGTTCAAGCAAGTCCAACCGCAGGACAGTTACGATTGGGCGGCAGCGACTCTTTCGAACGCGAAAAAACTCGACCCCGAGGTGCTGACCAAATCAGGCATCATGCTCGGTCTCGGCGAAGAGATGGACGAAGTGAAAGCCGTGATGCGCGACCAGCGCAGTTGGGGCGTGGACATTTTGACGATCGGTCAATACTTACAGCCAAGCAAGAAGCACATGCCGATCTCGCGCTATTACACAATGGAAGAGTTCGCTGAAC
>CAZFDL010000055.1:0-15631 GCA_964517905.1 uncultured Anaerolinea sp. | reverse complement strand
ACGGGCTGGCCCGGTTTGAGCGATGCCGCCGGAAATGTCCAGGAGTTGGAGATGCGGCGCAGTGTCCGTACGCGTACGGACTGGCGGTATCTGAATATCCGCATGTCTAATCTTCGCGATAAGAACAGGGAGTTGATCGGTAAGCTGATCATCTGGCGTGATATCACGGAGCGGAGGCTTGCGGACGATGCGCGCCAGCGCGCCCGGGATGAAATGTTTGCCATTCTTAATTCCTTGTCCAATATTGCGACGCATGCCTCGAACCTCGATGAATTCCTATCCGAGTCGATCTTTCAGATCATTCACCCATTTCAATGCCAGATTGCCGGGATCTGGCTTGTGGATGAGCAGGAAGTGGAGACTGGTAATATCAAGCTCTACCTGGCCTCGCATTACGGATTGACGCCGGATGCAATTCAACGCATGGCTGAAATCCAGGTACTGGCATCCATGTTCGAAATGGCTGTTAACCAGAAACGAACGCTGCTCATTGATGATCTGCCGGATGAGATACGCATTCGTTATGCGGTGCGTGGAATTGGCATTTCGACCTTTTTGCTTATGCCCCTGGCCATAACCCAATCCCGTGGGGATAAAAAAACCATTGGGTGTATCGCCGTGGCACGAAGGGACCAACTAATTTTCAGCCAGGATGAGATCGTTCGCCTTGCCACGGTCACCGACCAGCTTGCAACCCTGATCGACAGCGACCGCCGGAGGCAGATGTCCATCGCCCGACTGGAGCGCCAGAGGTTGATGCGTGACCTTCACGATTCGGTCAGCCAGAAGCTGTATGGGTTGGTGACATTGACCGAAGCAACGCAGGCAGCCCTCGAAGCAGGTTCGACGGTGTTGCCTGACGAGGTTCTCAAGAAAATTGGGGAGCATGCGCGCATGGCTGTCAAGGAAATGCGTTTATTCCTTTATGAAATGCAGCCTGTGGAACTTGAAAAAGAAGGGTTGGTTTCCGTCCTTCATCATCGGCTTGCCGCGGTGGAGGGCAGGGCGGATATTAAAGCAAGGTTGCTTGCGGATGAAAATATCCATCTGGCTAAAGAGACAGAGGTGGCTTTATATTATGTCGCGCAGGAAGCGTTGAATAACATATTAAAGCATGCGCAAGCCACCTCCGTGACGGTCATGCTGCGAAAGACCCGGCAGAATGTGATCTTGGAAGTCGAGGATAACGGCCGCGGCTTCGACCTGAAAAAATTAAGGTCGGGCGGTTTGGGTTTGAAAAACATGAAGGAGCGCGTGGCGCTCATCCATGGGCGTATCGACATTCACTCCAGCGTGGGGACCGGGACGAAGATCAAGGTAACCGTCGGTAAAGACCGCGTCTTTATCAAAAAGGCAAGGAGCAAAAAGTCATGAAGCGGATTCGTATTCTCGTGGTGGATGATGAAAGCGTAGTTCGGGAGGGGGTGGTCGCCATCCTTTCGTTTCAACAGGACCTTGACGTTGTCGGCGAAGCCCGAAATGGCACCCAGGCTGTCGAGATCGCCCGTAAAACAAAACCCGAGGTCGTCCTGTTGGATATGGTCATGGGAAACGAGGATGGGCTGACTACAATTCCGAAATTGATCGAGGCTGCCCCCGAAGCCCGCATTTTGGTGCTCACCAGTTTCGCTGAACCTGATCGTGTCTATCAAGCCATCAAGGCGGGAGCATTGGGCTACTTGTTGAAGGATGCCACGCGAATTCAGTTGTTGCAGGCGATCCGCGACGTGGCTGCCGGGCAGGCTTCCATTCAGCCGTCCATCGCAATGAAAGTGATTCACGATATCAACCATCCTTCGCAATTGTTGTATACCGTGGATCCGTTAACTCCGCGCGAATTGGAAACCCTAAAATTGATCGCGCGCGGGTTGAGCAATCAAGAGATCGCCGATGAACTGGTTGTGCATGAAAGGACCATCGCGAAATACGTGAGCAGTATTCTCGATAAACTTCATCTCGCTAATCGCACTCAAGCCGCGTTATACGCGCATCGTGAAGGGCTTGCCGAGAAAGAAGAATAAATTGCAGCAAGAACCGAAACCGCCTGCAGCGCTGCAGGCGGTTTCGGTTTTAACGTGGGGAAATCAAGATGACAAACATCATAAATCCGCGACACCTCCACCTCTTTTTTGCGATGGTCATAAATGACCCATTGCAAGAGACTTTCATTGGCAAAACAAAAACGAAAAGTGGCCAGATTCGTGGATTTTGCAAATCAACCCGAAATCCTATAATGAGCGCAACATCAAGCAAGAAAAAATTTATCCAGGAGACTTCACTTGTTACTCGGTCTTTACACTCGCATCTTGGATACCCGGAACAACCTGCCTTTACCGGTGGAATTCAGCGGAGCATTCAATGATGGCGTCTTCATCACGCAAGGGTTCGACCGCAACCTGATGGTGCTTACCCGCGGGGCGTTTGAACAGATCTACCAGCGGGTGATGGCTGCCAATCTGGCAGACCCGCTGGCCCGCATGTTGATGCGGATGCTTATCGGTACTGCGCAGGAAACTGAGCTCGAGCCCGATGGTAGTATCCCCATCGGCAAGCACTTAAAGGATTTTGCGTTACTGGCACAGGACGCGATCCTTGTGGGTCTGGGTGACTATCTGGAAATCTGGTCGCCGGAACTGTGGAACAAACAAGAGGAGCAACTAACAAATGCCGAAGCCAACCAAAGCAGATTTTCTTCGCTCGTCATCACCACTCGGTAGACAATACAAAACATCGCCGGGAATTGGGAGGCGACCATGAAAAAGATCCGCGTGCTGGTGGTGGAGGATCAAAGTGTTGTGCGCGAAGGCGTGGTCGCCATCCTCTCGCTTCAAAAGGATATGGAAGTTGTTGCAGAAGCAGAGGACGGTATACGGGCGATCGAGCTCGCTGGCAGGACCAAACCAGATGTCATCCTGCTGGATATGGTCATACCCCGCCTGGATGGTTTGATGACGATCCCGCGCCTGAAGGATGTCGTACCGAATGCGCGCATCCTCGTGCTAACCAGTTTTGCCGAGAGCAACCGCGTCTATCAGGCGATCAAATTGGGCGCGCTAGGATATATGTTGAAGGACACGCCGCGCAACGAACTATTGAAATCGATCCGCGATGTTGCGAACGGGCAGGCGTGCCTGCACCCCTCCATCGCAATGAAAGTGATCCATGAATTTGATCAGGCGCAGGACGAGCATATTATGACCGACTCGTTGACCCGCCGGGAACTTGAAACGCTGCGTCTGATCGCCCGAGGCTTAAGCAACCAGGAGATCGCAGGAACCCTTGTCGTCCACGAGCGCACGATCGCGAAATATGTCAGCAATATTTTGGACAAACTCCATGTGGCGAATCGGACCCAAGCCGCCCTCTACGCGATTCGCGAGGGACTGGCCGCCGCAGCGGATTGAGTCGCTGGTCAAAAATGACCAGGATCAAGAAACCAGCTGGTCAATAAATCTGCTCGAGAACGTCAATATTTGCCGATTATGAAGGAAGCGTCCACTTCCTATAATGGCACCAAGGATGATCAATACAAGAGTGCGTTCTGAAGAGAAACTATGAACAAATTTGATTACAGTGTTGCGACCGACTTCGACCGGGCCTGGCTCAATTTCGAGCTGGATCTGCCTCTCAAGCCCGGTAGGAATGGCGAGCCAAATCCGTTTTATATCGACCGCCCAGGCAACCCCATTACCGAATTGACGGATGCCCTGCTTGCGCCATTTTATCGCCCCCCGAAGTTTTTCTTCTCCGGTCATCGCGGTTGTGGCAAATCCACTGAATTGATGCATCTGCTTGCAAGCGAGGAGATCAAGCGCAAATATTGGCCCATCAACTTCAGTATCCGCGAAGAAGCCGATGTGATCGATATTGATTTTCGTGACCTGTTGCTGGGCATCGGCGGGCGGCTGTTTCGGGAATATCGCCGGAAAGGCGGCGAACTTCCCGAGCAATTGCTCAAGGAATTGAACGGCTGGAAGGGCAAAGTTGAAAAGAATGTTTCCACCGTTTTGGAAGGGCGTGTTTCGGAGTACGAACTTGGAGCTTCGATCGATGCCTTCTTCGCCAGCGCCGGAATGAAGATGAAGCTCGAACCGGCCACCCGCGTGGAATTACGCCAGGTTGTCGAAACCGACATCACCGGGTTGATCGCCATCATCAACCATATCATCGCCGCCATTTACAGCCGCGAATCGCGCATTCCGCTCATCCTGATCGATGACATGGACAAACCTGATCTGGAACGGGCACGCGCCATCTTCCACGACCGCCGTGAGATCATGATGCAGCCCAACTGTGCCATTGTGTACACCGTTTCGAGCGCGCTCTTCTACAGCAAGGAATTTGACTCCATCCGGGATCAATCCCTCTTCCTGCCGAACATCAATCTGCACCCCCCGCAGGACCCGAACAATCATATCTCTGCCGGATACCAGACCATGGAGCGTTTCGTTTCTCTGCGTATGGATACCCGCCTCATTCAACCCGCCGCGTTGGAACTGGCGATCTCATACAGCGGCGGTGTTTTCCGCGAGATGGCGCGCGTGCTGCGCACCGCGATCGGTCGCGCCCGCCGACGCAAAGCAGATCAAATCTGCGTGGAGGATGTTGAATGGTCGGCCAGCGAGATCCGCAATGAATACCGGCGGATCCTGGACAAGGAAGATATCAAACTGTTGAAAAAAGTAAACAAAGACAATCGGCTTGAATATAGCGAACGCCTGCGCCCGATGCTCCAACTACTGGCGTTATTGGAATACCGCGACGAGGAAAACTGGTGCGATGTGCATCCTGTACTGAGGAGCATGCTCGATGATTGACGTTCTCCAACCCACGATCAAAGAAGACGAATCGCTTGAGGAGCGGTTGCTCGCCTTGATGCCTGGGCTCGAGCTTTCCATGCAGTGGCGCCGCCCGGCGATCCTGTTGGTGACATATGGCTCGGAGTATGTAAGGACCGATTCGCTTTCCATGCTGGAGAATCATTTCATGGATCGCAACTGGACAACCTGCACGCTTCATATTGACGGGCCGGAGTTTCGCTCCATGGCAACATTGGTCGCCGCTTTCAAACAAACGGTCAATACCGTCTATTTGGTGGATGGTCTTGGCAGTTTACTGAACACCCCGGCTCGCTTATCTTCGATGTTGAACCATCTCAAGGATGTCATCCACGCGCGGGGTCAGTGCGTGATCTTCTGGCTCACCTATAAAGAAGTCGCCGCCGTCGCCCGCATTGCCCCGGACCTTTGGGTTGCCCGCGACCTCCTGCTCGACCTTGTCGCTTCGCCGAAACCGGAACAGATCCTGCAGACCGCGCTTGAATCGGCGTGGCAGGGAACTGGAGAATATGACGGCGAGTTTGCAGACACGGAGGCAAAGATCTCGGTGCGCGAATCGTTCCTCACCGAACTACCCAGCAGCGCCGAGTCGGCTTCCGTCCGCGCAAATTTGCTGCTCAACCTGGGCATTCTCAACTGGCGGCGGGGCGAATATGAAAAGGCGAATGAAATATTGCAGGATGCGCTGAAATTCGCCACCCGTTTGCATGATAACTGGTTCGAAGCCCAATGCTTCAATGCCATTGCCCTCGTACATTCCAGCGTCGGCAAAAATGACGAAGCCATCGATTCGTACAAACAAGCCATCCACCTTGCACCGGAACAGATCTTTGTCTGGAACAACCTCGGCAACCTGTGTCTCAAGATTCACCGCAACGATGAAGCACTGATCGCTTTTCAAAAAGCCATCGAGCACTATCCCAATGACCCTGTCGCCTGGAATGGGCTTGGCGATGTGTACTCCCGCCGGGAATACCTCGATGATGCCATCGCGGCGTACCGAAAATCCATCGAATGCTCACAGCTCCTGCCGCACCCATGGAACGGATTGGGTGAAGTGTACGCAGGCATGGGACGCACCAATGAAGCGGTTACTGCCTATCAGAAAGCCATCGAACTCAACCCTCGTTTCGTCACACCCTGGCTGAGGCTGGCGGAATTGTTTGCAAAACAACAACGATATCGCGAAGCGGTGAAAGGATATCAGCAAGCGCTGCTCCTCGACCCGAAGAACAGCGCGGTCTGGAGCGACCTCGGCGTTGTGTATCTGAATGCCGGCAAGACCGCTGACGCGGTCGAAGTATTTTTGAAATCCATTGAATTGAATCGCGGCTTCGGCTGGGCATACAGCAATCTCGGTCTCGCGTATGCCACGGACGGAAAGGTGAAGGAAAGCCTTGCACCGTACTTGAAGAGCCTCGAACTATTACACGACGATGAAATGATCAAGATCACGTGGAATCGATTGGCGAATTCGTACCGGCTCCTGAATGAATACGACAAGGCGATCCAAGCCTATCAACGGGCTGATTCCCTTCTCGCGGAACCGTTCGCGGACCTGTACCCCGCTTCAACCGACAGTGAAGTTGTTCCGCCCATGGGCGGAGACGCGGCGCCTGAGGTCGAAACCAGCCAAACACCCGTACGAAGCGAACGAGAGACAGATGAAAACATCGCAGCCGCGCCGGCTGAAGAGGCACCGTTCTGGATCTTTGAGCCTGCCTGGGATGTACAAAATGAACATGCGCGATCCGCTGCCGATTCATTTTCTGCAATGAAGGCACTGCATTCGTCATCGCAAACTGAAGCGGATCATCTCCCATCCACGACGCAGGTTGCCTTTGACGACATACCCAACCAAGAGATCGGAGGTCTCACCATGCAAATCTCAACCCAAGTATTCTCGAAATTGTTTGCGCAGGCGGATCGTTCATTGCTCATGCAGGATGGCGATGAGGATATCAAGACACAGGCCGAGCCTGCCCGTGCCAGTGTTTGGAATGAAATGGGCAATGTGCATTTTCTGGCTGGCGCGTTCGATAAAGCCATACAGGCGTATAACAAAGCCCTCGCCCTCGACCGGTCTTTTGGATGGGCATACTGCAACCTCGGTCTGGCCTACCTGGCGCTCGAACGCTACGCCGAATCGATCTCACTATTGCAGAAGAGCATCGAACTTCTCAAATCGAACAAGGATCGCGCTGTGGCGTGGAACGGGCTTGGGAATCTCTACCGTTCTCTTAACGATTACGACAATGCCGTGGTTGCGTATCAAAAAGCGGACGAATTGGATCCCGGGCACGCCGGCGTTCGCGACGAGGTCGGTCACTTTAATTTGGTTTCGAACACCGAGGACGCACAGGCGTGGATGGAGCTTGGCGATTTGTTCCTCAAATCCAACTCGTATCGTGAGGCGGCGAAGTGTTTCGAGAAGGCGATCGATCTCGAGCCGTTCAACGGCGCGGCGCACAGCAACCTCGCGTTCAGCCTTTCGTACCAGGCCAAATTCAAGGAGGCGGTCCCGTTCTATCTCAAGAGCATCGAACTCTTGCGCGACGATAACGAGAAGGCAATCTCCTGGAACCGGCTTGGGAACGTCTACCGCCGCCTGAACGATTACGATAATGCCATCGCGGCGTATCAAAATGCCGTCAAACTGAATCATGAACCGATGACGTTGGTTTCGCGGGCGCGGTTCAGCCTGCTGGGCAACTGTCGCGTGGACTGACCATCAACATTTCCCCAATCACAATGGAGGCACGAATGAACGATTATAAGTTTTGGGATGAGTTAGGCAACATTTTCAACGCAGTGCTGGCGTACCAGCAAAAGACGATCGAATTTAACAAGCGCTTTGTCGCTCCGTGGATTCAGCTGGGTCCGGTCTTCGACCCCCAGGAGGACAACCTGAAAACGGTCAGCGCGCACAGGCAAGCTGTTGAGATCGACCCGGACAATGCCGGGAACTTTCTTGCATTGGGCGATGCCTACTTCAAGAATGGTCAGATGGATGAAGCGGCAGGCGCCTATGCCCATGCCATTGAACTGAATCCACAGGTCGGCTGGGCGTACGCCAATCTCGCCCTTGTCCGGGTCACGGGCCATCAATATGAAGAAGCGGTGGGCTTATACCATCGGAGCCTGGAGTTCATCACCGATCAGAAAGATCGTGCCATGATCTGGAATCGGCTTGGCAACGCCTATCGCAGAATGAACGATTACGAGAACGCCTGCACTGCCTTCAAAATGGCTGATGAATGCGATGCCGGAAACACTGGCTTTACCGATCTTCTCGACGGAAAACCGGTGGAAACGCAAGATCACACCGGCGACGAGGTGGACGTTACCGCTTCGCCGCTACCGGAAGAATCAGAAGCGATTGCGGCAGAGGTGATCGAAGCAGCACTGGAAACTAGTGCAGAACAACCTGCCGTCACGGAGACCGGGATCGAAGAAGTTGTTGTGGCAGACCAACCTGAAGCGACAGCACAACCCGTCGTAACTGAAGATGCGGTGACCGAGACGGTTGCCGTCCCGGATCAAACCTCGGAAGTCGTTGTCGAAACTGCCGTTGACGATCAGCCGGTTATGGAAGTTCAACCCGTCGCTGAAGAAGCGGCTGAGCTGGAAGCAACGGCGGTGGTTGAAACTGTACAAGAAACAACCGCGATTGTGGACGTGGAGATGGCGATCGTCGCACCTGAATCGTCGATCGTATCGCCGGAACCTGCGGTGGAAGAATCAGTCGTGCAATCGGACGGAACACACGTGACCGAATCTGCTACGGAGACAACCGTCACCCCGATGCCGGTGCATGGGAATGAAACCATTGCCTCCGCGGTCTCGATGGAAGAATCCGAAGTTGTCGTAACCACCCAGGCGGAGCCCGCCCAAGTGGAAGAGGCGGCAGCTGAAGTGATCACCGAAGCTGCAGTTGAATTGCCGGTTGAGGTTGAGGATGCTCAGGCGGAATCGCAGCCTGAACTTCAGGCGGAAGCGACCGAAGCTGTCGAGTTGGTCGCAGAGGTGGAAATACAAACCAACTCCGGGTCTGAAGCGGAGCAGCTCGTTGAGCCGGTCGCAGAATTGGATGTCCAGGGCGCGGCTGCCAACGATACCGTTGAGGAGAGCAATGAGTCGATCGTTCAAGAGATCGTCTCGCTGATCGACAAAGGCAATCCTGAAGACGACGAATTGCCGGACTTTCTCAAACAGCCTCCGGCTGAGCTGGCAGATGAACAAGTCGTTGAACCAGCAGCTGACCCGAGTGATTCGCAGTTCGAGCCTGATACGAAGAACGCCCACGTATGGAATGAACTGGGTAATGTGTACTTCGATACCGGTGCCTACGAGGAAGCCATTACGGCATACACCAAGGCAATCGAACTGGATATCCGGTTCGCCTGGCCCTACAGCAACCTTGCGCTGGCATACGTGCAGAAGGAAAAATACGAAGAGGCTGTCCTGTTGTATCAACGCAGCATCGAGTTGTTCGAGACCGACAAGGACAAGGCGGTGACGTTCAATCGGCTCGGCAATGTGTATCGCCGCATGAACGATTACGATAACGCCATCGCCTCATATCAGCGGGCAGACGAACTTGACCCGAACAATGCCACCCGTTCACTGCGATCCCGCTTCAGTCTGTTGGGAAGCATGAACATGGAATTCTCGCAAAATCTTGCGATGTAACCTGGAGGAACAATGAGCGATCATGAACTGTGGAACGAAGTAGGAAACCTGTATTTCAAATCGGGCGCGTACGAACTCGCAAAGAACGCGTACGCGCGCGCCATCGACCTCGATCACGACTTTGGCAAGCCCTACGCCAACCTGGGTGTGGCAAATGCCCGGCAGGAGAAATACAGGGATGCCATCTCCCTCTATTGCAAGGCGCTTGAATTGCTGGACGACACGTTCGATAAGGCATTCACGTGGTACAGGCTGGGCAATGCCTACTGGGATGCAGGGGATTATTCCCTTGCGATGGAAGCTTTTCACAAAGCCGATGAATTGGTTCCCGGTCATGAGCATAACCTTGTCGCCTCCCCCGAAATGCTGCTGACCAGTCGACGCGGCGTTGACCAGGTGCTGACCATTCTCGATTTACCGGAGGGCGAAGTGCCCCCTGTGGAACCGACGACGTTCATCGCCTCGGGTCAGGAATTTGGGCGGGATGCCTACCTCGACGACCTCTCCGCGTGGAACTATAACGAGATCTTCCTCACCGACGAGGAACCTGTCTGTCCTGAATCCGATTGGATGCCGTTCGATGAATCCGAGGAACTCGCCCCCGGTGAGATCGTCGTCACAGACGAGCCGCTGAAATGGGAAGTGATGGCCGAGTTGGAACAACGCGACGAACCTTCCGTTACTGAGACAGAACCGAAGGATTTGACCGCGGAGGAAACGAGACTGGCCCTTCCCGAACGCTTTGTGCAGGAATTTGCGTTGGGCAATGCAGTGCCATCACAGGAAATCGAGACGAACCTGGCGACTTCTGAAAACGAATTAACCGTCGTGGCGTTCGAAGATGTTCTACCGGTGGAGTTTCCCTTCCCGGTGGCAGTCACAGAGACAGTCACCAGGTCAGAGGAGGTACCCCAGACGGAGATCCTTGAAAACCTGATTACGAACCTGGATCCTGTCGAAGCTGAAACGGCTCCGGTGCAGAACCCAGACGTGGAAGTTGTCGCTTCGACGGAGGAAGCCTTGTTGCCTGCGGCGCTGCAAGAGTCAAATGAGGAAATTGAAGTCGATCCGGCGTTGATGGTCGAAGTTGAACTCGAATCGATCGAAGTCGGGGTGCGAACGGCTGAGCCTGAAGCGGCGGTTGAAGAAACTGAGCTCGTGGAGATCGAGATGGAAGCCCAGCCGGAGCTGGTCATTGAGCCGCAGTCGGAGGTTGTCACGGAGGCGCCGGAGTTTATCGCGGAGGATGTGACTGACCCGGAGCCGAACCAATATCACGCGTCGACGACAGAATCGCCCGCGATGGATTCTGTTGCGGTTTGGAAGGAGATCGGCAGAATCAAACGCGTGCTCGAGATCAACCCCGGGAACGCCCGCGCATGGGACGCCATCGGTACTTTGTACAAATCTCTGGGGCAATATGCCCAGGCTATGGATGCCTTTCAGGAGGCAGTTTCGCTTGACCCGACAAAGGCGATTTATACCTTTCACCTCGCCGAGGTCTTTGCAGCAGAGGGCAAAATGGAAGATGCCATTGCCGCCTTTGAAAATGTGCTTGAATTGAATCCGGATCACGGCCTTGCGCATGCCACACTCGGCGGCTATTACCGCCGGCAGGGGAGAGACGACCTGGCTCAGGCGCACATCGAGAAAGCGAGGGGGTTGCTCGATGAAGAGGAGAACGAATACAACCGTGCCTGCATCGAAGCCATCTATGGCAACTCAGACCGCGCGCTGGATCTGCTTGAAATCGCCCTGAAAAACAAGCAGACCGACGCGACCTGGGTGCGCCGTGACCCGGATCTCGATTTCATTCGGAGCAACTCCCGTTTCAATGCCATGCTGGCGGAATACGAGATGAGCGCCGCGCAATAATATTCAGGCGCTGCCTCCGAATCAATATCGCCGGCAACAGTGCAGGCGATATTGATTTAACCAACGGATCTTCGTTTTCACTCCCATCGAACCATCAAACCCCGGCACACTTGGTATAATTCCCGCTCTATGAAATACCATATCTGGACCGAGGGATGCCAAATGAACGTCGCCGACTCGCAACGGGTCGGCTCGTCGCTGGAGCATCTTGGGTACACGTTCACCGAAACCATCGAAGAGGCGGATGTCATCGTCCTCAATACCTGCGTCGTGCGCCAATCGGCGGAAGACAAGGCGCTCGGACGCATCACCAGCTTGCAACCGTTGAAGCGGCAGAATCCCAATCTTGTCATCAATCTGATGGGTTGCATGGTTGGCGTACGCGGCGCAGACAAACTGCGGGAGAAACTTCCGTATGTGGACGTATTCTCGCCCCCATCCGACCCGGGACCACTGGTCTCCTACCTGAGTCAGGGTGAAATTCGTTCCGTGGAGGATTCCGAGACCACGCGCCGTTTTCTTATGATGGATGATGAACTCATCCTGCCGCACCACGAACGCGGACAACTGATCAGCGCGCATGTGCCGATCGTGTATGGCTGTTCGCACGCCTGCACGTTCTGTATCATCCCCTTTCGACGCGGCGTGGAACGCAGCCGCCCCGTCGGCGATATCGTCGCGGAGATACGTTCGCTTGCCGCGCAGGGAGTCAAGGAAGTGACACTGCTCGGTCAAATAGTCGACCGCTACGGCAAAGATATTCCCGATGGACCCAACCTTGCGCAACTGCTTCGCATCGTTCATGAGGTCGAGGGCATTGAGCGTATCCGCTTCCTGACCTCACATCCCAATTACTTCACCGAGGAATTGATGGAGTCGATCGCCGAACTTCCGAAGGTGATGCCGCACATCGAAGTGCCGATCCAGGCTGGCGATGATGAAGTTCTTGCGAACATGAAACGCGGATACACCCAACGGGAGTATCGCAATCTGGTCGAAACCATTCGCAGGAAAATTCCCGAATGTTCCATCGCCACGGACATCATCGTGGGATTCCCCGGCGAGACCGAGGAACAATTCATGGAAACGTACCGGGTCCTTTCGGACCTTCGGCTGGATGTGGCTCACCTGGCGCGTTATTCCTCCCGCGAAGGGACAGTCGCCACGCGCCGCATGGCCGATGACGTTCCCGAAGAGGAAAAGATGCGCCGTTTCCGCCTGTTGGAAGATTTGCAGGAGGCGATCGTCGCAGAGATCAACAAGAAATATCTCGGTCAGACTGTGGATGTGTTGTTCGAAGAACAAGTCAAAGGACGCTGGCGCGGCAGGACGCCCACCAACAAACTTGTCTTCGTTGAATCGGATGATGATTTGAAGGGCAAGATCATCCCAGTCACCGTCACGTGGACGGGACCGTGGTCCATGCAGGCGAGCCTGCAAAGACATACTGAATTGATCGCGTTGTAACGCACGTAGTAGGGGCGGGTTACCTCGCCCTTACGGTTTTGAGGGACAATGAGTCACATCCGCCCGATCGCCATCTGTGTGTTTCGGAACGACGATCGTATCCTCGTCTTTGAAGGGCATGACTCAATCAAACACGAAACCTATTACCGCCCACTCGGCGGTGGGATCGAGTTTGGCGAAAGCGGGGAGGAGGCTATCCGCCGTGAGATCATAGAGGAGTTGCACAGCGGGATCGAAGAGTTGCAGCACCTCGGCTTTCTTGAGAACATTTTCATCCACAATGGAAAAATGGGTCACGAGATCGTGACGGTCTACGATGGGGTGTTGAAAGAGTCGAGGTTGTATGAGCAGGTTGAAATGGAGGTCGAAGAGGCGAACGGGGAGCGAATCCGTGTGCTGTGGAAGACGCTGGATGAGTTTAGGGAGGGGAAATCGATCTTATATCCTGATGGATTACTCGCATACCTAGGGAAAGGTTAGCATCTTTTGGCGTACCCAAAATAACATAGGTGGGTTTTTTTAAAAGCGAGGCGTTTGAATCGACAGGAGGTTGTGATGGCTGCCAAATCGTTCAAGTACTCAGTTGGGCTATTTCCGAAATTTAGAAATGTTCTGATCTGGCTGGGCTGGCTCGCGGTGGTGATACCAACCATCGTGATCAGCGCAGATGCCTTTTTTGCGAACGTGTCGGTATACGGATCGGAGATCGAGCGGTGGATCTATGTGTACCTGAACTTCGGTTCATTCGTAGTGGGTGTCATCGCGGCACTGATCATCTTCTGGCGCAAACCAACCGATTGGCTTTCTGTCATCGTATCTCTCATGCTGGTAACCTGGACCAGTACGAGCAATGGATTTGACTTCTGGTATTCCATGGATCTGGGCGGAAGCGAAGAGATCAATTGGTTCATCGCCTACTTTCTCGGCACGGGATATACGCTGTTATTATCCACCCTGTTGTTGTGCGTGTTGCTGACTTTCCCAAATGGAAAATGGGTGCCGGGTTGGACGCGCTGGCTATTCACCTTGAGCCTGCTAGGCATGTTGATTCTGCCGATTTACTTGTGCATTATGATCTTCGTCGCTTCAGGCATGTCGGATGCGCTTCAATCGTTCTTTCTTGATACCCTTCCCGAACTTTTCCGCCTTGGGGTGCTGGGATTGGGTGTCCTCGCGCAGATCTATCGTTTATTCGTTACAAAAGACCCGCTTCACCGCCAGCAATTAAAGTGGATCGCCCTGTCGCTGGTTAGTATGACATTTTTCTACATCCTGTACTGGTTAAATAATTTGATCTTTGGGTACACTGCCGGTTCCGTCGTGGACCTTACCCTTTTCTTCCTGATCCTCTTTTTTACCTACGGGTTCATCGTTACCTTTGCGATCTCGGCACTTCGCTATCACATTTGGGATATTGATATTGTCATCAATCGCACGCTGGTCTACAGCGCTCTCACCGCCATTATGGGCTCTCTCGGTATCACCGGCGCGGTCTTATTCGAGCTGTATGCAAAAGAATACCTGACCACCACCTCGCCCTTGATCGGGTTGCTGGCGATCCTGCCGTTGGCGATTCTGTTCGTGCCCTTGCGCGATGGGCTGCAAAATTTCGTGGACAACCGCTTCAAGCCCGAAGAGATCGATTTCAGCGGCGCCATCGTTGAGTTCGCGCCCGAAGCGCAATTGATGCTGACCTCGAACGAAATCTTGAAGATCCTTGCCATGCAAGTGAAGGAGCAATTGGGTGTGGTGGAGGCGGAAATTTATCTCAAGCACGAGAACGGAGATCTGCTGTTGGCCGAACCGGTCAGATCTGATTTAGAGGCGGGTACGTTACCCATATCTCATAAAGAGCGGGCGATTCTCGAAAAAGGCGAAGCGCTTGTTTCGGCGGATGCCTCCCGGTATTCCCTGTATTTGCCGCTGACGTTGAAGCGCGCGTCGAAACCAGATTTTCTCGGGGTGCTAGCGTTGGGTTTGAGGGAGAACGGCGCAGGTTACTCATCCTCCGTGCTGAAGAGTTTGAAGAAATTTGGCGTGGAGGCGGGAAAAGTTATCTACATTGCCAAACTGCGCGAAAGCACCGGGCGAAACATCATGGATCGTTTGGCTTCGATTGAGAAGGGTTTGGCGAATTTGAAGACCGATGTTGTGTGATAAAGAATTTGAGATTCTGAGGGAGTCGATTTCATAACCAACAGGATTACTTGATTTGATGACTTGATAGAATCACCAGAAATGCGAGGAGATAATTATGAAATGTTATGTTCATGAGAATGAAGAGGCAGTTGGTGTTTGTAAGCATTGCTCAAAGGCGGTTTGCAGGAAATGTGCTGTCCCAAATGACTTGAATATCCTAGTTTGTTCCGAATCCTGCAAGCAGGAAGTTCTTCTTTATCAGGAAATGATGGAAAAATCAAAAATGGCTTATGGGCTTAAGCCCGGTAGGCTACCTGCAACTATTATTTTCTTAGGGATAGTTGGAGTATTTTTCTTTGTGCAAGGGTGCATAACGATTGTGTTTAATTCCGATTGGATATTTGGTGGTTTGTTCGGAATGCTTGGATTAATTTTCCTACTGACAGGTGGTATTTATTACTACAATCAGAGGAAATCAGGCATGCGATTCTAAAAAATAACGAGACTCGCCCAATGACGTGTCTCGTTTTTTACGCAATACGGAGTATGCAATACGGATCACCTCACCAAATTCCTCAACACCGTGTGGAGAATACCTCCGTTGCGGTGGTAATTCACTT
>CAZFDL010000054.1:5935-15635 GCA_964517905.1 uncultured Anaerolinea sp. | reverse complement strand
ATCCGGCGCGCCGAGTTCGAGCAATCTCTTTAAGCGGTTGTTGCGGTTGATCACGCGGCGATACAGATCGTTCAAGTCCGAGGTCGCGAAACGACCGCCATCCAACTGCACCATCGGCCGGAGATCCGGAGGAATGACCGGCAGGATGGTGAGGATCATCCACTCAGGGCGATTGCCTGAGCGTTTGAACGCTTCCACGACTTTCAAGCGCGTGGTTGCCTTCTTGCGCTTTTGTTTGCTCTTGGTGGTCTTCACCTCATGCCAGAGTTCCTCGGCGAGTTTGTCGAGGTCGAGGCGACCGAGGACATCGTAGAATGCCTCAGCGCCCATGTCTGCGCGGAAGACTTGTCCCCAGCGTTGTTTGAGTTCGCGGTAGCGGCTCTCGCTCAGGAACGTGAACGGACGCAGTTCAAGCAGTTCATCGCGCTGACGGGAGGATTGATTTGATGAAACGGAAGTCTGCTCTTCGAGTTGCGAGCGCAGACCTTCCATCTTCATGTCGGCATCCGCTTTGACCCGACCCGCCTCCATCTTGAGGCCTTCGTGTTCTTTCGCACGCTGGTCCTTCAATTCGTTTTCCAGCGTTTCGAGTTTCTTCTGGACGATCTTCTGCACCTGCGTGATGTGCTTCGCGGCAACCTTATCGCCGATGTCGAGTATCTTCTCGCCGGTCAGTTCAAAGACGACAGCCTTCTTGGCGTGCTCGCCCATCTGTCCCTGCAAAAGCTTCTCGAGTTTTTGCCCCTCTTTAATGACCGGGTCCACTTTCTCGGCGATGACTTCATCATAACCCTGTTGCAGCGCGGCGATCTTTTGGTTGATGTCAGCCAGCGTGTGATCGCGTTTGGTTTTGATCTCGGCGATCTTCGTGTTGACGCCTGCAGCTTGTTCGCGTTCCGTATCCGAGATCTCGTCCTCAATGCGTTTCAGGGCTTTGTTGCGAGCTTCCTCATCCACGTAGGTAACGATGTATTGGGCAAAATACAACACGCGATCGAGGTTGCGGCGTGAAATATCCAACAGCATGCCCAAATAGGAGGGAATGCGGCGGGTATACCAGATGTGCGCAACCGGAGTGGCGAGGGCAATGTGCCCCATGCGCTCGCGGCGCACGGCAGCGCGCGTCACTTCAACGCCGCACTTGTCGCAGATGATTCCTTTGTATCGGGGGTTCTTGTATTTGCCGCAATAGCATTGCCAGTCGCGTTGGGGTCCGAAAATGGCTTCGCAGAACAAGCCATCCTTTTCGGGGCGCAGGCGGCGGTAGTTGATGGTCTCAGGCTTCAGCACCTCACCATACGACCAGGACATGATCGTCTGGGGGGAGGCGAGGCTGATACGAAGTGCGGTCAGTCCCTTGGTTTCCACGTGGTTTCTCCTGAAAAAGAAGGTTACGGAGTTGGCTGTCTCTGTAGATCGTGTAGCCGGCTTGTATGAGAGACAAACAAAGGCAAGCGCTTTCAGAGTATTTTCTGAAGCGCTTGCGGTATGTTACTCGTTTTTTACATCCAACGAGGGCAATTATACGCGTTAAAAAGGGAGAGTCAAGGCTCGCGGCATAAGAGTTGCATTGGAGTCCGCCAACCCTGATTCAGGAGAGCAGGCTTCTCGTAAATGCCAAAAACTGCTGCACATCCTTGTAATTGGTCACCATGCCGATCGAGATCCGCACAGCGCCCGCGGATTTTCCATCAATGCAGATGCGGAAATCGTCCAGGGAAAGGCGATCCTCGTGACCCGGGCTTGTGAAGCAGACGTCCAACTCGACGCGTGAGATCTCCAGTGCCACCTCGCCCGCGCCGGGATTGCAGAAACAGCCGGTGCGCAGGGAAATATTGGATGCATTGGCCTGCTCTTCGACATAGCGATGATCGAGGGCTATGCCCTCCGCATTATAAAAATTGACAGTGACCGCGCCGCCTCGTCTCTCCGTGGAGGTTGGTCCGTAGACCCGGACCAGGCTCGTTCCATTGCCGTGCTTCAACGCGGTGAGATTTTCCAGAAGCCAGCCCGTGAGACACCGCACGCGCTCATGGATCACATCGTAACCAATCGACTCGATATGCTTGAGTCCGATTTCGATCGCGGGGATGTTGAGGTAATCGATCGTGCCGTCCTCGAACGCGGACGATCCGTCTGCCATGTAAAATTTATCGCCCTGCACCGACGCAACGGTGATCGTCCCGCCTGCAAACCACGGGCGATGTAGTTTTGCCAACGCCGATCTGCGCGCGATCAACGCGCCAAGACCGGTGGGATAGCCGAACATCTTATAAAATGAGATCGGGACAAAATCCGGCTTGACCTTGCTGAGATCAAGTTGACTCGTTGGCACGAAGGCGGCGGCATCGAGCAATACATCCCAGCCGTGTTTGTGTGCCTCATCGATCCACTCAAGCGGATGCTGCACGGAGGAAAAATTCGATTGCGCGGGATAGGCAAAAAGGTTGTGTCCGTTCTTCGATGGCTGGGCTAGTTCGCGGCGGAGTCCCGATTCGTCCGCGCGCATGTCGGGCAGCGCGACCGGGATGTACGTCACCCCGGCGCCGCGCGCGTGTGCAAATTCCCGAATCCCGTTGACCGAATTGTGATTGTCGAACGTGAGCAGGTACCGTCCGTGGGAAAAGGGATACGATTCCCCGACCAGTTTCAACGCGCCGCTCGCGTTGGATGTGAAAATGACAATGTATTCATTTGGGTCGGCATTGAAAAAATGCAATACATATTCGCGCGCGTGTTCCACAAGTTGCGTGGCCGCCAGCGATGTTGGATTCGTGGAATGTGGATTACCAAAGACATGCTCGGCAAGCAATTTGGTGTGGCGCCGCAATTGAGATTCGGCATACAATCCGCCGCCGGTGTAATCGAGATAGACATGCCCGCCGAGATCGAGGCGCGAATATTCGGTGGCGCGCAGTTCGTCGATCCTATGCGTGGTCGGGTAGGACGGGTAGGTCTTTAGGAAGGAAACGAATTCAACATCCGGCTTTTCCATTGGGTATCCTCGCGGCAATTATAATACTCTCATGCCTTGCATATGCATTTTCCCTCGCGTGGAAGGACTCGGCGGTGTGACCTCTTTCCGGCTCAAATTCGAGCAGGGATTGCGCGCCCGCGGGATCGATGTGACCTACGATCTGAATCAACCCTCGGATGCGGTCCTCGTTCTTGCCGGGACGAAGAACCTGCTCCCCCTGTGGCGAGCGCGTTCACGCGGACGACGAATCGTCCAGCGCCTCGACGGAGTCAACTGGGTGCATCGCGTGCGATGGGCGGGGTTGCGTTATACGCTACGCGCGGTCTATGGCAATTGGGATCTTTCGTTCATTCGAGCGCGGATCGCGAATACATTGATCTACCAGAGCCAGTTTGTCAAAGGCTGGTGGGAGGATTGGTATCGCACTGCGTCTATCCCATCAACGGTCATTTTGAACGGCGTCGACGTGAAGCAATATTCGCCGAACGGCTTCCACGAACGCCCAACAGATTCGTATCGCCTGCTCGTGGTGGAGGGAAGCCTCGCGGGCGGGCTTGACTCGGGTCTATTTTACGCGGTTGACCTTGCAAGGCAATTATCGAAGAAACATAAAATTGAATTGATAATCGTTGGTCGCGTGGATGCGAATACGAGAAGGCAGTTGCAAGAACAAAAAGATTTCAACCTCCGTTTCATTGATTCGGTGCCGCGCGAGGAAATCCCGTTTCTTGAACGGTCATCGCATGTATTGTTTTCGGCAGAAGTGAATCCACCCTGTCCGAATTCCGTTATCGAAGCCATGGCGTGCGGACTGCCTGTAATCGGGTTCGACACTGGCTCGCTTTCCGAACTCGTGCAAGGAGACGCGGGTCGGCTCGTTCCACACGGGGCGAACCCGTGGAAGTTGGAGAAGCCAGATATCCCGTCGCTGGCTGATGCGGCGGAGGAAGTGTTGCGTGACAACGAACGTTTCCGCAAGTCTGCGCGTGAAAGAGCGGAGTCGGTTTTCGGTTTGGATACAATGGTGGATGACTATTTGAAGGTATTGCTGGATTAAGGAGCTCGCATGAACGACGACATCATCGCCTTTCTGAAAAAACATTTGGCATCGATCCAAGAGAACGATACCCATATATACAACGAAACCACCGCGGAAGACTTGACCCTCTACGAATGGTGGATCACTCCCCATCGCATTGACGGGCTTCCGTTTCACGAATTTATGATGACCTCCAATGCGGAGCGCGGTACCGTCTTTGGCGCGGAGGCAAAGGGAAAAACCATAACTCGATTTGACCTTTCGAACCTGCACATTCAAAAGTATGGTGACACTGCCATTGCCAGTTATACATTGCTCATCAGCACGGCGTCCGCGGAGGGAGTGAAGGTCGCTTCGCACAACGAGAGCCGGGTAATGGCGAAAATAAATGGCGCATGGAAGGTTGTCCACGTGCACAAATCCCCGGCGTGGCAGGCTCCGCACATTCCCTCATGAATCGATTTAATGGCAGGCTTGCCCTGCAACAACGAGTCCTTCCTACATACCGCGCCCCGTTCTTTGACCTGCTCGCTTCCGCCTGTGACGGCGGGATGAGTCTGTTCACCGGTCTGCCGCGTGCCAGTGAAGGAATTACGACAACAAGCCAGTTACGCACTGCGCGATACTTTCCAGGGAGGAATTTCCACCTCTTCGGCGGATCCCTGTATCTTTGTTACCAGCAGGGATTGATGGACTGGCTCGAAGAATGGAATCCCGACGCGCTGATCGTGGAAGCCAACCCGCGCTATCTTTCCACGTCTTCTGCCGTGAAGTGGATGCACGCACAAAACAAGCCGGTCATCGGCTGGGGGCTGGGATTCCCCTCCACCGATGGACGCGGCGCAGGGATGAGGGCGCGCTTTCTCAGTCAGTTCGATGCGATGATCGCGTACAGCCAGCGCGGGGCGGAGCAATACGGCGATTTGGGTTTCCCGCTGGATAATATATTTGTGGCGCACAATTCTGTTTCGCCTTCTCCCACTTGGCAAATGCCAGACCGACCCTCGACTTTCGACCCGCAACCTGTGATCCTTTTTGTGGGACGGCTGCAATTCCGCAAGAACGTTGACCTGCTGCTTGGGGCATGTGCGGAGCTCCAAAACGTACGGTTGGTCATCGTGGGTGATGGACCCGAACGCGAGGCGCTCGAATCGCTCGCCGCGGAAGTTTATCCATCCGCAGAGTTTGTGGGAGCAAAGCATGGGGAAGAGCTTAAAACCCATTTTGAGGAGGCCGACCTCTTCGTCCTGCCGGGCACCGGGGGGCTGGCGGTTCAGGAGGCGATGAGTTACGGCCTGCCGGTCATTGTCGCGCAGGGGGACGGCACACAGGATGATCTCGTGAGAAAAGAAAACGGCTGGCAGATTCCGCCGGATGATTTCGATGCGCTCGTCTCCACAATGAAAGACGCGCTATCGGATGAAGCGCGTCTGCGAACGATGGGGGCAGAGTCGTATCGGATCGTGAGGGAGGAGATCAATCTCGAGAAAATGGTCGATGCTTTCGTGACGGCATTGAACTCAACTCGAAAATGAATTGATGGCCTCCTGCAGGTTATTGTAGATGAGCAGGCTTTGCAGAAAGCCCGCGATGTTAAGCACATAATAGATCTTTGGGTCAGGGGAGACGAGTTTCACAAAAGGCGACTTGTATTGTTCCTTCGTGTGATGCATTAACTCAAGGTCGCTTTCGGGGGTGAACAATTTGAAGATGGATTGGATCGCGATCAAGCCCGAGCTGGTGAGCATGCCCACGCCGGAGAGATCGAGCAGGAGGTGCCGTGCGCCATCTTCGTGTGCCTGACGGGCGCGGTCGAGAAGCTGGTTCGATGTGACACGATCCAGCGTGCCATCGAGTTGCAGGATGGTAACGGTGGTCTCGCCCTGAACCTGCAAGGCGTTGATGTTCAGTTCGCTCATGCTTCACTCTCCTTGTCTTTCCACGTTCACCCACATTTGCTCCCCGTTCGTGGTGATCTCGATCCAGCCGTTCTGGTCCGTGCGTAATAGCGAAAACTCTTCGACCGTTTCAAGCGTTTCGTTGTCGGGCATTCCGTTGATATCGCCAGCCGCCACGCTGAGTACGATCAATTCGGGATTTAGATTCGCGATCCAGTCGGGGGGGTTTGAGGGTGCGTAGCCTGAATCGGCGAGCGATAGCACGCTGACCGGTCCCACACTCGCCCCATTTCGCAATTCTTCAAGCGCCTCAAAACTCATGCCGACCGGCAACAGTGCGCGGAAGTTCTTCCATTCAATTAATAACACAGAACCGCGCGGACCCGTTGTCAGGATCTTCAAGGTTGCGCCTTCGCCGAGGTCGAGTATTTGTGCCTTGTCGGCCAGCGTCACCGGGATGGTCTGCAGCGTGAGATATTCATCCAAGACACGCGACGAGAACGAACCTTGTTCGTTTCCGCCCCACAACACCTGCTCGGGCGGATATCGTTCGATTACGCGCGGCAGCGATGCCACCTGCTCCTCCTCGGTATTCGCAATGATCAGCCAGCTCAACCCGCGATCGAACGCGGACATACGCCTGCCCAATTCATCCGAGAGGACCGTCACACTGGGTCCGCCGTTGACGAGCACTGATTTGCCCGCCGGTGTTTTTATCAAGACCGCATCCGCCGAGCCGACCTCCAGGAAAGTGATGTGTAAGAGTCGGTCAGGGAATGAGGTTGCCGCGCGCCAGAGCAACAACAGAGCCAGCGACAATACGACAACGGCGCTTCCCGCGCCGACGGCGCCTGCGCGCTCCCTGGCGGCTTGAATCCACTCCCCAAATTTGGATCCTCCAAAGGTCAGCGCGAGAAGCGCCGCGTAGAAGAGGATGACGAATCCGATGGAGAAATCGCCGAGGAAGAGAGTCCCGTGCGGGACGCGGTCGAAGAGCTCCACAATTCGAATGGTGTACGCCACGAACGGCAACGCGATCCACGCCGCGAGTTGGCCGAGCGGAATCCAGACCAGGCTGAGGAAGATCGCGATGCCGCCGAGGATCATCACGGCTGGTTGGGCCGGCAGGATGAACGGGTTGGCGATGAAAGACACAAGCGAGATGCGCTGGAAGTGATAGGCCATGATCGGGATGGTGGTGAGTTGCGCGGCAAAGGTGAGCAGGACAAAATCAGAGAGGGGTTGAACGATCTTCTCGACAGCCGCACCCGGAACCAAGCGGTTCAACACACTCGCCGCGAATTGTGAGAACGGCTCGGCGTAGAGGATGAGACCGAGCGTTGCGAAGAATGATAACTGAAAACCGACATCCCAGAGGTACAACGGATTCCACAAACACATCAACATCGCCACCGCGAGGAGGGTGTTGAGTGCAAACTGCCGCCTGCCGATCTGCCTTGCGAATAATGCGAGGCTGCCCATGATGGCCGCGCGCACGACCGCCGCGTCGCCGCCGACGAGGGTGGTGTAAAAGATGATGCCGAAAATCGCCAGCGCCGCTCCCCAGCGTGGACCGAAGAAGCGGCTGAAGAGCGTGACGAAGATCCCGGCGATGATGCTGATGTTGAAACCCGAAATGGCGATGATGTGTGCCGTGCCGGTGTCCTTGAAGGCTTGTTGCAGGTCGCGTGTGAGACCCGTGTCTACGCCGAGCAGGATGCCGGCCAGCAGGGATGATTCGGGGTCCGGGAAGATGCGATAGATGTTGGCGAGCGATCTTTCTTTTAGGGCATAGAGCGCGGCGGAGATCGAATTCCCTCCACGGCCCGGCAGGACGGTCGCCTTTGCGGATGACATGTACGAGTGAATGTGCTGTGCGGCGAGATAATCGCGATACGAAAAATCCTCGTTTTCGGGCGGGGTTTTCAATTTTCCGCGCAGGCGAATAATGTCGCCGTAGCGAAACGTCTGGTTGACGTCCACGCGCGCGAGGAGCAAACCCTTGACCTCGAGATCGCGATCTCCGGTGTCTACGTTTGTCACTTCGAGCCGCAGATTGGTGTACGCATCGCGGTGATCGGGTGGCTCAACGAGATACCCGGTAATTAGCAGATCGTAATTGCGATCGTTGTAGAAAGCGATGTGGAACGCGTCAAAGGTGGGGATGGACAGTTGAAAGCGCGCAGAGCCGAGGAGCAAGGCTGGCAGTAGTGCGATTGGAAAGATGAACGTGGAAAGCCGGGGGATCTGTCGTGCGAAAATGCGAACGGCAATTGCCAGAAGAATCGAGAAGACGAAGATAGCGATCCAAGCCCAAAGAGGGAGAGCAGCCACACTGCCGAGGACGATACCCAAGAGGAATGCGAGCGAGACCCACACCAGCGGAAGCTGGGAGTTCAACCGCACCTGCAAACGATTTGTAGTAGGATGATTTTCCGTTTGCATCCTGCCTTTCATCATAGCATGGAATTGGAGGGGTGGGATACAATTTTCATTATGCCATCCTCCAAACTTATCCTCGTCACCGGGGCGACCGGCTACGTAGGCGGACGGCTCGTGCCGCGCCTGCTCGAGGCCGGGTACCGCGTTCGTGTGCTCGTCCGCGATGGATCGCGTTTGCAGGGACGCACGTGGTTGAAGCAGGTCGAAATCGTCTCTGGGGATGCGCTATCGCCGGATATCCTCAAGGCCGCAATGCAGGATGTGTCCGTCGCATACTATCTCATCCACGGAATGCAGGGAGGCAAGGTCAATGCCGGGCATGACATGGAGATGGCGCGGCTTTTCGTACATGCCGCCAGCGAAGCGAATATCGACCGCATCATTTACCTCGGTGAACTGGTTGACCCGACCTCGAATCTTTCTCCCTACCTGCGCGCGCGGCACGAAACAGGATATGTCCTTCGGCAGGGCAAAGTGCCGGTGACGGAGTTTCGCGCGGGGATGATCGTCGGCTCCGGCTCGGCATTGTTCGAGATGATCCGCTATCTCACCGAGCGCGAGCCGGTTCTCATTTGTCCGGCCTGGTTCTACTCCGAAGCGCAACCGATCGCGACCCGTGATGTGCTGTCCTATCTGATCAGTGCGGTTCAGACGTCTGAATCCATTGGCAAACTCATTGAGATCGGCGGAGCGACGCGCCTGACCTACGCCGACATGTTGCGCGGGTACGCCCTTGAAAGGCATCTCAAGCGGTACCTCGTCCGCACGCCGTTCCATATGCCGAGGCTGTCGGCGTATTGGGTTCAACTCGTCACGCCGATCCATTGGCGCGTGGTGTTGCCGTTGATCGAAGGGTTGCGCGCCAATCTCATTGTCCGGGATGAAGCGGCGAAGAAATTATTTCCGCACATCCAGCCGATGGATTTCCAAACTGCGCTGCATCTCGCATTGGGCCGCATCCAACGCGATAACGTGGAAACAAGTTGGTCGGATGCGCTCGTCACCACCTCGGGCGATATCAAACCATACACGTTCACCGTGGAAGAAGGCATGTTCATCGAGACGCGCCAACTTCTGGTCGAACTCAAACCCGAGAACGTTCATCGTTCGTATATGGGCATCGGCGGGGAGCGCGGCTGGCTTTACATGGATTCTCTGTGGGCGATGCGCGGCTGGATGGATAAGGCTGTTGGCGGCGTGGGTTTGCGGCGCGGGCGTCGTCATCCCGATGAACTTCGGGTCGGCGAGTCGCTTGATTTTTGGCGGGTCGAAGAAGTCCAGCCGAATCGCATGCTGCGCCTGCGCGCCGAAATGAAACTGCCCGGCAAAGCGTGGCTCGAATTC
>CAZFDL010000054.1:0-5835 GCA_964517905.1 uncultured Anaerolinea sp. | reverse complement strand
ATCCTCGTCACCGGTGCAACGGGATATATTGCAAGCAGATTGATCCCGCGCTTGCTGGATTCCGGCTACCGAGTCCGCGCGCTCGCGCGTCACCCGCATCGACTCGCAGGGCGGGCCTGGTTCCCGAGCGTGGAAGTGATCCAGGCAGACGTTACTTCGCCGTCCACGCTTGCGCACGTCTTTGATGGCGTGGAATCTGCCTACTATTTGATCCACAACATGTCGCAGGGCGGAGATTACACATCCATCGAACAGGACGCCGCGCGGAACTTCGCACACTCCGCCGAACAGTCTGGGGTTGAGCACATCATCTATCTCGGCGGGCTTGCCGATCCCGAACAGCATATCGCTCCACACATGCGCGCACGCATCGAAACCGGCAAGGTGCTGCGCGAAGGCAGGGTGCCGGTCACAGAATTCCGTGCGGGGGTCATCGTCGGTTCGGGGAGCATCTCGTTCGAGATGATCCGCTTCATGACCGAGTTATGTCCCATCGTGCCGGGACCATCATGGATGAAGAACCGATCGCAGCCCATCGCGATTGAAAACGTGATCGATTACCTCGTCGCCGCGCTCGAAAACAGGAATGGACAAGGCCAGGTCTTCGAGATCGGTGGATCGATGGTGACCACCTATAGGGACCTAATGCTTCGCTACGCCCGCGCCCGCGGACTGAAACGCTCGATGCTGCTGGTCCCTGGCATGCCACTCTGGTTCATGGCGTTCGGTGTGGGACTGCTGACACCCGTGCCTTATACTATTGCCCATGCCCTGATCGGCGGCTTATCCTCCGACAGTCTCGTCAAACACCCGGAAGCCTTGCAGGCGTTCCCCAAAGTCAAGTTGATCGATTTTGATACCGCCACCAAAGATGCTCTTACAAAAACGCACCCGGAACACATCGAACGCGTATGGGCGGATGGGAAACCGGGAACCCGGTTCCTGAAACACGAGGGATGCTTTATTCTTTATAACTCTGAGGTCAGCCAGCCTGCTGGCGAAAACGGGAGAAAGTTCCCTGAATCCAAAACCCAACACCGAAGCGCGCTCTTCGGTGATCTTTGGCTCGAACGCAACCACGACGCAAGGACACTCTTCTTCTCGCCGCGCGGACTGCCGGGTTTTCTATATTGGTTTCTCCTTTTCCCATTCCATTGGATGCGCTTTCGCGGTTTAATGCAGGGAAGAGTCAAACAAAGCCGGTCCGCATGAAGCGCGTTCTTCTCCTTTTTCTCCTGCCCGCCCTCTTGCTGGGTCTGATCGTTGCGGCGGCATGGTTCGTTCCCATACCGTTGGATCCCTTCCATGATTTTCAAGTCCTCTATCGCGCGAATCAGGGAATCCTGCAGGGCATCGCGTTATATGACCGAGCCGCGCAGGCAGAAATGGTTGCCGCTGACCTCGGCGTTTCTGTGGACCGCGTATTTGTCCTGCCGTATCCATATCCGCCGTGGTTCGCGCTGACAACCCTGCCTCTGGCATTGCTTCCGGCCGAAGTTGCGGTACGTGTATGGTTTCTATTGAACGTCACGATGTTGCTGTTGTCCGTGTGGCTGGTTACGGACGGGTGGACTCCGCGTACGCGTTTGTATTCGTTCATCGCCGCGCCTTTGTTCTTTCCTGTCTTTGGAGCGTTGATCGTGGGGCAATACGTCTTCCCGACGATTTTGGGAATGGCGATGCTTGTGTACGGCTTGCGTCGCAAGACTGTCTGGGTGATCGCGCTTGGAATGGCGCTGGTCACGTTCAAACCGCATGTGGGTATGTTTGTCGTACTGGCAGTCGCTGCGCATCTTCTACTCCGCCGCGATGAGTTCGGTCGCCGCGCATTTTTATACGCGGTGATCACCGGCGCGATTTTGTTCTCCCTTGGCTTTCTCGCGGACGGCAATTGGATCGTAAATTATCCGAGATCCCTGTTCGAGTTCAAGGACGTATCCGCATGTAAGTTATGCTTGAGCCTGCCGTTGACCATCGCCAGCCTGGCAGGCTTTGGATTCGACCAGGCGTTTATTGTCTCGCTCGTACTCTTGATCGCGTTTTCCATATTGTTGATCCGACTCTTTCCGCGAATGAATGCCAGCCTGCTCATCGGGCTCTTCACGTGCATGGCATTGCTCATCAACCCGTATCTGCAAAATTATGATTTTGCATTCGCTCTCATCCCTCTATTCGTCCTTGCGGGGATGGCTCGCACGCGAATGGATTGGCTCTTTGTCGCGTTGGTGTTCCTGCTTCCGTGGTTTGGTCTGGTATTCTTCGGCAGGGACGGCAACCTCACACTGCTCATCTCCGCCATGATGATGGCGATCGCTCTCTTGACGAACATCCACAAGGTGCATACAATCGTTCCATAAAGTGAATCACGACCAGTCAGCGGCGAAGTTGGTGCAATTCCAACACTGTCGCGCAACTGTGATTTAGTCGAATAGTCAGATAGTCTATTAGTCAAATAGTCGGCTCGACCGACTACCAGACTAAGCGACTACAAGATTACAAGACCAATAAGTCAGGTCGCCCGCCCTGGTCGGTTCTACCACTCTCTCGCAGAAAGGAGGTGGAGGACGGCTAGTTCGGATTGCCTCCCCAACCTCCCCGGCCTCGGCTGGGGATTTTGATTCTCAAGCTAGCGCCGGCTTAAGTCGGCGTTACACAACCTACTCAGGAGAAACCATGGTACGCAAGACTTTACTACTCACATTACTGATCGCGCTGTTGACCGCCTGCACGCCTCAAGCCGCACCCACGGTGGATGCGGTTCCATCGGAGGTTGCCGCTACCGAAGCGCCCGCAACGGAAGCGCTACCTACCACCTTGGTCGACGGACTCGGACGCGAGATCACCCTCGAATCGATCCCGCAGCGCATCGTCTCGCTCGCGCCCTCCAACACGGAGATCCTCTTCGCAATTGGAGCAGGTTCCCAAGTCGTTGGACGCGATGAATTTTCCGATTATCCAGCCGAAGCCGCATCCATCGAAAATATCGGTGGTTCGTTCGGCGAGTACAACGCGGAAGCCATCCTCGCGCTCGAACCCGATCTTGTGCTCGCGGCGGAGATCAACACCCCCGAGCTCGTGAACCAACTCGAAGGGTTGGGGTTGACCGTGTATTATTTGAAAAATCCGACCACGCTCGAAGAGATGTACGACAATCTTCAGGTTGTTGGTCAACTCACAGGGAATGATGCAACCGAACTGGTAGATGCGCTCAAAGCGCGCGTCACCGCGGTGGATGAGAAGATCGCGCCGCTGTCCTCGCGCATCCCTGTCTTCTATGAGATCGACGCGACCGACCCATCCAAACCGTGGACGTACGGACCCGGCACGTTTGGCTCACTGCTCATCGAACGCGCCGGCGGGTACAACATCGGTGATATCGCCACAGACCCGTTCCCGCAGATCAGCATCGAGCAGGTGGTGGCGGCAAATCCATCCATCATCATTCTCGGCGACTCGATGTGGGGCGTGACCCCGGAATCTGTAATAGGACGCGCAGGCTGGGAAACCATCCCTGCGGTGGTGAGCGATAAGATCTATCCCTTCGATGACAACCTCATCAGCCGCCCCGGTCCGCGTTTGGTGGATGGGTTGGAGCAGTTGGCAAAATTACTGTACCCCGAGTTGTTTAAATAAATCGTGTAGGTGCGGGGTCACCCGCACCTACAATCCCATGAAAAACAAACCCTTTCTTTCCTCTTTTCTCTTTCTTTTCATCGCCCTGCTCCTGAGCCTGGCGATCGGTTCTGTTTTCATTACACCAAAAGAACTTTGGCAGACCATCCTCGGCAACGGCACGGAGATCAATGAGTCGATCCTTTGGAAGATCCGGTTCCCGCGCACGATTCTCATTGCCCTCACCGGTGCGGCGCTGGGAGGCAGCGGCGCGGCGTATCAAGGCTTGTTCCGCAATCCGCTCGCAGATCCATTTCTCATCGGCGTTGCCTCCGGTGCAGGGCTCGGCGCGGTTATCGCCATGTCGGTTCAATGGCCCTATTCATTTTGGGGATTGATGGCGATTCCACTTTCGGCTTTCATCGCCGCACTGCTCACGGTCGTGGTTGTCTATTCACTCGCACGTGTCGGGCAAACCACCCCAACAACCAGCCTCATTCTTGCGGGAGTGGCGTTCTCGTCGTTCGCCACCTCGCTCACTTCGTTCCTGATGATACGCTCCACCAGCGAAGTCCGCCGCGCGCTCGGCTGGCTACTGGGCGGCGCCACGCAAAACAATTGGACCGCCATCCTTGCCATGCTTCCCTACCTGCTCATCGGTCTTGGGATTTTGATGCTGTGCGGTCACGCGCTCAACCTCTTGCAATTCGGCGACGAGCAAGCACAACAACTTGGATTGAACGTTACGCGCACAAAGCGGATCATTCTGATCTCCTCCTCGCTGGCAACTGCCGCGGCGGTGGCTTTCTCCGGCATCATCGGCTTTATCGGACTCATCGTCCCGCATCTCATCCGACTTTGGTTTGGTCCCGATTACCGGCGGTTGCTCCCACTCAGCGTTCTCGGCGGCGCGACCGCCCTGCTTCTCTCGGATATTCTTGCCCGCGTCCTCATCGCCCCGCAGGAAATTCCTGTGGGAATCATCACCGCCCTCGCGGGCGCACCGTTCTTCCTTTGGGTGTTGCGCCGCTCGAAGAACCAGGGATTTTGGTAACCATGAACATCACCATCCGCGAAATTGACAATGACAATTTTCACGACGCGAATCAATGTGACGCCACATTCACCGTTGATTCAAAATTGGTTTTGCAGGTGGAGGATGGTATTTTCAATTATTCGATCGTCAGTGTTGCGCCATATCAAAAACGATATATCTTTGAAGAAAAGGATTACCCGAACTATATCTCCAGCCCCGATAAAACCGTGTATTTTGCTTCCCTGGACGGTCGGTTAGCAGGGCAAATCGGTATCATCAAACATTGGAATGCCTATGCATGGATCGATGATTTTGTTGTGGATGTCCGTTTCAGAAGGCGCGGCGTTGGACGCGCCTTGATGCAAAAAGCGATTGACTGGGCAAGAGAGAAGAATCTCCCCGGTATCATGCTTGAAACGCAGGATGTGAATGCCCCTGCATGTAGATTTTATGAAAACTTTGGATTCAAATTGTGCGGCTTTGATTCCCAGTTGTACAAAGGCTTGAATCCAGACACTGACGAAATCGCGTTGTATTGGTATTTGATATTTTAATGGCATACTCGCTGGTCTCGAAACGCCGCTACGCGGCGCTCGACCAACGAGTAGGAATAAAACGATATGTTGAAAATCCAAAACATCTCCGCCTCGTATGGACCCCGTCAAATTCTTCACAACGTTTCCCTCGATGTGGGAAGCGGCGAAATCCTCGCTCTGATCGGACCGAACGGCGCGGGCAAATCCACACTCATTCGCGCGGCGAGCGGAGTGATTTCCTACACCGGCCACGTCCGCACGAACGGGGATGACTTCGCGTCGCTCGGCCCCATACAACGGGCGAGATATATCGCGACTGTCCCGCAAGCCGTATCCCTGCCCCCGGCGTTCACCGTCTGGGAAACAGTCCTGCTTGGGCGCACCCCGTATCTTGGGTTTCTCGGGCAACCTTCACAAAAAGACGAAGACATTGCGCGCCAATCACTGCAACGCGTCAGTGTGCTGCAATTTGTAGATCGCCGCGTGGGTGAACTTTCCGGCGGCGAACAACAACGAGTGTTGCTGGCGCGCGCCTTATGCCAGTCCACGCCAATACTTCTGCTCGACGAACCCACCGCGCATTTGGATCTGCAGTATCAGGTGGGTCTGTTGGAGTTGGTGACCGAACTGGCTCACAAAGATCAGCTCGCC
>CAZFDL010000053.1:0-15901 GCA_964517905.1 uncultured Anaerolinea sp. | reverse complement strand
TCACGTTCATGCTCCTCGCGCCGTTCCTGCTCACCATCGGCATGGGTTTTGTCACGGGTCGATTCAGCGGCGGCTCCACAGGACTATCAGATATTCCCGTCGTCATCGTCAACCTGGATCAAGCGGAATTGGGGAACGCGCTCGAAGATTTGTTCCACTCGGAAGACCTGGCGGATTTGGTGGAACCAGCCGCTTCATCCGACCCCGAGGCGGCTCGCCGATTAATTGATGATGACCAAGCCTCCGCCGCGATCATCATCCCCGAAGGATTCACCGACAGCATCATCCCAACGGACGAGACTAACTTCGATCAAAGTTTTGTCGAGCCAGAACCTGTGCAGATCGAAGTGTACACAAATCCCTCGCGACCGACCAGCGCGGGTATCGTCAAAGCCATCGTGGATGAATTCATGTCGCGCGTCGAAGAGGGGCGCACGAGCGGCATGACCTCCATGGTCGGATTGATGCAAAGCGGATTGTTGGATCCGCAGAACATGGAAGCTGAAGTGCAGGCTCTGTTCGAAAATGTGGAGGATACAGACTCAACCGCCATTACGCTCAAGACGAATATTGAAGGCGCACAAGCCGTTGAATTCGACCTGCTTGCCTATTTCGCGCCAGGCATGGCGTTGATGTTCCTGATGTACACCGTTTCGTACGGCGGACGATCGATCCTCGCCGAACGCTCCCAGGGAACCTTGCCGCGGTTGTTGATCTCGCCCACAACCAATGTACAGGTGCTGGGTGGCAAAGTGCTGGGAATCATCTTCATGGGAGTGGCGCAAGTCGGGATTTTGATTCTCGCTTCCGCGCTGTTCTTTCAAGTGCAATGGGGTGACGCATTTGGGGTTGTCGCGTTGATCCTCGCGGCGGTGTTCGGCGCGACAGGTTGGGGCATGCTGATCACCGCCCTGGCGCGCTCGCCGGCGCAAGCGGGAAGTACAGGCTCGGCAATAATGCTCATTTTCGGCATCCTTGGGGGTAGTTTCACCAGCCTGGAACAATTCCCGCCGTTCATGCAAACCCTCAGTAAGATCACGCCGAACGCGTGGGGCTTGGACGGTTTCACCACTCTTGCGCTGGGCGGCACGCTGAAGAATTTAACAGAACCCATCACCGCCCTGCTGATCATGGGGGCTGGATTATTCTTGATTGCGGTTATGATATTCAATCGCAACGGAATGGTACAGAAATGAAAAAGATCCTCGCCATCGTATGGAAAGACGCAATCATCCGCTTTGCCAGTCCATCGGAGTTGTTATTCTTTATCATCCTCCCGGTCATCTTCACGTTCCTGGTGGCGGGCGGAACTCCGTCCGGAAATGAAGACACCCGCATTCGCCTGCTGGTGGTGGATGAGGCACACACAACCATTTCTGAACAAATTATCAGTGAGTTGGGAAATTCGACCGCGGTGAGACCCGAAGTTGTATCCCGCGAAGAAGCGCAAGGTCAATTCGACGAGCGCCGCGCCTCCGCGGTATTGATCATCCCTGCTGGAATGGACATCGGATCACTCCAAAGTGATACGTTCGAATTGGAAATGCTTCAGCAACCCAACAACATAAACACTACCGTGCAAGAACGCGCCGTGTTGACCGCGATCCGCCGCGTGAGCAGCGCCATGTCCGCTGCGCAGAATGCGGTGGCGCAACGCGAATCGAAACAACCCTTTGCCTCCGATGCAGAGAAGCAAACCTATTTCGAGAGCTCGTTGAAACTGGCGCAGGAAATTCAAGCCGACGCGCCCGAACGCGTGACCGTCATTGAAGGGACGACGCCCGATCGGGTCGAGTATGATCCGCGTGCCAATTCATCGGCAGGACAATTGATCACGTGGGTATTCATTCCATTATTTGGAATTTCAGCTTTGTTCGCAGGTGAACGGCAGGGAGGGACGTTGCGCCGCCTGCTCACTACACCATCATCCAAAGCGACATTTTTACTTGGCACGATCTCCGGTCAGGTGGCGATGGCGCTCGTGCAAATGCTTTTACTGGTCGGCTTTGCGATCCTGGTGATGAAGGTGAATTGGGGGCGTGAGCCGCTGGCATTGTTCGTCATCCTGTTCGCCTCCGCGCTCGCCGCGGCGGCATTTGGGACCACCATGGGCACGTTCATCAAGACCGAGGGTCAGGCAGGCGGATTGAGCATCATGTTTGGTATGGTCATGGCGTTAATGGGCGGATGCTGGTATCCGCTGGAGTTGTTCCCCGCGGCGATTCAATCCGCCGTGAAAGTGTTGCCGACCACCTGGGCGATGCAAGGCATGCTGGATCTGGTCCTACGCGGCGGAAGCTTAATTGAAATTTTGCCCGAAGCGGGGGTCCTGCTTGGCTTTGCGTTTATCTTTTTTAGCGTGGGTGTTTGGAGATTCAGGTTTGAGTAGAACGAAAACCGAACGATGAGACAGCGGGCAGCTTAATACCTGCCTGCAGTCCCTCTTCATTCTTCACGGCACCGGTCTCAACGCGGGTTGTGGATTATCGCGCGGGGAGAAGAATCCACTGGGGAGTTCGATGGGAGCGAGTGGCTTGCCGGTTTCGATATCTGCAAACGGCACATAATACAATGTCACGTCACTACTATCGTACCGCTGGTACGCAAAGAGGATGAATTTCCCATCGGTGCTCCAGCGTGCATCGCGGTAACAACATTCACCGTTCATGGGATTGATGATCGTTTCTTGAAGAGTTTCACTATCATACAAATATAGGTCGCCGAAGCCATCATTGCGAACATCGTCATTTAACAGGAAGAGCGTACCGCCATTCCAGTCAAAACTGCTGATGCGCTTCGTGCTTTCCTTGTTGGAAAATGCGAAATTCAGGCCGGGGAATTTGTCGATGCGAGTCAGGCCAACGTTGGTGCAATTCCCGACATCCACGCTCAGCAAGACCACCTGGTCGGAGTTGATCAATTCGGTATCCACAATGCGGGCGGCGAGGCGGGTCGCATCCTTCGACCAGAGGATCTCCCGGAAAGGGTAGGATGAATAGAAGCAATTATCCCTTCGGGCAGTGAGGTTAAAGCGCGTGTCCATCTCCTTCAAGGCGGCAATATCGAACGGCAGAATGTTCAGGGTGCGTTGGATGCTGATCGCCACGTGACTCCCATCCGGCGATACCCGAAATCCCTCGAGCGTTTCATCGATATTGAAACAGACCAATTGCTCGACCCGTTTGGTATCCCCATACACCATGAACGCACAGTTACGGGATATGAATACGAGACGGTTTTCGGTGATCCATTGAAGGTTTGATTTGGCGGAGTTTTCGGTACGGATCTGTAGCAATCCGGTACCGTCCACATTCATGAAGTACAACTCGTTCCCTGAGGTGAAGGCGATCTGGTCTGAGCCGCCGGGGATGGGAGGCACAGTGGGAGTGATCTCGGTCAGGGCGGGGCTGGGAGTGGCCACGAGGGTGGGTGTTTCTGTTGGCGCGCGGGTTGCAGGGTTCGTGACCTGGTTCCCCGTCGGGGTGGACGCGGGTGCAAGGAAGGGGATCTGCCCGCGCAGGGCGAGAATCCCGAAGAGCAAGGCCAACAACAGCGCGGTCGCGCCGATCCATATGTTTCGTTGAGAAACTGCCTGCCTGTTACTCAAACTCACAGTTGCTGGGATGGGGCGTTCATCGCCGAATGCGGCATGGTTCAATGCCCGCGCCAGATCAAGCGCATTCCCGTAACGCTGGTCCCTATCTTTTGCCAGCGCGGTCTTGATGATGGTATCCACTTCCGGTGGAAGGTCGGGTCTGAACTTTAATATATCCGGTATCGGATCATTGATATGTTGAAGCGCAATGCCGATGACGGTGCCGCCGTCGTACGGGCGTTGGCCGGTGAGCATTTCATAGAGAATGGCGCCCAACCCGTAGATATCGGCGCGATGGTCAACCTGCTCGCCACGCGCCTGTTCCGGGCTGATATAGGCGGGTGTGCCGATCACCTCTTCGCCTGTGGCAGAGACCGCCGACTCGGTCAGTTTCGCAACGCCGAAATCCGAAAGATAGGGGTTTTGGCTTCCATCGAACAACACGTTGTCGGGTTTGATATCGCGATGAATGATCTTGCGCGCATGGGCGTAGTCGAGCGCGGCGGCAAGCCGTTCGATGATCAATGCGGCATCTTTAAGTGAAAGCGTCCCCTTTTGGATCATGTCGGTCAGCGAACCGCCGGACATGTAGCGCATGACGAAAAAGGGCTGGCTGTCGTCATCGCCCACGTCATAGACCGGCACGATCGCCGGGTGCTCGAGCGACGCAATCAATTTCAATTCGCGTTTGAAGCGGGAACGGGTGAGCAGGTTGTGCATCATTTCGCGCGGCAGCAGTTTGACCGCCACCTCACGATTAAAACTCGGGTCGTGGGCGCGATAGACCGTCGCCATCCCGCCACGCCCGAGTTCCGATTTGATCTTGTACCTGCCGACTTTGTCGGGAGACATGCCCACTAGTATATCAAAGCCGAGGCTGTGCCAAAAAGTGCAAAAGCCTGTTAAAAGCAAAACCGCCGTTTCGAACGACTCGTGGGGCTGATTCCGTCCGGGTCACGGATCCTGGATTTCAGCGGCGCGGAAGGTGTTCCGCATGAGCATCGCAATGGTCATGGGACCTACCCCGCCGGGGACCGGTGTAATAAACCCGGCTACTTCCTTCGCTTCGTCAAAGTTGACATCCCCGACGAGCCGGTAACCGCTCTTCTTTGTCGCGTCCGGCTTGGAGTTGATGCCCACGTCGATGACCGCCGCGCCGGGCCTGATCCAATCGCCGCGCACAAACTCGGTCTTGCCGATGGCGGCGATCAAAATATCCGCGCTGCGCACCACGCCGGGCAGATCCTTCGTGCGCGAGTGACAGACCGTGACAGTTGCATTCTTGCCGATCAACAACAGCGCGGCAGGCATACCTACAATGTTCGAGCGCCCCAATACCACCGCGTTCGCGCCTTCGATCTTGACACCGGCTTTCTCAAGCAAGTAAATGCATCCGTACGGTGTGCACGGCACGAACAGGGGCTCGCGTCCTTTTTGAGCGAGACGCCCAATATTGATCGGCGAGAACCCATCCACGTCCTTTTCGATGCTGACAAGCTGCAACACCCGCTCTTCGTTCAAATGCGAGGGCAGGGGAAGTTGCACGAGGATGCCATGCACCGTCTTATCGTCGTTGAGCGATTTGATCAGCTTTTCCAATTCTTCCTGTGAAATATCGCCGGGCAGGTTATGGCTTACCGAGCCCATGCCCAATTCGGCGCAGGCTTTTTGCTTGGAGGCAACATAGGTCGCCGAGTCCACGCGGTCGCCGACCAGCACGGTGGCAAGCGTGGGTTTAATTTTCCCTGCGGCAAGACGCTTCGCCACGTTCGCGGCAACTTCGTCTCGAACCTGCTGTGCGATCATTTTCCCATCAATGAGTTGTGCGGTCATTATCGATCTCCTGATTTAAAGTTAATTCCATTGTACAACCCTGCCGCGCATCGCCCCAGTGACACTCATCCCGTCCCGGACATGACGCCCAGCAGCACATCGCCGGCACGTTCGCGTACGCAGACATCATCCACTTCGTTCCAGCGCGGCGATTCGGCAAACGCCTGCACGCGCAGATAATTCCCGGTCAAGCCTTCCATTTGCCAGCCGGGTTCCCCCATCGCCGAGGTGGATTCCCAAAGTACGGACATCGTCCGCCCGATGAATTTTTCCCGGAAGCGTGTTTCGGATTCGTCCAGGGTCTCGCGCAGGATGTGATTCCGCTTCTTACGGACTTCGGGCTGGATCTGCCCTTTCATCTTTGCTGCACCCGTGCCGGGACGCGGCGAGTACGTGAACACATGTCCGCCCGCGAAATCCATTTCACGGACGAAATCGAGGCTCTCGGCAAATTCCTCCTCGGTCTCGCCGGGAAAACCGGCGATGATGTCCGTCGTGATCGCCACATCGGGAATCATTTCACGCGCGGCGGAGACCAGCTCACGAAATGACGAAGTAGTAGTGTTCCGCCGCATTCGCTTCAGGGTGGCATCGCTCCCCGATTGGAGAGGCAGATGCAGGTGCGGCATGAGGCGTGAATCTTGCCAAAGCGAAAAGAAGTCCGCGTTCAGATCCCACGGTTCCAGCGAGGAGAGCCGCAAACGCGGAGCCTCCGTTTCGCGCAGGATCGCTGCGATAAGGTGTCGCAAGTGCATGTCGAAATCATAACCCCATGAACCGAGATGCACGCCGGTCAGAACGATCTCCTTCACGCCGCCAGCCAGAGAATATTCAATATCCTGAATCACATCCGGGATGGTGCGACTGCGCGCCGCGCCGCGCGCCACCGTGGTGATGCAAAACGTGCATTGGTTGTTGCAGCCATCCTGTACTTTAATGAAAGCGCGTGTGCGGCGGTGCAGACCGGGCAGGGGGACGCGAGTCAGAGGTTCGAGATCAAACGACTCGTGCGAAAGATTCAAAACTTCAGTAACAAGGTGCTCTTTGCGATCGTTTGGAATGACGCGCTTGACATTTGGAAGTTCGCGCGCGCGCTCAGGCTGGAGAGTTGTCCAGCAACCGGTTGCAACGATATCCCGTACACCCGCGCGAGAAATCTGGCGAATCTTGCCCCGCGAAACGGAGACGGCATCGTTGGTCACCGCGCACGTGTTGACCACCGCCATCTCGGCAAGTTCGGCGGTCGCGACGATCTCATGCCCCGCCGCGCGGAATCCGCGCGCCATGCTTTCGATCTCGCTTTGGTTAAGGCGGCAGCCGATGGTGTCTAGATAGATCTTCATAACAGTTTATACCGGTGGTTGAGTAGTCCCGCGTGTTCTTCGCGGGGCGTATCGAAACCACCAAGTTTCAACAAATATCTCTTTTCAAAAAAACGGTCGTTTGCAGGTTACCTGTTGGTTTCGATACGTGTCGCTTTCGCCATTTAAGGCTCGGCGACACTACTCAACCAACGATTATCACGGTTGCATCACCACAAAATCATCGAACAACACATCCACGCCGGGTTGAGCGAACGAACCCGCCAACACTCCCACGTCGCCCGTGGACAGATCCGAATCTTGTGCACCGGCCACCAGGTTGTAGTTGATGTAAAACACGAGTGAGTCGCCGATGCAATCGGCACGCAGGTGATTGACCGTATCGACTTGAATCATTTCGGAGCGCTGCATCTCGCTCTGACCCAGCAATACAGTCTGCCCGCCCATGAATTTACCGATGGCATAGAATCCGTCGTTCGAGATGATGAAGAAATAGTAGTTGCCGTTTTGGTAGCGGCACATCAAACCCACGCGATTCTCGTTCGGACCATTCAGTTTTGTCACATCGATTTCGATGCGCACGTCGCGCAGGTCCATTTCAGGGGTGGACCAGAAATTCATCTGGGGCTGGCGGATCAACATGCGGTAGCCTCCGCTGTCATAATCCATGATGCCCACGTCGTTCGCAAGGCGGTCCCATCCGCTGGTGTTGTTCTCGAACTCATCTTGGAAGAGGACGGTGCCAGAAGGCGGTGGGGGTGCTTCGACTACCGGCGAGGGGGAACAGGAAGTGAAAAGAAAGAGGAAAGAGGCAAGCGCCACCCTGAGTGCGCAGAAGGGAAGAAGGGTTTTATTCACGGTTGCGATTCTATCACGGAGGTCTACGGGGAAAGCTGTTGCAACATATCGTCCGCCTGAACATTTCCCAGATCGCGCGCGTGGATCAAGTTCTCGAAGGCGCGCGGGCGGTCCCCAGTTTGCAGGTACAACACGCCCAAATGCAAATAGGCTGAATCGTTCTGCGGATCCAACGCCAACGCGCGCAGCAGGTGTCGCTCGGCGGCGCGATAGTCGCGCAGAAGATACCACAGCCAACCAAGCACAACCTCCGAGCGCGAATTTTCCGGCTCAAGCAGCACGGCGCGCTGGGCGGCAGGGATGGCGATGCTGTTCAATTGTATGCCGTGCCGCCCGCAAAATTCTGCGAGTGTGCGCCAGTAGGTTGCATCCTCCGGCGCGATCAGGGCCGCATATTGAAACGATTCCAACGCAAGGACGAGATCGCCGGTCAGCGCGTACGCGTCCCCCAGCGAGACAAAGCGCGCGGGATTCTCCGGCTCGAGCGACGCGGCGATTTGAAACTCGGTCAACGCGTCGCGGTGATTCCCAGTCCGCTGAAAATACAGCCCGCGCAAACCGCGCACCGTGGACGAGTTCGGATTCAATTCCAGCGCGCGGTCCAGTTCTGCGCTTCCCTCCCGACTCGTGTGTTGATTCGCCTCTCCGAGCCACGCCCACGCCTCGGCATATGACTCGTCCGCACCGATGGCGGATTCGAACGCGGCGCGCGCCAGTTCCCATTCCTCCACCGAGCCAAGCCCGGCGCCGATGATGACGAACTCGTGCGAAGTCGAGTCCGCGAGCGAGGCAAGATTCAACGCAGTGCGCAGAGTCTGCACGGCCGGATCCAGCTGAACGTCCATGCGCGAAGCGAGGAGCAGTTCGGTGGCGGCGCGGTCCCGGTCTGTGAGGGTCAGAAGGAGTCCCAGCCGGTAACGCGCCGCCGCATCGCCCGCTTCATTCGCGACATAGGTTTGTAAATATCCTGCGGCGCCGATGTAATCGCCCGCCTCCTGTTTTGCATGGGCAAGGCGCAAATAAATCCCATTTGAATATTCATCCTGCTCCAGAGCTTGATTCCAGATCTCCACCGCGCGCCTTGGGTCGTTATTCAAATAGTTGACATCACCCCATGCCGCCCAACTTTCGGGAGTGAGTGAATTTTTTCCGAACGCAATCTGGTACATTTCATCTGCGCGCGCGTATTCCCCCGCGTGGAAGTGCGCGTGACCGGCAAGTTCATACAGATCCGCACGCCATGGCAGGCGTTGTGCGGCTCGCAGATAATGTTCTGCAATCTCGCCGTAGGATTCGGCTTCGTTCGCCTGTTTCAATTCCGAATAGCCGCTCAGAACCAACGGCGCGGCGACGGCAACCAGAATTAAAAAGAATACCAGAAGTGGACGTAATACACCGCGCCGCATGGAATCAATTATAGCCGCTGGGCGGGGGGTCAAATCTCATGCACTTGCAACCCGCGATTTAGGACAGAAACCCTCAAGTGGAATATAATCACGGATGATATGGACGCCAACTTAAATCAGATCTTCAACGTCCTTACTGAGCCAGCGGGAAGCCTGATCTATCATCTCATTCTGGCTTTTTCCGTTGTCAGCACATTGCAGGCGGCATACGTCCATTGGCGTTCGAGCGGGTTCCCGCAAGCCAGTCGAACGATCTTCGGCCTGGGTTTTTTGCTGATCGCTCAACTCAGCCTGTTCGTCATGGGTGGTTTCGGCAGGCAGGGATTGATCAACCTTCCGGTCATCCTGCCTCCGTTGGACCGGGCACTCACGCTCTTTTCGCTCTTATGGATGCTCTGGCTGTGGAATTTCCCGGAGCCCAGCCGCGCCGCAGACGCCGCCACCGGATTGTTAAGCCTGCTCCTCGCCGCCGGGCTGTCGCTCAGCCTTGTGGCATACGCGCAGGATCCGAACCGTCCTCCCTATAACACTACGATCAACGATGGTATCTGGCAATTGGCGAGCATCGCGGTCGCGGTCTTCGGCTTGTTCCTGCTCGTTCTGCGCCGCCCAAATGGCTGGGGATACGGCCTGGCAGTGTTTCTGCTTGCGTTCGCCGGGCATTTACTTCATATGGTGGTCGGTCGCTTCGATGGGAACTATCCCGGTGCCGTGCGGCTCGCGTATCTGGCGGCATTCCCAATGCTGATGACGCTGCCTCAGCGATTCCCTGCACCCGTGAGCGGACCCACGTCGGTCAAACAGCACGCGCCCGTGGATGAACGCCGTCGCTATAGCACTGACCCCAAAACGTTCCATGCGCTACTTGGGTTGGCAGGCGAATCCGTCGCAGACAAGCTGAGTCAGGCGATCACGCGCGCCATCGCGCAGACCCTGCTCGCCGACCTGTGTTTTCTGATCTACCTCACCGATAACAAAAACCAGATCCAAATTGCAAGCGGCTACGACCTGATCCGCGAAGAAGTGCTCGAGGGAGGCAGCCTCAACAAGAGCATGATCCCGATGTTGACGAATTCGCTGCAACGGGGGCGCCCGTTACGGCTTCCCTCCAGCAGTACGTCCGCCGATATCAAGGGATTGAGCGATCTGCTCGGGCTTGCCAGCCCCGGTCACATTCTGTGCGTGCCTATCGTCACGCCGGAAAAAGATTCGCTCGGCGGTGTGTTGCTGCTTTCGCCGTATTCGAACCGCTTGTGGAGCGCGGAGGATCAGGCATTCCTCACCAATATTGCGGTCTCGCTTGTCCCGATCATCCAACGCGGACACAAAATGACAGCGCTCGAACAAAAGGGCGAGCAGGCGCGTCTAGCCCTCGACGAGGCGCATGCACGCATCACCGAGCTGGAAAGGCAAAATCAAGACCTGCTCAAACAGATCGATGCGATTCGAGCCGACGCGCAGGAGGGATTATCGCAAGCGGAGAACCTCGCCGCCCTGACGCAGGTGCAGGAGGATTCGCAAAAAGCGATCGAACGACTCAAGAGGGAAAATGATGAACTGCGTGCCGGTAAAGTCAAATCAGGCGGCACCACCCAGATCGAAAGCGAACTGCGCATGACCTTGGAGGAAGTGGCTCGGCTTCAAAACCAGATCGCGGAAGCGAACACGCGTGTGGTGGAACTCGAAAAGGGGACCGCCACAGCCCGCTCCAGCGAACAGGCGGAAGTGGTCGCTTCGATCTCACAGGAATTGCGCCAGCCGATGTCTTCGATCGTTGGATACACCGACCTGCTCTTGGGTGAATCGGTTGGAATTCTCGGCGCGCTGCAGCGCAAATTTGTCGAGCGCATTAAAGCTTCCACCGAGCGAATCGGCAACCTCGTGGAGGACCTGATCCAGGTGACCACGCTCGAAACCGGGTTGAACGAGCTCAAACCCGAGCCGGTCGATTTGAACTTGATCATCGACAATGCCATGTCGTACACGAGCAGCCAGGTGCGCGAGAAGAACATTTCGCTTCACCTCGACCTGCCGAAGAACATGTCGCCGATCCACGCCGACCGCGAAGCCCTGCAACAGATCTTGATCCACCTCCTGCAAAACGCGGGAGCCGCCTCCCCATTGGAGGGAACCGTGCATTTACGCGTCCAAACGCGTTCGGAGTTGGGCAACGATTACGTGTTGATCCAGGTCACCGATTCAGGCGGAGGAATTCCCGCGGAGGATTTGGGGCGCGTCTTCACCCGCCTCTATCGCGCGGACAATGTATTGATCCAGGGCGTGGGCGATACCGGGGTTGGGCTTTCGATCGCAAAGACACTGACCGAAGCGCAAAAGGGTCGCATCTGGGTCGAGACCGATACAGGGGTGGGCTCGACATTCAGCGTGCTGTTGCCCATCGCGAGAAATGTCCCGGCGCGGGTCCCGGAGATTTGAGTCATGCAAGTATTGCGTCAGGTTGGGGGCGGAGTAATCATCGCCATCGTTTCCATCATTCTGGTTGTCGGCGGAATCTCACTCGCCCTGGCCGAATCAACGCCGTCGTCTGTTCCGCTCGAAAGCGCGGTGGTCCCTGCTTCGCCGACTTTACAGGCGATCATGCCAACCTCCACCTTCCCGCCGGTTTCGACATCGATCGTTGTTATCATAGAAACTGGCACAGCGACTCTGGCTATCCCCCCAACAGTCACACAACAGATCGTTTGCACGCCGCCCAACGGCTGGGTACAGATCGTCGTCGGTGTGAATGACACGATCTACATTCTTGCGCAACGGTATAAAACCAGCGAAGACGCGTTGAAGAACGGCAACTGTCTGCCATCGTATGAATTGCAGGCAGGTCGGTTGCTATACGTGCCCCCCATCGTTGCCACCGCTCCGCCCATTGTGTGCGGTCCGCCATCGTCATGGGTGCGGGCATACGTTGTGCAACCGGGCGACAACTTGTTTCGTATCTCACTGCTATATCGCACGAGCATCCAGCAATTACAGGCGGCGAATTGTATGGGTTCATCGATCACCATCTATGTCGGGCAACGCCTGTGGGTTCCCAACGTTCCGACCAGCACACCAATGCCCAATGTGACACTGGTTTTCCCAACCTCAACGGCTTCTTTCACATCCGTTCCAGCGACATTCACTATCACCCCGTGGCCCACGCTGACCTCGACCTTTTTCGTAACCTCCTCCCCGGTTCCAACGGCTTCGCCGGTACCGACCTCGACGAACACACCTGTGCCGGCCATTACGTCGACGCCTTCGATCACCTCGTTTCCAAATCCATGAACAAATCCTTGCAGGGCTTCAGCGTCGCAAGGTTCATCGCGTCGACAATTCTGAGCGCGGCACTTGCCGGATGCGGCGCATCCGCTTCGGCGCAACCCCCGCTCCCATTTGCACTGGTGACCGCCGCGCCGAACGCCTCGCCAACACCGACGCCGTTTCAACCGATTCCCTGGACTCAGACCCCGTCGATTCTCTCCCAGCCTCTGCCTGGTCTGGCTCCTTCAACCGCCGCCCCGGCCGCGCCCACCCAGACCGAACTCCCGACGATAGACCCGAACTTCCTGATCAACACCGTCGCGCCGTTGCCCACGCTTGACAGTCAATTCGTCAACAACGGGCAGGAGACGGTCAACTTTTTGCTTATCGGCTCCGACCGCAGGTCGACCAGCGGTTCCACGCGCACAGACACGATGGTCGTCGCGATCCTGCGCCCCAACGAGGGACAAGTCTCGTTGATCTCCATCCCGCGCGACTTGTGGGTTTCGATTCCCGGTTATGAGAACAATCGCATCAACACCGCGTATCAACTTGGCATCTCTACTGGCTACCCCGGCGGCGGACCCGCCTTGCTCAAGGAAACGATTCAATACAACCTCGGCATCCGCATCGACCATACCGCCATGGTGGACTTCAATGGCTTCAGCACGATCGTCAACACCCTCGGCGGCGTGGACGTGCCGGTCGTTTGCCCATACACCGACTGGCGTTTGATCGACCCGAGTTACGATCCGCAGAACGAAAACAACTGGTATTTGCATACGGTCCATCCCGGCGTCATCCACATGGATGGCGAGCTCGCGTTGTGGTACGCGCGTTCGCGCCAAAAATCCAACGACTTCGACAGAGGTCGCAGGCAACAGGAAGTCTTGCGCGCGTTGTTCGTGCAAGCCCTGCAAACCGGCACGTTGACTCGCATCCCCGAACTGTACAACAACCTAAAAGACTCCGTTGAAACCGACTTGGGGCTTGGTGACCTTTTGCAACTCTCCCTCTACGCGCCGCGCATGACCAACGCGGATATCCGTAGTTATTACATCCGCCCGCCCATCGTCAACTCGTGGATCACCAGCGGAGGCGCGTATGTTTTGTCACCAAACCAGGAGCTGCTCCAGCAAATGCTGGCGGAGGCATTATCGCCTTCGGCAAAAACCATCGAGCGGCAGGCAATCGTCATTGACGTGATGAACGGCACGAACAATCCCGGCTATGAAACGCTCGCCGCGACGCGTCTCAACTACGCGGGTTACGAGACTCACATCATCCCCTCCGAACGGCAAGATTATGCCTACTCGGTTCTCATTGATAAAACGGCAGTACAAGACAGGAACTTCAGTAACCCGATCCTCACCGTGATGGGAATGTCACCCAACAACCTCATCTCCGCGGCTGACCCGAACAGCACATCGCATTATCTGCTGATTTTAGGGTACGATTATCAGCCGTGTTTTAGTCCGGAGAATTTGGGGGAGTAAGTCCGTCATTGGCATCGATCACAATGTGCGCGGGGAACGGGGAAAGATAACCAGAATTGCAATCATCAGAATATAAAGATAAACCATGACTCTCGATGAACTCGCTTTTTTGAGTGCCGCACGCGCTGGCGATCAGGATGCTTTTGCACAACTGGTCGAACCGTATCGCAAGCAACTGCTGGTGCACTGCTATCGCATCCTTGGCTCGTTTGAGGATGCCGAGGACATGTTGCAGGAAACTCTGGTGCGCGTTTGGAAACGCCTCGACTCTTTCGAAGGGCGCTCGTCCCTGCGGGCGTGGTTGTATAAGATTGCAACTAACGCCTCACTGGACGCACTCGACAACCGCCGCCTGCGCGGATTGCCGAGGGAGTTATACGCGCGCGGCGACCCAACCCATCCCTTGCCGGCGCCTGTTCAGGCGAATTGTGTGGACCTTCTGCCCGATGAATGGATCGATGGTCAACCGGATATTTATCCCGAGGCGCGGTATGAAGTCCGCGAGAGTATCACCCTGGCGTTCGTCGCGGCCTTACAAAAACTGCCGGGTAGGCAACGCGCCGCTCTTCTGCTGTGCGATGTGATGGGCTGGAGTTCGAACGAAGCCGCGGAAATACTGGATATGACCACCGCCGCGGTCAACAGCGCACTTCAGCGGGCGCGTGAAACTCTGAAGCAGACAGAGCGAAAATCCAAGCCATTACATTTGAATGAACCCTTGTCCGATTTACTGGCGCGTTATGTCGCCGCGTGGGAAACAGCGGATTCCGCCGCGCTGATCGCGGTCCTGCGCGAGGACGTGGCGCTGACGATGCCTCCGCTCCCGGTCTGGTTCGGCGGTCACGCCGATGTGAAACTGTTTCTCGATGGATACCTCTTCCCCAGCCTGGACCCGTTCAAAGTCCGGCTCGAAGCGATTCGCGCAAACGGATCACCCGCCTACGCCGTCTATCAAATGGACAAGGATGGAGTCTTTCGCGCCGCGGCAATCCACATCCTGACCGTTGAGGATGGACTCATCGCCGAGATCAACGATTACCTCACCTTCGACGGTCAACTCTTCTCCCGCTTCCACCTAAACCTCGTGGTTTAACCGATGAATTTGACAGAATCCTGCCGTCTTATTGATTGAAAAGACCAACCCTGTCAAACTCAAAAGGAGAAAACCATGAACGACCAGTTAACCCTGTATTTGCTTACAATTCGCGGCACGCTTTCGCCCGCCACGCTTGAAGCGGCGCGCAAGGTCCACAACCAGACCGCCGGTGACCCAGCCGGTGTCGCCGCGGCCAAATCACTTGGCGACGTCAGCCACATGGTCTACGTGCCGATGGAACATGATGGCCACGCCAAAACCAAGGGGGCCGGAGAGTTGCTGATCATGGACCTTTGGTACAGCATGGATGGTCTGAACACGTTCTTCGCCGACAAGAATGTCCAGGAAGGCGGCGCGGCGATCTTCACGGAGCGTGACCCGGTCGTGTGGGCGCCGGCGCACGGCTTCACCAGTTTCCACATCCCAGCCCCGTTCGGAAAGAACGACCGCATCGTCGCGGTCGTGCGCGGAACCGTGAAATCTGTCGATGAAGCCAAGAATTTGCACAACACTGCCATGACCAAGACCATCAGTAAAGCCCGCAAACACGGCATGCTTTCCCACGAAGCCTACTTTCGCATGGCGGCGCCGAACTCACCCGAAGCGCTCGAGTTCTTTGTCGTAGATACGTGGATGGACGGCGAGGGCTTGGGCGATTTCTATGGAGATGAAGATTTCCTGGCCGGTTTCAATCACCTCTTCACTGCCGAAGCCGCGGACTCGGTCTGGGTTCACCCCAAAGGCGAGTGGATCGAGTGGTAACCTGCGTGTAAGTTGAAGCCTCCGGGTTCTTCGCGAACTCGGAGGCTTTTTATCTCCCGCCTGAATGGCTGACGAATTTCTCCTTGAGGGCATCCAGCCGAGGAAACACGGCAATCGCTCAGTTATACTTACGACAAATCCATACAGAACAGGAGAATCACCATGACCGACAAAAAAGCAGTATTCCCAGAAGGAACAAACCCGATGGGACCGTATTCACCGGGCATCGTGAGCGGCGGGTTTGTATTCGTCGCAGGGCAGGTCGGGCGCGG
>CAZFDL010000052.1:0-16306 GCA_964517905.1 uncultured Anaerolinea sp. | reverse complement strand
TATTTGCCGTTCGGTTTGTTCTTGAGGCGCTCGAGGATCTCAAGTTTGATCTTCGCCTTGTACGGGCCATACAGTTCGAGTTCGTTCTCGCGGATGCCCAGTTCTTGCGCCACCTGCAGGATCGATTTGACCTTCGCCGCCTGAGCGATATCAATATCGGACGGGACGGGTCGCACCAGCTTGAGTTTGGTCGGGGTGAAGGCTGGTGAAGACTTCTTAATCGACTTGACTTTCCGAACGGGCTTCTTTACGGATTTCTTCCCCTTGTTGGATTTTGTCGGCATGGTTGCTCCTATTGGATGAATTCTATCCAATTATCAAAACTTTTCCCGTTTTTGACAATGGTGATACGTCATAGGTTTTCGGGAGGTGTGTCATTTTAGCCTGCCCCGGTGGTTGAGCATGCGGCTCCGCGAAGCGGTCCGCGGTATCGAAACCCCCCAATGAGCAAAAGTATTCCAGCTAGTGTGTGGTTTCGATGCGTCCTCGGGGATTGCCTCGGGATACTCAACCAGCGGAAATCAACGTCCCCAGCACATCGCCTCCCAACGCGCGGACCAGATTCCCCGGCTCGTTGCTCGAGAAGATCTGGACGGTCAGATGCGGGTGTTTCTCGACCAGTTCGAGCATCTGCTTCACTTTTGATTCCATGCCGCCGGTCACATCCGCCGCGGCGGACTGGCCGACGCCTGACTTTATTTCATGGAAGGACGCGGGGGTAATCCTTTCAACCTTGCGCGTGCGTGCCGGGAAATCCTCCCACACAGCAGCTTCGAGCCCCGCGAGCAGGATTCGGTCCGGGTGCAACGCGTCGGTGAGATACATGAACAAGTCCTCGGTGGAAAGGATGGTGCCGCCGCGCACTTCATCGAAGACCGTATCGCCAAACACCACCGGGACAATATCTGCGGCGAGCGCCATGCGGATGGGCGTGGTGTCCCATACGGAGACTTCTCCATTGCTTGAGATCACGCTGGAAGAGGGCGGGAGCGAAATGGCGCGCAGGTCCGCCTTATGGAACGCCTCCATCACGAATCGATTCAACGTGGAAGCCTGATACCACACCTCGGCGAATCCCTTCCAGTAGTTGTTCTGGGTGTCATCGCGTCGGCGATAGACCAATGGCGTCGCCCGCGGAGGGAGACCGTCGCGGGTTTTATATTCGCTCGCAGGCACGTGACCGAAAGAGCCGGCGCCGTGTCCGACGAGCACGCGCAGGTCGGGGTGGGTTTGAAGCGCTGTCTTGATCTGCAGGGCAAGATCGCCCATCACCTCCAGCAATGGTGTGTAGGGCTTGGTCTTGTCTGTGATCAACGAGCCGCCGAGTTTGAGGAAGACGAGTTCTTTCATGCCGCCATTGTAAAGGATGTGAGGGTCACTCCGCAAGTGACCGCCGTATGCTCGCAACAGGCGTTATAATCTTTGGGTCTATGAGCGCGGGCACGATCGTCATCATTCTCGTTTCACTATTCGCATTGGGGGCATTGATCGCCGCCCGGGCAGGGATTCGCTCGATCCAATCCGCACGCAAGATGGTCTTTTATCGCACGCGCCAGGCGCATATGCGTTCAGGCTGGCAATGGCTTGTCGTGGCACTCGTGTTGTTCGCCTTCTCCGCCGCGTCGGCGTTGTTCGGTCAAATAGTTTCGAATCAATTCAATCCGCCCCCGGCAGCGACCGCGATTCCAACCGCGACGCGTGTGCCCGAATCCACAACGACGCGGCTTCCTGTGGAAACACCCACGCCCGCGCAGACCTCGACATCGAGTCAGACGCAGACCCCTTCGACCACGCCTTCTCAAACGGCTTCCGTAACCCCGACCGCGACCGCCTCCTCAACTCCTACCGTCACGTCGACGCAAACTCCACCGCCCACAGCATCGCATACATCCACTGCCGCCACGACACCCACACCGACGCAGACGCGTGTGCCAACGGCAACCGTGCGACCCAGCAGTACCCTGCGTCCGACGCTCACCTCGACATTTACAAATACTCCGAGACCCACAGTTACAACTACTGCTACCCCGACGACTTCATCAACGCCGACCGCGAGCCACACATCCACGATCACGTTGACGCCCACTGTCACGCGAACCTTCACGCCCACACGGACCCCGATCCCGACTTCGACCGTGAGACCCAGCAACACGCCGCGCCCAACTGACACGCGTCAACCGACGAGCACTATCACAAAAACACCGACGGTCACGCTCACACCAACGAACACGTTCACTCCAACGGTGACCTTCACCGCGACACAAACGAGTACACCGACTCTCACGTCCACGGCCACGAGCGCGCCTTCCCCAACATCAACGCGTACGCCGCGCCCAACCCTCACTTCGACTCAGACGCGGACGCCCCTGCCAACTGCCACGAAAACGTTGACCCTCACGAACACCGTTTCGCCAACAGCGAGTTTTACTCCGACGCTTACGTTCACGCCGAGCGCGACGTTTACTTCAACGGCAACAACTACTCCGCTGCCCACTTCTACGAACACACAGACGCCGACATCGAGTCGGACGCCCACGGTCACGTTCACTGCAAGTGTGACTCACACCGCCTCGATTACCCCATCGCGCACTCCGACTCGGACGCCGCAGCCCACTGCCACTGCAACGTTAACGCGCACGCCCTTACCGAGTGCCACAACCAGTTTCACGCCGACCGCGAGCCGGACGCCGACGACCACCCTCACGCCGACGGTCACGATGACCTTTACCCCTACTCGGACTCCCATCCCAACTTCGACGGTTAAGCCGAGCAACACGCCGCGTCCAACCGCCACGCGTCAACCGACGAACACCGTCACATCCACACCAACGATCACAGCCACGCCTACGCATACTTTTACGCCAACCGTGACCTTCACTGCGACGCAAACCTTCACCCCGACCTTGACCTTCACTCCAAGTGTTACGCCATCGCCAACCTTCACGCGCACACCGCGCCCGACGTTGACGATGACTCCCTCGAGCACGCCTCAACCGACCTCAACAAATACTTCGACGCCGACGCATACGCTGACTCCCACCGCGAGTTTCACACCGACGCCGACACGTTCATCGAGCGCCACTCCAACCTCATCTCCAACCCGAACGCCGCGACCGACAGCGACGCAAACATTTACGGTCACGCCGCTTCCCAGCCCAACGAACACGCTCACACGGACGCCGACATTCGCTCCCAGCGCGACGCCATCCTCCACAGCGACGCGAACCGCCGTTCCCACGTTCACGCTGACGCCTTCGCCCACGCCGCGCCCGACGATCACTGCCTCCAGCACGCCAACGCGGACTGCCACCGCGTCGTTCACACCCTCGTCCACGTTCACCGCTACACCGTCACCCACGCCGACATCTACTGCCTCGCAGACAGCGACCCCGACACACACGGCATCGCGCACGCCCACGCCGACACTCACCCGAACTCCAACGGCAACTCGAACGCCATTGTTCGTGCAGGTCAACGTGTACTTCACCGATAACAACCGCCTCATTGCGGGACAGATCCCGTATGAAGTGCCGGTCACGCGCTTCGTCCCGTCATCGCTCAATCTAATCGGCGCCGTGCTCGATGAGTACTTTAAAGGTCCCGGCGATGTGGAACGCAATCAGGGACTTGCGCTCGTGCTGAACGGCTTTACCGGCTACAGTCGCGTCGAATACGCCGACGGCGTTGCTCATGTGTATCTCGCAGGCGCGTGTCAATCGAACGGCACGCTGTACAACATCTCGATCCCTCTCAGGGCAAATCTCAAACAATTTCCAGAAGTGCAGTTCGTCAAGATCTACGATGAGCACGGAAACACACGCGAGCCTCTTGCACGCGGCGATTCGACGCCAGTTTGTCTCGACCCAACCTACACACCCAGCGCGACCCCATCGCTGACGCCAACGATAACCCTGACCCCCACTTTGACTCAAGTTCCGAGTCGGACGCCCAGTGCAACTGCCACACTCACCTCGACTCCATCCTTCACCCCGTCGCGCACGCCGACAGCGACTCCCTCTTCGACGCCGACGGCTTCGGTCACAGCCTCAACGACCCCGTCCCGTACACCTACTTCAACCTCCACCAAAACTCTCACGCCGACCGCGTCGAACACTCCGCGTCCGACCTCCACTCGCACACCTACATTGACGTTTACCCCAAGCGCGACTACGACTTTAACACCGACCTCGACGACTTCACGCACGCCGACCCGAACACCATTGACCACCTCCACGCCGACATCGACCCTTACTCCGCGGCCTACGCTGACATCAACATTCACTGTCACCGCGACCGCCACATCCACGAAAACGTTCACGCCAACGTTCACGTTGACACCTTCGCACACGGCAACCTTTACTTTGACTCCGACTTACACGCCCACCCGGACGCCGATTGCCTCGGCCACGCCCCTGCCAACGAATACGCGGACTCCCTTGCCCACACGTACGATCACGCCCTCATCCACACCGACAGCAACTCGTACTGCAGCGCCTACAGCGACGAACACGCCGACCGTAACGGTTACCGCTTCGCCGACTTGGACCGCGACCGCGACGCCGAGCAAAACACCGACTCAAACCGCGAGCACCACCGCGACCGCCACGTCTACATCTTCCCGAACGATCACGCCTTCGCCAACGAATACAGTGACCATCACGCCATCACGTACGCCCACCGCTACGTTTACACCGTCAAGGACTTCAACGCGAACGCCCACGCGCACCGCCACGATCACTCCCACTTCAACGAAGACACTCACACCGACCCTCACAGTGACGCGCACATTTACTCCGAGCATCACGCCCTCGCGGACGCCATCGCGCACACCGACCGTCACCCCGACCGGAACGCAGACTCCCACGCGGACGCCGTTCCAAACACGCACGCCAACCCCCAACCGAGGTTGTGACCGTATCACCTTTGTCCGGGATGTCACCGTGCCGGATAATTCAACGTTCGCACCGGGTTCGACCTTTACGAAGGTCTGGCGGTTGAGGAACAGCGGAACCTGCACGTGGACATCGAATTATCGGATCGTATTCATCAGCGGGATGCAAATGGGCGGGCAGAATCTGTTGCCTTTCCCAACCAGCGTAGCGCCCGGTCAGACCGTGGACATCCCCATGAACTTCACAGCGCCGATAATCGTCGGCGACTACCGCGGAAATTGGATGATTCGGAACGAACGCGGCGAACTGTTCGGAACCTCGTCGGGCGCCAACCAGCCCTTCTGGGTTTCGATACGCGTGCGAACACCCTCGGTGAGCGGTCTGGTATACGATTTTGTCGCCAATACCTGCTCTGCCCAATGGTTCAACGATGCCGGGACGCGCGACTGCCCCGGCGTGAACAATGACCGTAACGGCTTTGTCTTGAAGCAGACAACTTCACGCCTTGAAGACGGCACAACTCTTCCGCGACCGAGTCTGTTGACCATGCCCCAAAATATTTTCAATGGGTATATTCGAGGTGTGTATCCCTCCTTCACGGTGCAAAACGGAGACCGGCTGCAAGCCACCGTCAGTTGTGAGGCGGGTGCCACCACCTGCGGAGTGTTGTTCCGAATCGACTACCAACTCTCGGACGGGATCGTGCGGGACTTCTGGGCGTTCGGCGAACAATACGACGGTAAATATTTCGATGTTGATCTCGATCTGAGTCCGCTCGCCGGGCAGAACGTTCGATTTGTGTTCACGATCCTCTCGCTGGGTGATGCCTCTCGCGACCGTGCCTTGTGGGTCGAGCCGCGCATCGTGCGCAATATATTGACCATCACGCCGACGCCGTAAAGTACGTCAGGAAACACGTAAACCAGTACGCATGTTTACGTGTCTACTTGCCTCATCCTTCTGAATACATCCTTCGTCCTTTTTTCCTCCCCCTGCTATAATCTTTCGTATGGATATTCGTGCAGGCATCATCGCCGCCGTTCTATTGTCTATCATCGGCGGATTGTGGATCCTTCGTTCCGGCGTGCGGGCGCTTCAAGCGGCGAGAAAGCTCACCTTCTACCGGATCAAGCGTCAACGCGTACGAGCCGGGTGGTTCACCATGTCCGTTGCGCTGCTGCTGTTGTCGTTCTCGATCTGGTTGTCCATCTTTGGTGAGCCGATCGCATACCGATATTTTCCCCCGTCGCCCACTGCGACACTGACTCCAACACTCACGACCATCCCGACCATCACCTTGTCTCCCACGATCACCCCAACGCCCACCATCACGTTTACGCCAGCGATCACCAACACGCCGCCGTTCACCCGGACGCCTTTCATCCCACTGGCGATCGAGGCGTTGTTTGAAAGCGTGGTCACGCCGAATCCGAATGCCGCATTTAGTCAGCTTCAATTCACACGGAACTGCTCGAGCTTTCTCAATTTCGAAGCCGCAGCTGTTTTTCAAAATCCGACCCGCTACATCTGCGGCGTGTTCACCTATGCCGAGATGGTGCCCGGCTCGCAGTGGACGGCGCTTTGGTATCGCGATGGAGAACTGGTTCATTACGAAACGATCCCGTGGGATGGCGAGACCGGCGGTTATGGCTTTACCGAGTGGGAAGCGCCGCCTGAAGAATGGTTGCCCGGCAACTATGAAGTTCAGATCTTCGTCGGGCTTGAGTGGAAAGTGGTCGGTCAATTCATCCTGCAGGGCGATGCGCCGACACGCGTCCCAACGGTATCGCCGACGATATCCCCATCCCCGGCTGTGACTCAAACCCCGGCTGCGCCTCTTTCCACCGGGACGGCTGTTACTGGAACCCCATAGTTTTTTTCCGCCCCGAGCGAAGCGAAGCAAAATTGTAGACGGCAGTCGAAAGGAGAATAAGGAAAAAAGATGACCGATAAATCCTTCCAGGAGTATTACCCCGAATCGTACGCCCACTGTTACGGATGCGGCACGCTCAACGAGCACGGACATCACATCAAGAGTTATTGGGACGGCGATGAATCGGTCTGTCACTTCATGCCGAAGCCGTATCACATCGCGATCCCCGGCTACGTCTACGGCGGATTGCTTGCCTCGCTCATTGACTGCCACGGCACAGGGACAGCCGCCGGGTTAGCATACCGCACCGCGAAAGCAGCGGACCCCACTTCTGAACCCAACACGCGCTTCTTGACGGCGTCGCTTCATGTTGATTATCACAAGCCCACGGCGCTCGGCATCGAACTCGAAGTGCGCGGTAAGGTCAAACATCACAGCGGGCGCAAAGTTGTCATCGAGGAGTGGATACTCGCCAACGGCATCGTTACTGTTCGTGGGGAGTTGGTCGCCGTGCAGGTGCCCGAGTCGCTGGTGGATGAGTTATTGAAGGGAAAATAGGCTTGTTCTGTAAATTCAAATATTGGTTTGGGAAAGGCGGAAATTTTTCTGCCGTTATAATCTGATCAACGTATGAACAATAAAGGCACAGATTGCCTGCGATGAGCCCATGACATGATTGCATATGTCGAACCGTGAAACCTGAACAGCGATATTAATTTCACCCAAATGCTGGATGGAGTGGAGAATGGAGACAACGTCCATGAAAAGAGTTTGGAGCGCCATTTGTATTCTGATACTGACAGCTTTATCCTGTAATTTGCCAAGCAATAGAGACAGCACGCTTCCCACTCCCTCGTCTGGCGGTGCTCTCGATCACACTCACCTGTTGATGTCGACCGTACGGGTTATGAAGGAAATTCAGGAAGGTGATTCGTTCGTCGCTATTGGCTCCGGTTCTGGCACGATCGTCAGTGCAAATGGCTTGATCCTGACCAATGCGCATGTTGCCAGCCCGGCATCGCGGGGCGATCCCGGCGAACCCGACCGCTTGACGATTGCCGTCATGCAAACGGAAGATCGACCTCCGGTGCTTTCATATGTTGCCAGGGTTGTGGCCGTGGACGGTGCGCTTGACCTGGCAGTTTTACAGATCGATTCCACGTTAGACGGCAGCTTTATAAACCCCTCCGACTTGAACCTGCCCTTTGTGCCTCTAGGCAATTCCGACGAGGTACGCATCGGGGATCGCTTGAACATTTATGGTTTTCCCGGAGTTGGCTTCGATACGATTACGTATACGGATGGGAGCGTGGCAGGCTTCATCACCGATGAGCCGCCGGGCGAGCGTGCATGGATCAAAACCGACGCCAACATCGCGCATGGCAACTCGGGCGGGCTGGCCGCCAACGACAATGGCGAGATCGTTGGTGTTCCTACTTCGGGTCTTGGGGATTGCGATCAGACGGATACGGATGGAGATGGCGAATTTGATACCTGCGTCCCGAACGGGAATGCCATCAACTTCCTTCGCCCTATTAATTTCGCCAAGCCCTTGATAGAGTCCGCCCGGTTGGGAAAAGAATATGTCAGCCCGTACGCACAAGCGGGTCAAGTGACAGCGGCCGGGTCCGGAAACGAAGCGGCATCCGGTTTTGTCTGGTTGGATACATCGAAAAGCAAGGCGGATACCTGCGAATGGATCGACGATGAGCTTGTGAACTCGTATTCAAGTTCAGCCTTTTGCATTGCTGTGGGATTCGAATATTCGGGTATGACCAGCGGCGAACAGGTCCGCGAAGTATGGTATTTGGATGGTTCGGTGTTCCTCGATTACCCCTTTGTTTGGGAAAAGGAAACCGAAGGATATATTTCTACATACCTGCCTAACAATGGAGAGACCATGCCGCCGGGTGAATATTATCTCGAGATCTACGCAGGTGACGCGGATCGCTTGATCGGCACTTCTGACCTGGTAACGGTTAACAATGAGTAGGAATCATTGTGTGCGATAAACAACATGCAGAGAATAGGCACCAAAACCAGAACTCCGAGATTTTTGCGAAGCAGATCTCGGAGTTCTATTTCAGCCCTACTTTTTCATCGGCTTCGCCATCTCATCCTTCACGGCGTGATACAGATTCTCCGCTTTCAATTCGCTTAGCGCGTAGCACGGCGCTTTCAAGTGGTTCGCCAGTTGTTGCGCGAGCCCCTGATCGAAGGCGGCGTGTTCCATGTTGATGACCACGCACTTGATCTTCTCGTTGGCGATGAGTTCAGCGAACTTGTAGGATTCTTCCTGCGGGGGCAACGCGCCGATGGAAACATTCCCGGCGCCATCGGTCAGAACAATCAGTAGTGGTTCCACATCGGGATGATGGAGTTTCTCCTGCCGCAACACGTCCGCGGCGAGGAACAAGCCCGCCGAAAGCGGAGTCTTTCCTCCTACAGGAATGTCCATCAGCGCGCGTTGAGCGAGTTGAATTGAGTTTGTGGGGGAGAGGACGAGCGTAGCGCGGTCTTTTTGAAAGACGATCAACCCGACCCGATCACGGCGCTGGTACGCGTCCGTGAGCAGGGATAGGATCGCGCCTTTCGTCGCGTTCATGCGCTCGGCGACCGCCATGGACCACGAGGCGTCCACCAAAAACAAGACCAGATTCGCAACGCGCTTCACGCGTACCTTACGCTGCAGGTCGCTTTTTTCTATGGCGAATGCAAGTTTTTTTCTTTTCTCCACCCGCTTCTTTTGGAAGGGAGCCGCGGCGCGGAAGGTGGCATCGAAGGCGATGTCATCTTTCTTTTCACCGGCAGGTCGCGCCTTGATATAACGTCCGTGCTTGCGTTCGGTCTTGGTCAGCGAACGTCTGCCTGCCTGTTTGCGCGTGAGTTTATCGAGAGGCGTGTTCAACTTGCGCGGCTGAAACTTATCGCCGGGCTTTACCTTCTGCCCGCCTTCCCACCAATTCGCGGAAGTGTTCGCGAACACATCCTGCGGCATCGGCTCGGGCTTGCCCTCCTGCGGACCCTCCTCGCGCTCATCTTCGAGCTTTAAGTTTTTTTTTCCTCGGATTGCTTTTGTTGCGACTCAGACTCGTCCGCTTCGGAATCCTCGGGCATCGATTGACCTGCCAATTGTTCGATCCGTTCCTGCAACTGTTCGGTCGTCATTTCTGCCTGTTGGAAGGGGGTCCGTTTGATGCGGTGGGGGAGCGCCAGTTCGGCGGCAAGCGCGATATCGTGATCGTTGATCTTCGTCCGACCTTCGAACGCGGCTTGTGCGCGCGCGGATTTCAAGATGACCAGGTCCGCGCGGTGACCGTCCACGTTGAGCGAGGCGGTCAATGCCGCAATGGACAGCAGGTCGCGGCTGGTGTGCTTCACCTCTCCGACGAGTTCGCGTGCCTTGGCGATCTGCTTTGAGAGTTCTTCCTCTTTTGGCATCCACTGGTGGCGGAACGATTCTGCATCCTGCTCGAAGGCGAGGTTGCGTTCCATGATCATCACGCGTTCGCGCGCCTCGCGGATGCCGACGATGTCGACGGAGAGGGCGAATCGATCTAAAAGTTGCGGACGAAGCTCCCCTTCCTCGGGATTCATCGTCCCGACGAGAATGAAGCGGGCGGGGTGTGAGAACGAGATCCCTTCGCGTTCGACCATGTTGGTGCCCATCGCGGCAGAGTCCAGCAGGACATCGACCACGTGGTCGTCCAGCAGGTTGACTTCGTCGATGTAGAGCAAGCCGCGGTTGGCTCCCGCGAGCACGCCCGGCTCGAAGTGACGTTCGCCTTTTTGGATGGCCTGCTCGATATCGAGCGTGCCGACGACGCGGTCTTCCGTTGCAGATACCGGCAGGTTGACGAATGGCGTGGTGCGCGTGTGCGAAGGGACAGATTTGTTACCGGCGAAGCGCTCTTTGCACTCGGTGCACCAATTGTTCGGTCTATCGGGGTCGCATCCGAAGCGGCAATCGTCGATCACTTTCACTTTGGGAAGTAAAGCGGCGAGCGACCGCGCCGCGGTGGATTTGGCTGTGCCGCGTTCGCCGCGAATCAGCACACCGCCAATTCGCGTGTCTACGGCATTCAAGATGAGGGCGCGTCGCATGCGCTCCTGTCCTACAATGGCTGTGAAGGGGAAAATAGGTGGCATTAATAAGACTCCGAAGCGGGATTATAACCTGTGTCACGTGATTGGGAGGAGGTGTTATTCCGTCGGGTTGTCAAGTTGTCCATTCACCTGTATAATCCCGCTTACATTTTATCCAACCGGAGCATCAAGTGACTGATCAGAACCAGGCCCTGCCTTCCCAAGGGAGTGAACGTAATTCGCAGGGAGAATCGAAGGATACAAACAACCAAACCATGGAGTCTTTGCTGAAAGAGCAGGAACTGAACGTTGACCTGCCTCAGGCTGGCGAGATTCGCAAGGGCATGATCGCGAGCGTCAGCCCCAGCCAGATCCTCATCAGCATCGGCGCTAAATCGGAGGGTGTGGTTTCTGGTCGTGAGTTGGATCAATTGACTGCCGAGGAGGTCGAGGCGTTAAAGGTGGGACAGGAAGTGCATGTGTTTGTTATCAATCCCGAAGACGCCAACGGCAACGTCGTTCTTTCCATGAAACGCGCGCAGGAACAGATCTCATGGGATGATGTGGAAAAACTTGTCACGGATGCCGCGGTGATCGAAAGCAAGATCGTTGGCTTCAACAAAGGCGGACTGATCGTCGCAGTTGAAGGCTTGCGCGGATTCGTACCCTCGTCGCAGATCGGCGCTGGCCGCCGCAGTCAGATCGCGGGCGAAACGCCGGAACAAAAATATCAGAAAATGGTCGGGCAGCCGATCTCTGTTCGGGTCATCGAAGTGGACCGCGAACGTCGCCGACTTATCCTGTCGGAGCGCGCCGCGACCACTGAATCCCGACAATCCGTGAAGGAGCGCGTGATCGACGAGCTGGAAGAGGGCCAGGTCTACACCGGGCGCGTCACCAGCCTTGCCAATTTCGGCGCGTTCATCAACATCAACGGTGCGGACGGGCTCGTGCACCTTTCGGAACTTTCATGGGACCACATCGAACACCCGCGCGAAGTGCTCGAAGTTGGGCAGGAAGTAAAAGTAAAGGTCATCAACGTTGACCGTGAAAAGAAGCGGATCGGGCTGTCCGTCCGCGCACTGCAGGATGACCCCTGGCGTTCGCGTATCGAAAAATACAGCGTCGGTCAACTCGTGGAAGGCAAGATCACGCGCCTGACCAAATTCGGCGCGTTCGCCCGCCTTGACGACGATGTGGAAGGTTTGATCCACATTTCCGAACTGGCTGATCACCGCGTCGAACATCCGAAGGAAATTCTCAAGGAAGGCGATGTCAAAAGCCTGCGCGTGATTCGCATCGACCCCGACCAACATCGCATTGGGCTGAGCCTGCGCAAGGTTGATTCGGCCGCGTTCGCCGATAAGGATTTCAAACTTCTCGCCGCGGAATTCAACGCGGAGGACGATGAATCTTCAGGCGAACCGCCGTTCGAACCACCGGCGGATGACGCCGAAGGGAAATAGCAAACGTCCCGCCACAGCGGGACGTTTTTTCATGCCATGCATTTGATCATCGACTCACACCAGGATATTGCCTGGAACATGCTTACCTTCAAACGCGATTACACGCGTCCGCTGGCTGAAACGCGCCGCCTCGAAGCGAACACCCTCATACCTGAACGCAACGGTGATTCGCTCCTCAGCTGGGACGAATACCAGCGCGGCAAGGTCGGGATCGTTTTTTCGACGTTGTTCGCCTCCCCCGCCCGCAAGAAAGAATTGTGGGACACCTTGTGGTATCCAGACTTCGATACCGCCCGCCGACTCTATCGTGACCAGTGGACTGAGTATCGCAAGTGGACCGATTCGCACCCGGACAAGTTTCGCCTCATTACTTCGACAGGAGACCTGGAATCGATCGTTCAGCATTGGTCCCAGCCCGCGCGGGAGGGCGAAGGCCATCCGGTCGGAATGGTGATGTTGATGGAAGGCGCGGAAGGGATTCGCTCTGTGAAGGAACTGCCCGAATGGTGGGAGATGGGCTTGCGCATGATCGGTCTCGCGTGGATGGGCACGCGTTACTGCGGTGGAACGAGCGAACCCGGTCCGCTCACCGATGAGGGGCGGAATATGCTCGCCGCGATGGCGGATCTAAAATTCATCCTCGACATCAGCCACATGGACGAAGCCGCCGCGCTGGAATCACTCGACCGGTACGAAGGAGCCGTGATGGCGAGTCACACGAATTGCGCCGCATTGATGAAAGGCGCTGAAACCAACCGCCATGCGCCGGATCGAGTCATCGAACTGTTGATCGAACGAGGCGGTGTGATCGGGTTGGTGCCTTACAATAATTTTCTCAAAGTGGGCTGGTCGCGCAAAACGGGCAGTCGCCGTGAAGAAGTCTCGCTGGATGCATACATCGCGCACATTGACCATGTATGCCAGATCGCCGGCAATTCGCTTCATGCGGGCATCGGCACCGATTTCGACGGAGGTTTTGGTTTGCAATCCATACCGATGGGCCTTGATTCTATCGCCGATCTACAGCTTATCGCCTCCAAATTAACAGAGCGCGGCTATTCTGAATCTGACGCGGCAAATGTTCTGGGCGGCAACTGGCTGCGATTTCTCCGGAGGAGTTTACCTGCATGATGAACACAGAGCCCGGCTTTCGCATCTCCTACTTGCGGATTCGATTCAGCCTCATCATCGTAGTCATCGGGTTGTTTATCTTCGTCCTCGGTGCAAAACCAAACTGGTTCGGCGTGGACAGAAGCCCGGTGGTCGGCTTCATTCAAATCTCGGTCTTCCTCATCGGTCTCGCGATGATCTGCGCGGGCGGTTATGTAGGACTACTGGCGTTGTGGGGCAGGGGGCAGCGCAGTATCCTCGCAGACATCGGTTCCCGTCTGGTCAGCACGGGCTTCGTGATCGCCGTATTCACCGGCATGGCGGACATTTTCGGCTTGGGCACCCAACCGCTGCCTCTCGTGCCTCATTTTGGTCCCTGGCAATCTACCGGCGTGTTGATCGGGCAGGTTGTCATTGCCATTGGGTTTTTGATGATGATTCCGTACCGGGTGCAAACCGCGGAGCGGCACTAGGCTCCTCAGCTGTCAGTATGCGGATGGGGAACGGCCAAATGTCGCTTCGATCAAGGCTGAATTAACATCCAACAGCATCCCGCCGATTTTTGCCGCGAGCTTTTCCAGCCACACGAGCCAAAACGGTTTGCGGATGAAAACCATTGCGAGGGTGAATAAAACGAGAAACAGTCCGAAATGAAGCGCCTTTAAAAAGAAAACCATAACCCAGCCGACCAGCAGGAGGGGCCAAAAGAGTGGGAGCACAAAAATGCCGCTGAAGTGATATTTCTTTTTCTGAGAATCGTCCGCAGGCCGTTTCAGATTGACGATATACGCATAAGCTGCGAATAGTGATAGCACAACAGACAATAGAATGTACGACGTACAACAGAGTGATAAGTTGAGGTAAGTAGACATTCTCTCCCTGATGTAGTGCCCGCCCGTATTTTATATCAGAATTCACGTTCTGTGGTCGATTAAAAACAACACGCGACCACCACGCCGCGTGTTGTTTGCTTTGAAGGCTCGGTCAGGATTGGAGCAGGAACCTCTTCGCCGTCTCGGCCAGCATCGCTGTTCCGATGGGCAACGCGCGTTCGTCTAAATCGAATTTGGGATGATGGAGCAGGTAGCCTTCGTGCCCGGCCTTCTGCGTTCCGAGCGTGAACATCGCGCCGGGGGCATGCTTCATGAACTCGCCGAAGTCTTCCGCGCCGAGGGTTTTCTGTATTTCAGCGACATTTTCCACACCGAGCAGATCCTTGCCGGTCTTCTCGATGATCTCCGAAACATACTCGTCATTGATCATCGGCGGTCCGCCGAAATCGTAGCGGATCTCGTAATCACCGCCCAGCGCTTTGACGATATCGAACGCGCGCTCGATCTCCGCGTGGATCTGTCGATGCACTTCCTCGTTGGTGTAGCGCAATGTGCCGGTGATCTTCACCGATTCAGGGATCACATTTTCCGTGAATCCGCCGCTGATCGAACCGATGCTCACAACGGCAGGTTCGAACGGATTGATCCGCCTCGAGATGATGGCGTTCAAGGCGATGATGACATGCGCCATCAGATAGAACGGGTCAATCGTTTTATCGGGATGCGCGCCATGCCCGCCTTTGCCTTGGATGACCGCGTGCCACGAATCGACCCCGCCTGAACTGGGTCCCGCGTTGATACCGATCGTGCCAACGGGCTTGGTCGGGTCCACGTGTTGTGCAATGACATAATCCACGCCCTCCATCGCGCCTTCTTCCGCCATGCGCTGTGCGCCGCTCTTGCCTTCCTCGTCCACGGTCTCTTCGCAGGGTTGAAACAAGAAGCGCACGCGCCCGGGCAATTTTTCCTTCGATAACAACAATGCCGCACCGAGCGCCATGGCTGTATGCGAGTCGTGCCCGCAGGCGTGCATCGCGCCGTCGTTTTGCGATTTGTATTCCACATTATTCAATTCAAAGATGGGAAGCGCGTCCATGTCCGCGCGGATGGCGACCATCCGGCCGCCTTCACCGATCTCGGCGACCACGCCGGTCTTACCGACATTGCGTTTGACCCTGTACCCCAACTTCTCCAACTCGTCCGCGACGATCTTCGACGTGCGGTGCAGTTCGAACCCGATTTCGGGGTGCATGTGGAAGTCTCTTCGCCAATCGATCAGTTCTTCGGAAATTGCATGTGATTGTTTGAGCATTGCTCCTCCAAGTTTGGTGTTCGAGTAGGGGCGGGGTTTTCCCGCCCCGTATCGAATCCACCAGTTTTCAAGAATAATTCTCGCAATGAAATTTATTTTGCGTACCAGGCGGTCTCGATACGCCCTCGCAACAAACGCTCGGGCTACTCGACCACCAGATTATTTTTCTACTTTTTCTTTACCTTCACCGTCTCTTTTTCCGCCGCCGCAAGGATGCGATCCAGCTCGGCTTCCTGTCCCGGCTCCAACGGCGGGACAACGTGTTCGCGTAGAATCCGCTCGGCTTCGTCGATGGCGTAATCCGCCATTTGTTTGCGTCCCATTTTTTCCTCCCAAGTATCCCACGAATTTCGTTCGGCGAGTTTCGTCAATGCCATTTCTCCTGCACGGAGGTGTTTGAGCGTGTGTTTGCTGGCGAGATAATTTCGATTTGTGTCCATCACATTGCTGATGATCTCTATCGCAAGATGTTCCACGTCCGCCGATAATCCTTGCCGTTGACGAAGAACGCTCTTTGCCAGTTCGTTGTCTAAGACCATTTGCGCGAATGAACCCATCACGCCTGCCTCCATTTCGCCGATGCCCGAGAGTTCGTCCGCGCCGGCGAGGGCGGGGAGCGAGGCGTTGAGTCCGCGCTCGAAGGCGTTCTGCGCGTCGAGGGTGTGGGCGTTGGTGGAGAATCCATATACGTTGACGGCGAACCCGTAGAAATGTCCGAGTTGAACCGTGGCGGC
>CAZFDL010000051.1:0-16423 GCA_964517905.1 uncultured Anaerolinea sp. | reverse complement strand
GGATTCAATTGACCGTCGGATGGACGCGATGGCTCGTCGCGCTGGGAGGGGTCGCTTTTGGTGGAGTACTCTATTTGCTGGGTGTAGTGATTTTCAAAGTCCCCGAGATAAAAACAGTCTTCGATTCTGTGATGAGGCGATTGCATCGGGTGTCACCCTCGCAATGACACCTATTTCCACACCAGCCACTGGCTTGCCGCCACGATAATCCCAAGCAAAATTCCTCCGACGACTTCGAGTGGTGTGTGACCCAGGACTTCGCGCAGGTCTTTTTCGTTGAAGATGTGTCCGTGGAGCAACTCGTCGAACAACACGTTGATGCGGCGCGCATGGATACCAGCCTGCTGACGCACACCTGCCGCATCGTAGGTGACGATCATGGTGATGGCAAACCCCAACGCAAAAAGGGGATTCGCAAAGCCGTGATACAAACCGATCGCCAAGGTCGTGGCGGTCATCAAAGCGGAATGCGAGCTCGGCATCCCGCCTGTGGTCAGCATCAGCGACCAGTTCCATTTACCCGTGCGGAAAAAGTCGAGGGGAAGTTTGATGATCTGCGCAAGCGCCCATGCGATAAGGCCCGCGATCAGTGCTTTGTTCTGAAAGACATCAGCCAAATTCATTCGGAGTCTTCCTCGAACGCGGACACCTCGTCGCCGGTGACCTGTTTCACCTTGAGTTGTGCGGCTTCAAGAAGCACTGTGCAACGCGTTGCCAAAGCCTGACCGCGCTCGAACAGTTTGATGGCATCTTCGAGCTGGCTCTGTTCCCCTTCCAAGGTTTCGACGATGCCTTCGAGTTCGGCAAGTGCCTCCTCGTAGGTCAATTCTTCGACAGGCTTTTCTGATTTTTTGGATGATGTTTTTGGCATGGTTGCTCCATTTTCGATTCGCGATTGACGATTTACGAATGCGCAAAATCGTTCACTGTTTTCTTACCTCAAACTCACCATCGCTGACGCGCACCTTCATACTCTCGCTTGCCTGCCCAACCCGGGATACAACACGGCCATCGTCCTTTCGCGTCACCACAGAGTAGCCGCGCGCCAGCACCGCCAGTGGACTCAACGCTTCGAGTCGTTTCGCTGCCCCTTCGATATGTTTCTTCTCCAAAATTATACGATTGAAGGCGCCGGCGGATGAACGGCGCGACAACTCGTCCACGCGCTGGGATGCGGATTGGATGAGGCGTGAGGGTGAAAGATAGCGGAGTTCAGCAATGAGTGAATTGAGGGAAGATTGTTTGCCAGAAATAATATTGAGTGCGTGAATGGTGGCTAGTGATTGCAGATTGGAGACAGTCGCGGCTAAGTCTTGGATTGTGATTTGAGTCGCAAGTTCCGCCGCGGCGGTGGGAGTCGGCGCGCGCAGGTCGGCGGCGAAGTCGCACAGGGTGAAATCCGTTTCGTGACCCACGCCAGAAATAATCGGTGTTTTCGAATCAGCCACCGCGCGAACCACGCGTTCATCGTTGAATGCCCACAAGTCTTCGATGGAACCTCCGCCGCGGGCCAGGATGATCACATCTGGAGAGTGGAGATTGAGAGCATGAATGGCTTTGACAAGCGCGGGAGGAGCTTCGGTTCCCTGAACGGGTGAGGGAGCGAGTAGCACCTCAACCAGCGGTAAACGTCTTCGCAGCGTGTTGAGCATGTCGCGTAACGCTGCGCCCGTCGCGGACGTGATGATTCCAATTTTGCGCGGCAGTTCAGGGATGGGACGCTTTCGCCCGACATCGAACAAGCCCTCGGCTTCGAGTTGTGCCTTGAGCCGCATGAACTCCTGATACAACGCACCCTCCCCCACCGGGCGGATCTGGTCCGCGTATAGCTGGTACTGACCCTGCGGTTCATACACACCGATCTTGCCGTGTACTTCCACTTCCATGCCGTCGCGCAGAGAGAGGTTGAGCCGCGCTGCGCTCGTCTTCCACATTACAGACTTGAGCGAGGCGTTCGCGTCCTTTAGTGTGAAATACACATGTCCGGACGTGGGACGCGAGAGGTTCGAGATCTCTCCCTGCACCCACACATCCTGAAGCGTCTCGTTCTCCTCAAGTAGTTTGCGGATGAGGAAGGTCAGTTTCGAGACGGTGAAGGTTGGCGAAACAGGTGCGGGGAATAGGGAAGGTTGCATCGGTGGGAGGATAATCGAAAAAGGGTTGAAGGTCAAAGGTAGAAGGTTGGAAGGTTGAAGGCAGAGGGTAATTTTCGCCTATAATTGGAATATGTTCATCCTGAGCAAATTCACCGATTCATGAAACCTTAATCCTTCAACTTTAAACCTTCGACCCAATGAATCACCTCTGGTCACCGTGGCGTATGGAATACATCGAACATCACGATAAAAAAGAAGGCTGTGTGTTCTGCAACGCGCTAGCCAAAGCGGATGGCGCGGAAAATCTTATCGCGTTCCGCGGCAAGCACGCCTTCGTGATTCTCAACCGCTATCCCTACACCAGCGGACATCTCATGGTGATTCCCTTTATACACAAGCCGAATCTCGAAGAACTGGATTCCGCCACCCGCGCCGAAATGATCGAATTGACTACGCGCTGTACGACCATCCTGAAAAACATCTACAACCCGCAGGGATTCAACGTCGGTGCGAACATCGGGGAAGCCGCAGGTGCGGGCGTGAAGGAACACGTACACATCCACATTGTCCCGCGCTGGAAAGGCGACACGAATTTTATGTCCACGGTCGGGGAAACGCGCGTGCTGCCTGAAGAACTCGAAGCAACGTACAATCGCGTGAAGAATGAGTTTGATAAATAAAGGTGACAGTCACTTTAAAAGTGACTGTCACCTTCGCTGGCTGACAACCATAATTTTTCTTGCGCTTGCCAGTTGCACTTCAAGCGGAACGACAACACCGGAGACCAATACTCCTGAACCAACGCTCCTTCCTCCGACTGCCTCGCCCTCGCCCGTACCGATCATCGATGTGAATCCCCTCACGGGTTTACCGGTTGCGGATGCATCACTGCTCGATTTCCCTGCATTGCTCGTTTCGATCTCGCATTTCCCTGTCACTGCACGCCCACAGGCAGGTCTGTCGTTCTCGCCGCTCGTGTTCGAGATCTACATCACCGAAGGCGCGACGCGCTTCCTCACAACCTTCTATGGCGAGTTCCCCGCGCCCGAAATGCCTGTCACCGGCGGGTGTGATACGCGTCGCGAGATTTTTACACAAAACGGTTCGATCCTTGGTAACCGCGCCTGGCTTGATTCGAATCGAAACAACGTGCAAGATGCGTGGGAGCGCGGCGTCGGCGGCGTGTGCATTTATCTCTACGACACAAATCAGAACCTACTGCAACAAACAACAAGCGACAGCAACGGTTACTTCGGATTCAACGTCAGCGCGGGTACGTATCACATCGCGGTCGCAAACCCTCCACTGTTGGAATTCGCGCAGAAAAACGCCGGGGACGAGAGTCACGATTCCGACGTGGACCCAGCCTCGGGGTGGTCGGACGCGGTGGAGATCACATCCTCGCTTCTGAATCTGGACATCGGCTTGATTCCGTCCAGCGACATTCCCCCACCATCCACTCTTCCCGAACCGAAAGTGGGACCCGTCCGCTCGGGGCGGCTCGTCTACGCGGACATTGCCGCCATGTTTACCGACTCGTGCTTGATCTACGCGTTTGCTTCGCCCGAAGTGCTGGTGGAATTGCCGAAATGCGGATTCGTGACTCACGATGTGCAAGGCGGCGGGTACATGCTCGATATCGAAGAGATGAAAGCGCTCGCGCGCGCTAGCAAAAAGCCGAACTCGAAGATTGATTACAGCCACAACGTGTATCATGAAGAGCCGCCCGCGGGAGGCGCGCCTGCGGATGAAATGCACGTGTACATCGCATATTTGAATCAGTCAGGCTGGAAGTACGACGCGCTCTCACAGAGTTACTGGCGCTTCGTGGATGATGCCAGTTCAGACACAGCAGGCATCCTGCACCCCGAAGTGGACAGACTCACAGGTCGTCAATTGCAATTCGAAAATGTGATCGTTTTATTTGCACGTCACGATGTTGTTTCCCCAACGAATTTGGATATTCATCTAGAGTCAAATTTAACAGGCGACGCAATTCTGTTCCGCGACGGCATGCGCTACGATATTCAATGGAGCACGATTGTGAGCGAAATGGAACTTCAGGCAGGCTACCGCCGACCGATCCTGTTCTTTGATGAAGGCAGACCCTTTCCACTCAAGCCCGGTCACACATGGGCGATCGTCGTCACGCCTGAAACAACGGTGACAGAAAGATCAACAGGCAAATGGTTGCTGAGATTCTCGCAACCTCCCGGGGCAAAATGAACAATGTCGTGCCGCGAGGGGATAGTGTCGCCTCGCAACGGCATGCACTAGGGTAGTGCGGCTGTCAAACTACCGTATGAACGCGCCGAGGTGATTGGCAACTGCCCTTTCGTTGCCCGGGATATTATCGTTGATCAACTTGTTGACCGCTTTCGGCTTGCCATCCGCGCCTTTGACGATCATGGCGGATGAACCGCCTCCATCGAGGCTCATGCCGGTATACACTCCGTATGAGATCAGCAGGTCAGCCAATTCGGGGAAGGTCGCACCGTCGCTGAACTCGCGTCCATCCACTACCACCATCACGAGAAATCGTCCGTTTTGATTCACACCGATGGCAGTGCGCGGATCCATGCTCGACGACTCCAGTTCGCCGACCACCTTGCCCTTCGTCACGAGATAGCGGTCGCCGGTGATCGCGTTGAAAATATTGCCCGTAAGCTTATCGAAGGAGACCACATTCTTCTGGCTGATGTACAAAACAGGACGTCCGGGCGCCTTGGTGGAATATCGTTTCCCGCGCGAAGCTGCCAGCCCGATCAACTTGACCGGCTGGGCGCCATCCGTACAGAATTGCGCCGGTGGAAACTCGGCGGGGTCGTGAAAATAGAATCCATCCGCGTTAATCGCAAGGTGAAGTTTATTCGTTTCCAGGAATTTCGACGTGGTTCCTGTGCAAAGATACGGTTCTGTGGTGCGCAATGGCGGCGTGACAAGAAATTCAAAGGAAGCACCTTTCAGGTCAAGCACCAATGCGTGCGAGACCAACCGGCGCGGGGTCAGCCTGATCTTGCGATAATAGGTGACGCCTTTGAACAATCTCTGCATCGCAACAGCCGGCGTCTTGCCCATGTTGATGAGAAACTGACCGGAAGCCCAGCCCGTAAATCCATCCACGCGTTGGATGCGCCTCCAGCCGCCATCGGTGGTGGATTCCAGCTGCATCACTGTTTCGCTCTTCGTCAAAAAACCGATCGCCTTGAAATTCGTGCCGGGTCCTTCACGAACATTGAGAGTGGTCGCCGTGACCTGGAACCAATCATACGTTTCTTCGGGGACGGGAGGCGGCGCGGTCGTCGGGTCAAGGAATTGTTTCGATGACCAGCCGGTCAAGCCATCGTACGACCGTTTCACCCTGAACCAATTACCGTCCTGCGAGGTTTCGAGTCGTTGCACCACCTCATTGCGGAAGAACAAGCCGATCGATCGGAATTCGATGCCGGGTCCTTCGCGCACATTGAGCGCGGACGCGTTCACCTTGTACCAGTCGCTGGTGGGCGGTGGAGGGGGTGGGGGCGGCGGAGGCGGCGCGGTGGTAAGCGTGAGGAATTGTTTGGAAGACCAACCGGTCAGACCATCGGACTCGCGCAAAATCTGCGCCCATGCCCCATCGGCGGAGGTGGCGAGTCCTTTCACCACTTCATTCTGGCTCAAGACGCCGACCACACCGAACGTGGTGGCGGGACCAGACCTCACGTTGAGAGCTGTGGCGGTCACCTTGTACCAAACCGGCCCCGGCGGAGGAGGAGGCGGAGTTGTCCCCCCGTCCAACTTGAAGCGCTGATTGAATGCCGCGAGGTCGCCGTTGAAATAATTGAGGTCGATGCGCGAACTCTCCACGCCATACAACGCTCCATCGCCGCTGTCCGTGAATTGCCAGAACGTCCACTCGTTCGTTCCCCATGGTTTGGGCACCAGCGGTGAGTTCACCCCGTAGTTGGCGATCCACAGCGGATACTGCTTGAAATATTGAAGGTTTGCCGCGTCTGTGGTGGGGTCGGGCGCGTTTCTGAGCCAGTAATAATACGCAGTGTAAATTCCGATCTCACGGTTGCCGACCCGGGATTTGATGCGCTCGAGGAATGTTTTCCAGTGTTTCCAACCCCCGTACGGCCCGCCATACGCTTCTTCGAAATCTGCGAAGAGAGGTAGTTCACCGAGATCACCGTCAAACGTCGAAAACCATAGATCCGCCTGCGCCTTGGGTTCGGCGCGGCTATCATAGAACCAATAGGAACCGCGCGGCAACCCCGCCGCCCGGGCGTTGTTCCAGTTCGTCCGGAAATCGGAATCGACCCAGACATTCTGCCCGGAGCGGATGATCACATACCCCGCGGACTGCTTCATCTTGACGAAGTTGATTCCCTGCGGCGTGGTCTCCGCGTCCTGATAAAAACTGACATCCGGTCCAATGAGATTTGCCATGTATGACTCCTCAGTCGATGTTGCAAGGACATTTTACCAGCGAAGCGGGGAGGCTTGCTGATGGAATTCAAGTTTCCTGCACGGTTTCCCCGGTATAATCGCGCGCATGGATATCTCCCTCCGCGTCATTTCGGACTTAGAACTCCGCCGTCAGAACGGTGAGCGCGGCATGCGGAAATTTGTCGCGTACAAGGGCATCGTCTACGATGTGACCGACTGCCCCAAATGGCGGCTCGACCTCCACGAAAATCTGCACTTCGCGGGGCAAGACCTCACGAGTGAACTCCCCGATGCGCCTCACGAGGAGGATGTGTTCACGCGCCCGTGTGTGAAAGTGATCGGCAGGTTGGAAGGTTAAACGGGCTATGCAGAAATCCGGTTCCACAATTGTTCCCGGGGCGAATCGGAAGTGGATCGTTCCAGCGATTCTCTTCCTTTCACTCGTCCTGCGCTGGGTCCTCGTCCTACGCGGCGGGCAGTATTATTTTTCGGATGAGAGCCGCTACGAAACATCACGCGCATTTGTGGAATCTGCCGTGAAAGGAGGTTTTATTGATGCAGTCTCACGGTTTTTCATCGCCCCCGAGCACTTGGGCTTTAAGATCATCGGAATCATCCCTGCGCTAGCTGAACAATTCACGCGCGAAAGTCTTGCAATCCCCGCGTTGTTCTTCAGTTTGTTTTCCACTCTCAACCTTTACTTGATCTATCGAATCGCACAAAGAATTGGAACAACGGAACGAGAATCGGTGATCGCGCTCATCCTTGCCGCTTCGAGCATGTCGCTTTTGTATTACTCGCGCCACCTGATGCCCTACGACCCGGCGATGACGTTCGGTCTCTTAAGTACCTACGCCGCCCTCGCGGAACGACCCCGCATCAAAACTTCACTCGCTTGCGGCGCGTTGGGATTCGCATGCTTCATCACTTACAACGGATACTGGTCCCTCGCCGCGTTGGGGATGTTGATCCACGTGTTTCGGAACACCACCAAGGACGAGTTGATTCGCAAGGTCCTGTGGACCGCCATTGGATTCGCCGGCCCCGCAATTCTGCTTTATGCCTCTGCCCTCCTCGTTGGCACGAACCTGCTTACCGAATACCGTACATTCTCAACCACCGTCAGCCAGGGAAGTTTCGATGAGGGCTGGAGCTTGCCATTCGAGTATTTCTGGCACACAGAATATCTCGTATTCGGTGCACTCATCGGTGTGTCGGGCTTTGCGGTCGCACATGCGGTCAAGCGCAGGCACGATTCTCCGATCCTTTGGGCGGGGGCGATCGCCTTTCTTTACATCTGCCTCGTTATCCCTTCCGTCTTTCTCCATTCCTTCGTCGTGTATGGAAGATTAGCGCGGCAAATGATCCCATTCCTGATCCTGCTCAGTGCTGGTGGAATCGTTAGCGTTGAACGATCGTACCGATCTGGACGAAACGCGGCGCGAATTGTTCTCGCCATCGTTGTTATCCAGGCAGTCTGGAATTACAAAACATCGTTCGAGCTGTCCTATCCGCGCGAGTTTGCCCAACAAGCACAGGCACAATTCCCGGAATTTGAATTTTCAGAGAAAAGACACACCTTCGGCGCGCCGACCCTCTGCCAGAACAACGGATACGTGATCGAGAACGTCAAGCACTTCGTGACCCCGCCGGAGCCGAATCCGTTCGTGCAGGGAGAAATCCTGCTCTCGGCGCCCCACCCCGATAACTTCCTGCCGTATCAATACGAAGGGTATACTTACGAACAGCGACTGCAATTCCGCGAATTGCAGATCGAAATGAGATTCTACAAAACGGACAATGAGTTCATGTCGGAAACCAATCCGGCCTGGAAGACAATGAAAAATTGCCGGGTCAATGAAAACTAGATTTGGAGCACGAATGTTCATTCCTCAAAAATCAATTCAATACGACCGATACGAATTTAAAAAATGGGCACACCACGATGCCGAGACCATCGTCGAGACGCCGGTCTCGCTGACCGTCAATGGCGAGGTGTGGTTGACGTTTATGTGCACGCCGGTGGACCTTGAAGCGATGGCGGTAGGATTTTTGTACAACGAAGGAATTATCGAACGCATGACTGAAGTCGCCGACGTGCGCGTCTGCGAACACGGTGACAACGTGGACGTGTGGCTGAATCAAAAAGTGGAACAGCCCAAGTCTTGGCGAAGAACCTCGGGTTGCTCCGGCGGATTGACCGCAGTCGAAACGTTGGCACGTGTGGATGTTTCGTTCAACCCCGAAGGACCAAAATTTGACCCCGAAACCATTGGCAGACTTGTCGAGATGCTTTTCGAGTCGCAGGAACTCTACCGCGAAACCGGCGGAGTCCACACCTCCGCGCTAAGCGATGGGGAAAAGATTATTTTTTCAGCCGAAGACATTGGCAGGCACAACACGCTCGATAAACTCGCGGGGATGTGCGTGATGAACAACGTCTTCCCCGAAACAAAAATTCTGATCAGCACCGGGCGAATCAGTTCTGAGATGCTTCAAAAAGCCGCGCGACTCGGCGCACCGATACTGATCTCGCGCACCTCTCCGAGTTCTCTATCAATTGAAATGGCGGAATTGTATGGGATCACATTGATCGGTTATGCACGCAGGCATAGATTCAATGTGTATTCCAACAGGCAAAGGGTTAGCCTTTCATAACAACATCTACATTGAAGAATCACTTTGGTACAATCCCGGTCATGATTCGCACTGGCATCCAATATTTACTAATTGCTTTCACCCTCGCCTCGTGTTCTCCATCACCAATCACACCCTACCCCACCTACGATCCCTTCGCGCCGGTGACGGGTCAAGCTTTCACCCCGGCGCCGATCCAGCCCGGCATAATTATTCAAGACACGAGCACGCCGGCAGGTCCCACACCCACGCGCGCGCCCATCTCCGTGACAATTCCCACGCGCAACCCCAACACCTCCTTCGGCGCGCCTACGCCGGATGCGCCGCATCCGCTTCCGCCGCCGCGTGAGTACGTGGATCGATACATCGTCGAAGCGGGAGATACACTGAACAGCATCGCGCGCTCCTACGGCATCACGCTCGAGGCGTTGATGCAGGCAAACAGTCTGAATGAATCGTCGGTCCTTGCGGTGGGGCAAGTGTTGAGTATCCCGCCTATTGATGCGAACCCCACGCCCGGTCCCGCGTTCAAGATCATCCCCGATTCAGAACTGGTCTACGGACCCGCCAGCGCCGCGTTCGATCTGAATGCATTCCTGCAAAGCAAGGGCGGCTATTTGAGCAACTACGTGCAGGATGTGAACGGCACGTACCTGAGCGGCGCGCAGATCATCGCGCGCGTCGCGCAAAATTATTCGGTGAATCCGCGCCTGCTCATTGCCATCCTCGAATATCGAAGCGGGTGGGTCACCAATCCCGTGCCCTCGAACGTGGATTATCCGATGGGCTATTACGACAGTTTTTACTCAGGCTTGTATCGCCAAACCGCATGGGTGGCGGACAATCTAAATCGCGGCTATTATGCCTGGCGCGTCAATGCGCTTGGTACACTACCGCTCAATGATGGAACGTACGTGCCGATGGACGCGACCATCAACGCGGGCACGGCGGGTGTGCAATACTTTTTTTCGCTCTTCAATAACCGTGCCGTGTGGGATTTCGACGTGAACCAGCTCGGATTCTTCCAAACGTATAACCTGCTCTTCGGTTATCCCTTCGATTATGACATCTCGCCTCTCGTCCCGGTAAATTTGACTCAACCTCGGATGCAGCTCCCCTTCGCGAACGGGGCGACGTGGTCGTTCACCGGCGGTCCGCACGGCGGTTGGGACAGCGGCTCTGCATGGGCGGCTCTCGACTTCGCGCCGCCCGGCGAACCGACGGGATGCTCACAAAGCGAAGCGTGGGTGGTCGCCGTTGCAGACGGACTCATCGTCCGCGCGGAGGACGGCGCAGTGATTCAAGATCTGGATAACGACGGCTACGAACAGACCGGTTGGACGGTCTTATACATGCACATCGAAGCGCGGGGCCGCGTGCTGCCCGGTACGTACGTGTATGCCGGCGAGATCATCGGGCATCCCTCATGCGAGGGAGGAATTTCGAATGCAACCCATCTACATCTTGCGCGGCGCTACAACGGCGAGTGGATTCCCGCAGATGGAAATCTTCCCTTCAACCTCGACGGCTGGGTCTCCAGCGGCGACGGGATCTTATACAACGGCTGGCTAACGCGGGGCACTACAGTCCTCCAGGCAGAGGAAGGTGTGTTCGATGGGGTGAATCAGATTTCAAGATAGCACTACTCAGGGCGATTTAAGTATCAAAGGTATAATCCCTGTCGTGAAACGCACAGCAATTCTTTTCGTTCTCATCACGATCATTCTTTCTTCGTGCGGCGGTAATAACTCCTCCTTATGGGGACAATACCAAACCCCCACTCCGTTCGGCGAAAATCCAGTCACGGAAGTGCCGGTTACCGGTGCAACGCTCTTTGAAGTACTTACCGCAACAGCGACCGCGATCCCTTCCCTCCCTACCGCCACCGATTTGCCGACTGCATTGTCGAACGCGTTCGTCACACAACCGGCGAGCGAAACGCCTACACCGATCTTGACCCCCACGCTTTCCGACGCGACCATCCTGTATTACAGCCAAAACGGCGACTGGCTTCCCGCTGTGGCAAGCAGGTTTGGGGTCAGCCCGACCGAGATCAGTTCTCCGAAGATCCTACCGGATAGTGGATACCTCGACACAGGCACATTGCTCATCATCCCAGACCGTCTTGATCGATCTGCACAATATACGCCAAACCTGCAATTGATACCGGATAGCGAAGTGGTGTTCTCGGCCAGCGCGGTGGATTTCGACATTGCAGGCTACGTCAAAGCCGCCGGTGGATATTTAGCCACGTATCGCGAATACCTCGGTTCGACCGGCTGGATGACCGGCGCGGCGGAGATCGAACGCATCTCGTATGAAAATTCGATCAACCCGCGCCTGTTGCTCGCCATACTCGATTTCGAAGCGAGTTGGGTACGCGGCAACCCCGTGGACGAATTCCATGAGACGTACCCGCTCGGGTACGAGAATTTTCGCAACAAGGGCATGTTCCTGCAATTGGCGTGGGCGATCAATCATTTGTCCACCGGCTATTACGGCTGGCGCGCAGGAACGATCTCCGAACTCACGTTCACCGATGGAACATCATACCGCCTCGAGCCTTCTCTCAATGCCGGCACAGTTGCCATCATGTATTACTTTTCGCAGCTACACAGCCTGAACGAATGGCTCCGCATCATGGATCAGACCAGCGGGTTTCCGTCTTTCTATGCAAATATGTTCGGTGACCCATGGTCGCGGGCGGCGGCCTCCGGTGCGATCTTCCCGCCCGCGCTCAGCCAGCCAGAGATGGTCCTGCCGTTCGAGATGAACACGAACTGGGCTTTCACTGGCGGACCACACAGCGCGTGGGAGAGTCACGGTCCGCTTGCCGCAGTGGATTTCGCTCCCGCCGCCGACAAAAGCGGCTGCGCCGTATCCGATAAATGGATCATCGCGATGGCGCCCGGTCTCGTCGTCCGCTCGGGAAATGGAATTGTTGTGCTCGATCTCGACGGCGATGGACACGAACAAACCGGTTGGAATATTTTGTACCTCCACGTTGCAAACCGAGGCCGGGTTGCTTTGGGTGTATGGGTCGGGCAAAACGAACGCATCGGTCATCCATCCTGTGAAGGCGGTATCTCCACTGGTACGCACACGCACGTAGCCAGGAAATACAACGGAGAATGGGTCACCGCCGCCGGTCCCATCCCGTGGGTGATGAGTGGCTGGACCGTAATTGAAGGTGAAAAGCCTTATCTTGGCAAACTCGTAAAAGGTAATCAGGTAATCACCGCCGATGTCTATGGTCAGGCAAAGTCGCTCATTGTTCGCAAAGACGATGATGATTAGATTCAAACAGGCGACGGTCAAGTTGCTCGTGACTGTCACCCTGACCACTCTGATATTTTCCTCCTGCGCGCCGCGCGAGCCCAACACCGCCATCGATACTATGATCACGCCGCTCGCGCCGACGATCATCCCTGCACCAACTTCCGGCAGGCCCCAGTTTCAACCCGGCGAACTGGTGGACTATATCGCCCAAAACGGAGACACGCTCCCCGCGCTGGCGAACCGGTTCAATACCTCGGTGGAGGAGATCTTCGAAGCCAACCCCATCATCCCACGCGACGCGACCACGATGCCCATCGGCTTGCCGATGAAGATCCCGATCTACTATCTGCCCTTGTGGGGAACCGAATATCAAAGTCTCCCGGATCACGCGTTCGTCAACGGACCGGCGCAAATCGGATTCAACACCAGCGCCTTCGTTGCGTCTTCGGCCGGCTGGCTGAAAGACTATCGAACCTACGCGGGGGGCAAGCGGCGTACCGGTGCCGAGATGGTGGATTACGTGGCAACGAATTACAGCGTCAGTCCGCGCTTGTTGCTTGCCCTGCTGGAGTTTCAAACCGGTGCGCTCACTCAACCCAAACCGCCGGACGATAAATACCTGCTCGGGTTTCGCCGCACATTTTACGACTCGCCCTATCTGCAACTCGTGATCGCGGCGAACACACTGAACAACGGCTACTACGGCTGGCGAAGCGGCTCGCTCATCGAATTCGAATTGACCGACCGGTCCCTGACGCGACCCGATCCGTGGCAAAACGCGGGATCGGTCGCGCTGCAATATTATTTTTCACGACTGTATGCCGGGGATGAATACCTCGCCTCCATTGGACCGGGCGGGCTGGCTCGCACATATTCGACTTGGTTTGGCGATCCATGGCTTGATCCAGCTAACGTGGTTATCCCGGGCAGTCTGCAACAGCCGGGTCTTCGTTTTCCGTTTCGGGCCGGTTACGTATGGGCATACACCAGCGGACCACACACCGGCTGGGGAACCGGCGAACCGTTCTCCGCGCTCGATTTTGCACCTGCCTCCGATATTTCCGGTTGTTACACCGTGGCACGCGATCTGTACGCCACGGCAATGGCAGACGGACTCATCGTCCGCGCGGATGTGGATGGTGTGGTCATTGACCTGGATAAAGACGGTGATGAAAGAAGCGGATGGGTGTTGTTTTACCTGCACACGGCAACCGATTCGCGCATCACGGTAGGAAAAGAAGTGAAAGCCGGTGATCCAATTGGATATCCCTCCTGTGAAGGCGGCTCGTCCACAGGGACTCACGTACACGTTGCGCGTAAATACAACGGCGAATGGATTCTCGCCAATGGTCCGTTGGCGTTCAATCTCGAGGGCTGGGTCGCTGGTGGAAGCGAAACTTCGCGCGAAGGCACGCTCACCCGCGGTGCGCAAACCGTTGTGGCTTGTGAATGCTCCGATTTTCGAACGCGCGTGGAATCGGAGGCGCGATAATCACTCCCCTGTCATATTCTGCCAGACACCCTGAACAACAGATCTTGATCCTTCAATTTCATCCTCTTCATAAATTTCATAATGTAAATCCATCGGGAATGCCTGTTCCAGCATTGCACTGGCAGGACAATACTTCGTGGCGGCAAGCTCGATGGAACGCAACACTGCATCTTCGCTCACTTGAATACCCGTCACCACAAATGTGATGACCGCGCCGGTGAAAACCTTCGGGTATTCCGGCGAGCGCGGACCATCGAAGCGCACCTCAAATTTCGTTATCTGCTGGCGCTTCTTCTGCAAAATGGAAATGACATCCATCGCCTGGCAACCGATCAAGCCCAACGCCATCAGCTCCATCGGGCGGACTCCGCTGTCATTGCCACCCAGGGCTGACTCTGCATCCATTTGAATCGGAAAGCCTGATGGACCTGTGCCGACGAATTTCATTCCGTTCTGCCAGTGGACCGTAGCTTTCATGGAGACTCCTTGATGATGGGTGTGACGTATTTTTCGAGGGTGCGCCTATCGATGCCTCCCACCCATTGCAGGCGAACTGTGCCGTTTCGATCGATCACAAACGATGATGGAAGTGCAAGTGTTTTGAATGCCCTCTCAGTGGCGATGTAGGTTGGGTCGAGCCAGACGGGGAACGTCAATTCGAAGTCTTTCACAAACTGAACGACATCTTCGGTTGGATCTCCGTCGTTGACCGCGATGATCGTAAAGCCGTCCTGTTGATATTTTTCATGAAATGCTTGTAGCGCGGGCATTTCCTCTTTGCACGGCTCGCACCACGTTGCCCACAAGTTGACGAGCACCACCTGCCCGCGATACTCTGCCAGCGAACGCGAAACACCTTCAAGATCGGTGAGAGTCAATTCGGGGGCGGGGTAATTTGCCGAGGCTGGGACCACTGAAAGGTCGGAACGCGGCGGAATGTTTTCATACAAGTAAAAAGCAGAGGCCGTGATGAGCACGAATCCCAACCCGATCAACATGAGAGGCAGGGTTTTTTGGAAATTGGGAGAGGATGAATCGTTGGTCATTGCTTCGGCAAGTATACCTTGCCGACCGGAACGAGTTCAAAATTCAGGATGAATGTCATACGAAATATGATATTTGCCACTGGAGGAGGCGCAGTCACCCGATTACCATGCGACAATGGAGATTGAGTTTCATCGCCTGCCGGTGTTTGCCAGCCTGCTCGATGCACATATGCAATTGCTGGAGGCGCTCATAGAAACGGTTAACTACCCGGCGGGGTCCTTTATCATTCGGCAAGACTCACCTGCAGAATATCTATATATCGTCCTCGGCGGCAAAGTTCAGATATCCTTCAAGCCCTATGATGGAATTCCCATCACGGTTTCGCATGTGGAACCGGGTGGGTTGTTCGGCTGGTCGGCCGTGATCGGAAGCGAGACATACACATCTTCGGCGATCGCCATCGAAGATCTGAAAGCGATTCGCATTCACGGGGACGAACTGCGAGGCGTATCGGCAGAGAACCCCGAAGCGGGGCGCGCCATCTTGAACAGCCTGGCCAACGCGGTCTCAGCGCGTTGGAAGGACGCGCGGGAACAGGTGAAGTTGATTCTTGAAAAGGGAATGAAGTAGAGCGGGTTAATATCCCGCTCTTTTTTTATTGCGACTCCGGGTTCCTGAAAAACCTCAACACGAAATATGCGCCGACGAGGATGAGCACTGCGGGCCAGAGATATTCGAGCCAACCGACCGCGCCCGCGCTGAGGAACGAGCCAAAGACAAGCAGAACAACGCCGGGGATGAACGCCCAACTTCGGCCGCCTTCGCCGGGCAGGATGGCCACCAGCAGGAACGTGATCCCCATCCCGAGGAAGAGGAAACTTCCATCGTCGATGCCGATCACTTCATCCATGGCGGCGATGATGCCGAGCGTGAGCATGATACCGGCGGGGATGATCGCCCACCAACGGCTGGTGTCGGTGGCATAAACCCAGATGAAGCCGGCGCTAATTCCCGCAAAGAACACCAAGCCAGAATACGCATCGAGCGGCGCGGGGAGCAACGAGGATGCCGAAAGCCCGATCAAGGTGAACGCAGGGAATGCCGCCCACCAGTTGCCCCGATCGCGGATGAGCATGAAGAGGAAGAACAAACCCACCAGCCCCCACACAATGCCCCAGAAAATATCGCCGACATCCGAAATGATGTTCAGGTTTTCGAGAAGGATCAACACTCCGCCGAACACCATCAAGATGCCGATCCACAAACGCGGGTCATACCGTTTCATTTGATTCTCCTTATTTAATGGTGACCGAACCCAACCCAGCCTCGAGGGTGATCTCGGCGCGGTTTGGCATTGCATCAAAATTCGGCGATTGATAGAAGCCTGATTCGGTTTGGGGGAAGCGGTTCGTATCTACGTTCAAAGAAATCACACTGTCCTTCGTACGGATGCGCGCCGCGGTCCCCTCGGGGACGCGAATGTTGATCGAAGCCGCGCCAG
>CAZFDL010000050.1:14062-16466 GCA_964517905.1 uncultured Anaerolinea sp. | reverse complement strand
AAGTAGGAGAGCTGCATGGATGCAAAACCCGCACTGGAAGCCAAACTTGTTCAGGAATTTGTCGGCGTTTCACACGGCGACTTGAACCGGGTGAAAGAGTTGTTCGCTCAGGAGCCCGCACTCGTCAACGCGACGTGGGACTGGGGCGGCGGTGATTTTGAAACCGCCCTTGGTGCTGCCTCACACATGGGCCGCAGGGACATCGCCGAGTTCTTATTGGCGCAAGGCGCACGGCTCGACATCTTCGCTGCAGCCATGCTCGGCGAACTCGATGTAGTCAAAGCTGCTCTCGCATCGTATCCGGATGCGATCAACACGCCCGGTCCGCACGGCATCCCGTTAATCGTCCACGCCCAGGCTGGCGGTGAAGACGCGAAAAGTGTGCTGGAATTTCTTCAATCAATGCAAAATGAAAATAAATCCCGCTGACCCTCTCAGCGGGATTTATTAGCTCTCAACGTCTGTCGGTTGATACCGGCACGAAAAATGCGATCCAAAAATCCATCATGCCCCGCAGGGTCCCACGAGATCGGCAGGTCAGCGTGACTGCGATCGTCGGGTCCGTAGTATAAGATTCCGCAATTGGGGTTGATCTCAATGATCACGATCTCACCGCTGGGTCGTACGCGCAGGTCTACGCGGGCGTACCCGTTCCCATCCATTGCGAGAAAGAACTTCCGCGCAACATCTTGAATGCGAACAGCAAGTCTCCCTTCCTGCAATGGAACGACGTGCACATCCCAGCTGTACCACTTTGCGGTCTCATGCAAAAAAGTTTCACCGTCGGGGAACTGCACTTCGGCCGGAGGATACACGAACGGAGACGCAGGATCGTCCGCGTTTTCAACGACCAGACACGAAAATTCACGCCCATCGATAAATTCCTCCACGCGGGCTGAATTGAATTCCATCGTCATTCGTTCAATTTGAGTATTCAATTCGTCGAGATTCATCACACGCGAATCATTCGTTAACCCCGTACTGGCATAACTATTCGGGTGCTTCACGATCAGCGGATACGAGAGTTCGTTGGCGTACTTTAAGTCGTCTCGTGATCCAGCGTGAAACCCGCGCGCGAAGTTGATCCGTTGCTTCAGAGCCGCGGCCTGCATTTCCTCGCGGGTGGCGCGATAGAATATCGATTCCGCCCCCGTAAACGGAAGGTTTAGCTCCTCGAGCTCCTGCACGAATCGCAGCCCGGAATTCTCTCGTTCATCATGCCCTTCGTAAATATTGAGATACACATCGTAACGGTGCAGGCGCGTCCATTCGCGGATAAATTCCACGATCGGCGGCTCGACGGTCACAAAATCCCAATCGTAATTCTTGAGATGGTCAGCCGGGTAAAAGTCGTCCTTCCGTTCGTCCGTAAGCAGGCAGACGCGCATACGACCTCAACGCGCTGAAGCGCGCATCAGTTGCCGCAGTTTCGCCACGCGGAACAAGCGGTCAAAAAAAACCTTATAACCACCATCGTCATACAATATCATGAAGTCGGCTGGACCGAATTCGTCCGGGCGAAGCATGATCGCGGGGTTCGGGTTGATCTCAAGAACGAACAATTCCCCTTGTGCGTTCATCCGCACATCGCATCGCCCGTAACTCACCGCGCCGATGGCCTTGTACATCCGCACGCCAATATCTTGCAGGCGCAAAATCAGATCGGTGTCAGCAACACGCGAAAAGTTGAAAGGAAGCGTTGTATCCCATTTCACCACGGTATGCCAAAACTCCTCGCCGGGCGGAAAAACCAATTCGGTCGGAGGATATGCGATCGGCTGGCTGAAATCATCGGGGTTATCCACGATCAGCACGTTGAATTCCCTGCCGACGATGAACTCCTCCATACGCGCCGCGCCGTATTCGCTGCACACACGCTCCACTTGGGCAAGCACCTCATCGAGGGACTCGCAGCGCGATTCCTTGATCATCCCCGTGCTGCCATAACTCTGCGGATGCTTGACCATGATCGGATAGCGCAGGCTACCGACGAGCCGCTTCACGTCCTCTGTCGAGCTGACCCGGTATCCTTTAGCGAATCCCACCTCATGCGCGTCGGCCGCGGCTTGCATCTGCTCGCGGGTCGGGTCGAAGAATGTTGAGTCCGCACCTGTAAACGGAAGATTCAACTCTTCCATTGCCTTGATAACTTCAATACCTTCGTATCCGTGCTCGCCGAGGTCATCCTTTTCATATCCCTCACACAAGTTGATGTACACATCGAACTCATTGCGTGCTTCGAGCGCACGCAGCGTTTCCATGACGGGTTTCTTCATGGTTACGAATTCCCAGGCATACCCTTCCATAAACTGAGCGGGGTTGAAATCTTCGATCTTTTCATCGGAGAGAATGCAGACGCGCATGAATCACCTCTTGAAAAATTTGATTTATTATCGCACAATTT
>CAZFDL010000050.1:0-13962 GCA_964517905.1 uncultured Anaerolinea sp. | reverse complement strand
TACCGCTGCGTTTTTCACCCTTGACGCGGATCTCTTGTTGGCCTAAAATTTAGGCAAACCTAAATTCTATTTTAGCCAATTAAACAGGAGAATCTATGAGCACGAAATTTACACGAAGGGACTTCCTCAAAGCGGGCGGGCTGACCATCCTCGGCGCTGCGGGAGTCAATGCCCTAGGCCGGGCTGGGCACGACCATAGCCCGAGCAAACAAAAAGTTCTAGCCGCGCCTGCGATGCAGCACGGAACCCCGGAAGGAACGCTGCCGAACATCGTCGGAGAAGTGGATCACGAAGCGAACGGCTTCAACCCTGATGATATTTTGACCGATTTCTATTACGGCGAAGTTTCCACCCTGCCCAACGGACAGACCTTGCGCGAATACAAGATCGTCGCACACAACAAAGATGTCGAGATCGTGCCAGGCATCGTGTATCCCGCATGGGTGTACAACGGGCGGATTCCCGGCCCCACCCTTCGCGCGACCGAAGGCGATCGCATCCGGATCCATTTCAACAACGGGAGCAATCATCCGCACTCGATGCATTTCCACGGTTTCCACTCGGGTGCCATGGACGGTGTTCCCGGCTCCGGGCCAGGAGGATATGTCGAACCGGGGGGCAGTTTCACGTACGAATTCGACGCGGAGCCTTTTGGGCTCCATCTGTATCACTGCCATGTCTTTCCGCTTGCGCGTCACATCGCAAAGGGACTCTACGGCACATTCATTGTCGATCCGAAAGGCGGTCGTCCGCCTGTAGACCGTGAAATGGTGATGGTGATGAGCGGCTTCGATGTCGACTTCGATGACGCGAACGATTTTTACGCGGTCAACGCGATACCGTTCCATTATCAAAATCATCCCATCAAGATCAAAGTCGGCGAACGCATTCGGGTCTTTTTGGTGAACATCCTGGAGTTCGACCTCATCAATTCTTTTCATCTGCACGCCAACTTTTTTCAATACTACCCCACAGGCACCAGCCTAACGCCCGCCGAATTCACCGATACGATCATTCAGGGACAGGCACAACGCGGTATTCTCGAATTCAACTATAAATACCCCGGCATGTACATGTTCCACGCCCATGTGACGGAGTTCGCAGAACTCGGCTGGAACGGTATGTTCGAAGTGACGGAATAGAGGCACACCATGACGCAATCCACTCAACCCACCCGCTTCACACTTCGGACCTTTATCCTGCTTCTAATACCGGTCATACTCCTCATTGGAGTGATCGCGCTCTTCCTCTCCACTGGCGGAGGCTTGGACCTCGACGCCCCTGTGCCCGTGGAAAACCTTGATATCGAACGGTACTACCTTGAACAGGGCATGATCGAACTAAACGTGCGCAACACGGGGCCAGAAGAAATGACGATCGCTCAAGTTGGTGTGAACGAAGCCATCATGCCATTCACAGTCTCACCAGACACAACCATTCCACGCCTCGGTCGGGCTGTAATTCACATCCCCTATCCGTGGTCATATGGAGAAGCATACGGAGTCAGCATCTTCACGACCAACGCGATAGTATTCGGCGTGGATATTCCTGTCGCGTTTGAAACGCCGCAACCAGACGCGGCAACATTCTGGAGCTTCACACTGATCGGCTTATACGTGGGCGTGATTCCCGTCTTCCTCGGTATTTTCTGGTTCCCTGCATTGCGCACTCTCGGTCGCCGCACCATGACCTTCCTCATGGCGGCAACGGCTGGCTTGCTCATCTTCCTCGGCTTGGACACACTCGCCGAAGCGTTGGAGTTTGCCGCCGAAGTTCCTTCTTCATTCCAAGGGATCGGTCTCATCGGCATCGGCGCAGTGGCAACCTTCCTTTTGCTCGAGGCGATCTCGAAGCGGCAAGCCAGCGCCTCCGTAGATGAAACTCAACGAAGACTTTCGGTCGCGTTCATTATCGCAGTCGGAATCGGGTTTCACAACCTTGGCGAAGGGCTCGCCATCGGCGCGGCATACAACGTTGGCGAAATTGCCCTGGGCACATTCCTCGTCGTCGGCTTCATAATTCAAAACATCACCGAGGGACTAGGCATCATCGCACCCGTGCTGCGCGACAGACCAACGGTCGGCAAGCTTGCGGTGATGGGCTTGATCGGCGGTGCGCCCGCCATACTCGGCGCATGGATCGGCGGCTACACACCCTCTCCATTCCTCGCTGTTCTTTTCCTTGCGATCGGCGCAGGCGCGATCTTCCAGGTGATTTATGAGATCGCAAAACTCATTCAAAAAGACACTCAACGCGAAGCCATGCCCATGACCGTGTTCAGCGGCGTGCTGACAGGCATGATGCTGCTTTGGTTAACCGGGTTAATGATCAAGTAAGGCAAAGATGGATACAGAAATGGTACTTCTCACGCTTCGAGCAACGGGAATCGTTGCACTCCTTGGAGCCCTGCTTTATGCGATCGGCGATGTGCTTCTGCTAGCAAGCAGGGTAAATATTGATGATTTTCCCAGACTCAAGCCATTCGCCAAACTGCTCTCCGATTCCGAAAAGATGGTGACACTCTCACCGAACCGCATGATCTGGGGCGCGTTGCTTGGAGTCTTCGCAACACCGCTCGTCATGGCTGGATTTTGGCAGGTGTACCAAGGCTTGGGCGGCGCGGACGCGTCCGTTGTGCTGGCCGTTGTCGGCTTATTTGGGAGCGCATCCATCATCGGCGCGTTCGTCCATGGCACGTTTTATTACATGGGCGAATACATCCAGGCGCTGAACAAGGTCAGTGAAGAATCCCAAGCAGTGCTCGTCCAAATGATCGAGCGTCATAAAAAAGTGTTGCTCATCGCCTACGCGCCTGTGTTGATTTTCATCATCATCGCGTCAATAACATTTTCTCTGTTGGTCGCATCGGGCAAAACGGCATTCCCAATCTGGATGGCTTGGATCAACCCCCTCACGATGACGATTGCATGGCTGGCGGTCAAACGCATCCTGCCGCAATTCGTGCGCGACGCGACGGAAGGTGCGGGCTTCAACATCGCGTACATGGCGTTCTTTACCTGCACGACAATCGCCCTATGGAATGGATAAATGGACCAAACTCTCACGATCTCGATTCAGGATTACCTGAAACATATTTACGAGCTGACGGATAGCGGTCAAGTTGCAAGCACAACTGCGCTTGCAAAAAAACTCAACGTTAGCGCGCCGTCTGTCACTGGCATGGTGCAAAAACTTGCATCGTCGAAGCCTGCGCTGGTTGAATATCAAAAACACCAGGGCGTGACGCTCACCCAAGAGGGAAAGAAAGCCGCCCTCGAAGTGATCCGTCATCACCGTCTGCTGGAGGCGTGGCTTGTGCAAACGCTCGGTTATTCGTGGGCTGAAGTGCATGAAGAAGCGGAGCGACTCGAACACGTGATCTCGGAGGATTTCGAGCGGCGCATCGCTGCAGCGATGGGACATCCGCTTCGCGACCCCCATGGAGAGTTGATTCCCACCGCCGACCTGAAGATGCCGCTGGAAGACTCGACGCCGCTCTCCGCACTTCGACCGAATCAGACCGGTTCGATACAATGCGTAAAAGCGGCAGACACCGGATTGCTTCGCCATTTCGAAAGCCTGGGGCTTGTGCCCGGCGCGCGGATCGAAGTGAAAGAGTATTCACCGTACGATCATAATCTGACCGTCAAGATTGGAGTGAAGACCTTCGTGCTCGGAACAAACATCACGAGCAGGATTTTGGTGGTGGAAGGACGCTAGAAATGCCCGAGAATTCTGTTTTATTCCCATCCATGCCTGCCATTCACTGGACGGAAGCCATCATCGTCTTGACGATCGCGAGCATTGCGTACTTTCTCGTATTCAACAATTTTGAAAAGCACCTGATCCCGCAACGAAGAGTGACTAAACTATTGATTGTGGTTGGCACCCCGACCACGATCGGCATCTTATTTGGCAGAGCCACATTTTGGATCGTGATCGCTTTGATGACGGTCGGACAAGTAATCCTCCATGGCTGGTTTTTTCCCAAACACGGAATCAACGGATTGACCGCCGAACCGTATGAAAAATATTTAGAAACAATTGAAAAAATGAAGGGTAAAAAATAATGGAAAATGTTTTTCGCATCCTTGCCGCTGTCATCCTCTTCACGGGCATCGGCATCTCGGGTTACTTCCGCCGCAAGGCAGATAGGGACACAGGCGAATCCATCTCCCGTAAAGTGGACGGCTCTGTGATGATGAACATCATCACACTTGGCGGATTGATACTTTGGCTGAGTCCACTTGTATATCTCATCAATCCCGCGTGGATGTCCTGGTCAACGATCGGATTTCCCGAATGGACCCGCTGGATTGGAGTCGGTCTCGGAATCCTATGCGTGTTTGGAATTTACTGGCTCTTCAGCAGTATCGGCTCTGGCATTACCCCCACCAGCGCGACGCGCAAAGACCACAAACTCGTCACCAGTGGACTGTATCGCTGGGTGCGGCATCCTTTGTATACAGTCGGCTCATCCATGTTTATCGCATTCGGCATGATGGCAGACAACTGGTTCATCGGCGCGCTGGGCATTCTCGCTTTCATCGGAATGGCAATCCGCACGCCGAAAGAGGAAGCCAACCTTATAGAGAAATTCGGCGACGAATACCGTGAATACATGAAGCGCACGGGTCGCTTTTTGCCGAAATTATTTTAAAAAGAATTGAAGAACAACGAATGAAGAAACAACTCATCATCCCAATCATTGCGGCATTCCTTGTATCTGCCTATGCTGTCTTTCAAAGTGGTCTGACCAATGCCGCCCAGCAAAAACAGGTCAGCTTCACAGAGGACATTCAGCCGATCCTCCAATATCGGTGCGGAAACTGCCACATGGGCGAGTTCGTCAGCAAAGATCTGCGCATGGATACTTACGAAGACCTCATGAAAGGCTCTCGAAATGGATCTGTTATCATTGCCGGAAATGCAAAGGAAAGCCTTCTCGTGCAAAAGGTCTCCAGCGGCCAGATGCCCAAACGAGGACCGAAGTTGACTCCGTCCCAAGTTCAGATCATTGTAGATTGGATCAATTCGGGCGCGCCGAATAATTAACCGTCCATGCCGGAAACTCACGCTCATTCGCATTTTGGGCACCTCGCCAGCCAAAACAGAAAACGACTCGCGCTCGCGCTGGTTGTAACCCTGGCATTCGTGATTGTCGAAGCTGTGGCTGGTTTCTTCTCCAATAGCCTCGCCCTGCTAACCGATGCAGCGCACAACCTCACCGACGTGATCGCGCTTGGGCTGAGTTGGTACGCCCTGAGAATCGCATCGCAACCTGCGAACGCCGGCAAGACTTTCGGTTATCATCGCGTGGGGATCCTCGTCGCTCTCGTCAACTCAACCACCCTGGTTTTGATATCAATGGGGATCTTCTACGAAGCGGGGAGACGCTTCCTCTCCCCGCCTGAAGTTGACTCGACCATCCTCATCGGAGTCGCCACCATCGCGTTCCTCGTCAACGCGTGGACGGCCTGGCTGATCCACAAAGGCATTGAACGCGACCTAAACCTGCGAAGTACATTCGTCCACCTCATGGGTGATGTACTTTCAACCATCGGCGCGGTGATCGCTGGCATTATCATCTTCTTTACAAAGTGGAACTGGCTCGACCCACTGGTCAGTGTGTTTATCGGCTTATTGATCCTCTGGAACGCGTGGGTAATCTTACGCCAGACGATCAACATTTTGCTCGAAAGCACGCCCGATAATATTGACATAAAAACGATGGTTCATGACCTGCTGAAAGTGGAGGGCGTGAAAGGTGTCCATGACTTGCACGTGTGGAGCATCAGCGAAAATACGCGGATGCTCACCGCCCACATCCAAACAGCGGACACACCCATCAGCGTGGGGGTCGATCTTCAAAATAGAATCAATGAAATTCTCTTCCATAAATACAAAATCCAACATGCCACGCTGCAACTGGAATGTGAAGGTTGCGAGCCTGCGTTGCTGTATTGCGATATTACTGAAATCAATCACGTCCACGAACATGCATAACTAACCCTGCGAATGATTTTTTCAGGAGGATATATGTCCCCCGCGATATCCCAACCCTTAATTTTCACGGAATACCCTCTCGAAGATATGAAACAACGCGCGGCTGAATTTCGAGCACACATGCAGCGACGCCGCACCGTGCGTCACTTCTCAGACAAACCCGTTCCACGGGAGATCATCGAGGAGTGCCTCGTCACAGCTGGCACCGCGCCAAACGGAGCAAATTTACAGCCGTGGCATTTTGTCGTTATCAGCGATCCAAAAGTGAAACACGAGATCCGCGCGGCCGCGGAAGAAGAGGAGCGTGAGTTTTATCACCGCCGCGCTCCGCAGGAATGGCTCGACGCGCTTGCCCCTCTCGGCACGGACGAGCACAAGCCGTTTTTGGACATCGCTCCATATCTGATCGCCATCTTCGGGAAGAATCACAGCGAGTTACCGGACGGACGCAAGGTAAAAAATTATTATGTGCACGAATCGGTTGGGATCGCAACCGGCTTTTTGATCGCCTCGCTCCACAACGCGGGATTGGTCTCGCTGACTCACACTCCCAGCCCGATGGGATTCCTGAACGCAATTCTGAACAGACCAGCGGATGAGAAGCCGTTCCTTTTACTGGTGACAGGCTTCCCTGCGAATGATGCGGAAGTCCCCGTCATCAAGAAAAAGCCGCTAACCGAAATCGCCACCTTCATCTGACTAAATCAGGTTGACACCGGAACTTTATTCATCTCCCACTAGCAACTTGATCCTCTCCCACGGCTTCAAACCTTCATCTTCAGCAAGCAGGCTCTTGAGGTCGAATAACTCATCGCGTAAGGCGGCCGCGCGCTCGAACTCAAGGTTTTTGGCGGCCTCCTTCATTTGCTTATCCATCTCGTGGATGATTTGCTTCAACTCGTTACGAGGCAGGTCGCCAGCGGGCCTTGTTTTATATTCCCCGCGCATCTCGCTAACGGCTTTCTGCGAGAATTCCTCGGTTAGGTCGCGGATGGCTTTGTGGATACTGATCGGAATGATGCCATGTTCAGTATTGTATTTCACCTGCTTGGCGCGGCGGCGATTCGTTTCGTCAATCGCGCGTTTCATCGAATCGGTCATCCGGTCAGCGTACATGATCACGCGTCCGTTGACGTGACGCGCGGCGCGACCGATCGTTTGAATGAGGGCGGTGTCTGAGCGCAAAAAGCCTTCCTTGTCCGCGTCCAGTATCCCCACCAGAGAAACTTCAGGCAGATCCAGGCCTTCGCGCAGAAGATTGATCCCCACCAGCACGTCGAACACGCCCAAACGCAGGTCGCGCAGAATTCCCACACGTTCAAGCGTCTCCACTTCCGAATGAAGGTAATGGACTTTCATCCCCAACTCTTGCAGATATTCTGATAAATCTTCGGACATCCGCTTCGTCAAGGTGGTGATAAGAACCCGCTCACCGCGTTCGACCCGTTGCTTGATCTCCCCGACCAGATCGTCCACCTGCCCTTTGGTGGGACGCACTTCCACTTCGGGGTCAACGAGTCCCGTCGGGCGGATGATCTGCTCGACCACCTGCTGCGCGTGATTCATTTCGTATGGCCCCGGCGTGGCGGAGGTGTAGATCGTATTTCCCATCACTTCTTCGAATTCGTCGAACTTCAAAGGGCGGTTATCCATGGCGCTCGGCAAACGGAACCCATATTCGACGAGTGTCTCCTTGCGGGCGCGGTCTCCGTTGTACATCCCGCGGATCTGCGGAACGGTCATGTGGCTTTCATCGATAACGAGCAAATAATCGCTCGGCAGGAAGTCGATCATCGTCCACGGATGGGTACCGGGCGCACGGCGGTCGAGATGCCGCGAGTAATTTTCGACACCGGAGCAGTAACCCACTTCTTTCAACATCTCGAGATCGTAGCGGGCGCGTTGTTCGAGCCTTTGCGCTTCGAGGTGTTTTCCGCTCTCTTTGAAGAGTTTCAAGCGCTCTTCCAGCTCCCCTTCGATATCCGTAATGGCGTCCTTGAGCTTGTCGGCGGCGGTGAGGTATTGCTTGGCAGGGAAGATGGAGACTTCATTCGGCTCATCGAACACCTCACCGGTGAGCGGGTTGACCTGCGTAATGCGTTCCACTTCATCGCCGAAGAAAGTGATGCGATATCCTTTTTTATCTTCGTAGGCGGGGATGATCTCCAGCGTATCGCCGCGCACGCGGAACGCTCCGGTCTTCAGATCCATGTCGTTGCGCTGGTATTGCGATTCGATCAACTGACGAAGCAAGGCATTGCGGCGGTAGACCTCCCCCACTTTGAGGGTCACCGTTCCCCTGCCGAACTCTTCAGGGCTGCCTAAACCATAGATACAGGAAACTGATGCCACGATGATCACATCGCGCCGCGACATGAGTGCGGTCGTTGCGGCGAGGCGCAATCGTTCGATCTCCTCGTTGATCTGCGTCTCCTTTTCGATGTACAGATCGTGGCGAGGGACGTAGGCTTCAGGCTGATAGTAATCATAGTAGGAGACGAAATACGAGACCGCGTTTTCCGGGAAGAATTCCTTGAACTCGGCATACAACTGCGCGGCAAGCGTTTTGTTGTGCGCCATGATCAGGGCAGGTTTCTGTACTTCCTGAATCACGGATGCAATCGTGAACGTTTTACCGGTGCCGGTCGCGCCTAGCAGCACTTGATGCTTCTTACCGGCGCGGACGCCATCCACAAGTCCGCGAATGGCTTCGGGCTGGTCGCCCATGGGTTGAAAGGGTGCTTGAAGTTTGAAGTCCATGTGAGTTTGTATCTGAGAAGAATTGTCTGAACGTACGTTCTATATTGTACCGCGAAATACTGCCTTTTGTCACGGTAAGTATCGAGTAGCGCACGGAAGGCGAGAGTATAATCATCGGAAAATTCCCGGTGGAGACAACGATGAAACCTGCGCTACGTATCTTTGGCATCCTGATTTTCCTATCTGGCTTGGTCTGGTTCCTCCAGGGAATCAACCTCTTGCCCGGTAGTTATATGACCGGCGACCCGCAATGGACGGTCAATGGGTTCGTTGCCACGATCGCAGGCGCCGGGATGTTCTTCTTAGCAAGGCGAAATGACTGACGAGATCACGATCGGCGACCGCGTTCAGGTCTTCCTCAAATCCGATTTTTGGAAAAGCGAAGGCTGGCTCGATGGAGTTGTCGTCCGTATTGACCCATACACAGCGCACCGCAGTTTCATCTGGGTTGAGTTGGACAAGGACACCGAAGCCTTGCGCGGCAGCGGGCGTTTGATCTCGGTGTTGAACCCGAAAAACATTAGGAAAGTTTAAGTGGTCGGGAGTATTTGAGCACAACTCAAAACTGTGACTCTTGTCCAATTCTAAAACTGCGGATCACAAATCGCCTCGCGCGGAAGGGTCGGCTGGGTCGTATAATGGCCGCATGGACTCCCACGTCAAAACCGCCATTGCCGCCCGCGAATCAGAATTGGATCCCAACCACGATTCCGCCTTGCGCCTCTTCAACGGATTCACGGAAGGCAACCCCGACCTTGTGATCGACCTTTATGGCACGACAGTCGCCTTCCACAACTACGCGGATGACGCGGTAGCGGGGGTATCGCTGGTTGACAATGTCAAAGGGTATCTGCTCGAACGGTTTGACTGGCTACGCGCTGGAATTATCAAAACGCGTAATGGGAGGACACAGGAGGAAAAACGCGGGATTATTCTATTCGGCGATTCAATTGATTCAATGATCAAAGAGCACGGTGTCTGGTACGCGCTCGACCTCACGATGAACCGCGATGACAGTTTTTATCTCGACACAAGCCTGTTGCGAAAATGGCTGATCGAAAACATGAAAGGCAAATCTGTATTGAACACATTTGCGTATACAGGCAGTTTTGGGGTCGCCGCGTTGGCGGGTGGAGCGGCTCAAGTGGTGCAAGTGGACCGCAATCGCCGCTTCCTCGATCTTGCAAAGCGGTCTTGCGCACTTAATGGGTTTCAAATCAACGCAAAGGATCTCCTTGCGCAAGACTTTTTCCCCGCTGTCAGTCGTTTCAAACATTCCAGGCGGTCTTTTGATTGCGTGATTCTTGATCCCCCTTTCTTTTCGTCCACAGCAAAAGGCAAAGTGGATCAGGAGCATGAAAGCGCGCGGCTGATCAACAAGGTCCGTCCGCTCGTCAACGACGGCGGGTATCTGGTGGCGATCAACAACGCGTTGTACGTCAGCGGGAAGGATTATATGCGTACGCTTGAAGAGCTTTGTATGGACGGGTACTTGAAGATCGAGGAATTGATTTCCGTTCCTCCGAGTTATGTCGGATACGATGTGGCGCGCGAGCCCATCACCGACCCGGCCCCTTTCACACATTCGACGAAGATCGCGGTTCTGTCGGTTACCAAGAAAACGTGATCTACAAACACCGATGAACACACGCAGATCGGGCAATCGCCTTTTCGACGATCCATGATGAGAAGATCTGGAAGCAGAATGAGTTTTAGCCTGAACCGTTCGAGGCGGCCGCCTGGCGCGCAAAGTGGGTGGAAAAATAATCTCAGTTACTCTTTCTTGCTAGAAAACGCAAAAACGATACCCAACACAATCGCGGCAAAAGCGATGGCCGCCACACTGAGAGTCATCTCTTGAGGACTCTTTGTCCTGATTTCAATGCCCGGCTCCATTGTGGGCGTGGCTGCGCCGAGAGTCGTTGTAGCGGTTGGCTGAGGTGTAAGAAAGGTCGGGGCGGCTGAAACAGGCGTCACCTGCGGAGGAGGCGTGGCTCCTTTCATCACCAGCAATTGCTGACCGACGTACACAGTATCCGTGTGCCAGTTGTTGAGTCGTTGTATTTCTTTGATCGTTGTGCCATACGTGATGGCGATGCTCCACAACGTCTGACCGTATTGGACTTCGTGAACCACGTCGCCGCCCGGGTTCGCCGTGCTGACCCTAACCGGCAACGAATACTGCGGTAGAGTTCCATTTTCCGCGGCGAGGGTCGCGCCGGCGTTGAACGCCTGCTGGGTGAGAGGAATGCCGGTGAGGATGGCTGCCGCGTTCGATTGCATTTGCCCGCTGGTGGTGCGCAAAGCAGTTTCGATCACAAAAATATAACCATTCTCCACCGCAATGATGCCGGCCCCAATGTCGCTGCGATACGGCGAGAGCATTGTGTTCGTGTGAAGCTCATCGCCAAGCCACGCTTGCACTGCTTCATTTGAACTTTGCGCCGGAGTCCAATTTTCGGAACGATAGCCGTCCTGCGAAAGGTCACCCGAAAGGGGATAGCCGAGCGACATCATCCATTGGCCGAGCGTCATATTGTCCGGTCGCCAGTGACCGGGATTACCCGAAGCGATCCCATTCGCCTGATCCTGCGCGATCTGCATGAGCACGGGATGTACTGCCAGGGCGTTCAATCCGTGCGCGAGACGCAAGGCGTTCACCTCATTTATCAATTCAGCAGGCGTCGGAGTCGAATCCTGTGCGCGGGCAATATGCCACGGCGCGAGCGCGAACAACAAGACCGAGAGAAGTGAGAGCTTCTTCAACATCAGAACAACCTCCCTTGCTCCAACCCTCCGCCCGCCTCGTCCCACGGCAATGGATCGATAGTCACCTTGTCTGCGACCAGGCGATGCAATTCTTTGCACAAATACGGCGCGATCAAATTGTCGGGCGAGTGGCAGAACACGAACACGTCTGCACCTGCGCTGATCGCGGATGCAAAATAACTCCCCCACTCCTCCAGCAAGGGTCGATTAATTTCCATTTGCGGATGCCCGATGTAACGGACGAATACAAAGTCAGCTGTACGCTTCGGCACCACAGGGACATCTGGTTTGCGCTCCCGCGCTTCGAGCAGACTTTCATACGCGGACCCGGCCACACTCCCATCCCCAGCCAAATCCCTGAGCGGACGTGTGTCGATCGTCACGCGCGCCATATTGTGTTCGCCAAGCAATCGATCCAGCGCCGCGTCATGCGGCGAGTCGAACCAATCCAAATGGCGGACTTCGACTGCGAGTCGGACTGACGAATCCCACGCGGACAGAAACGCCGAAAGGTCATCGAGGAATTTAGGTGAGTAACGAGGAGGCAACTGCAGGAACATTGGCCCGAGGCGCGAGCCGAGAGGTTTCATCACGTCAACGAAACCGCGAGCGCGCTCGGCACGATCCATCAATTTGCCTTCGTGGCTGATGGCTTTGGGAATCTTGGGGCAAAAACGAAAGGTAGCCGGCGTATCCTCGATCCATTGCCGAATCGTTTTCGTCGCAGGGACGGCATAAAACGTCGTGTTGCCCTCGATGGTCGTCAGGCGCTTTGCATACTCGCGCAGGAAGTCGCCAGGCATTGTGCCGCCAGGATAAAAATTCCCCACCCATCCTTTGAACGACCAAATGGGGCATCCGATAAACTGAGTCACACCGGGGGATTATACGCCTGCCAAACCATCCGCAGAGAACCACTTCGGGATGACGCCCGGCAGGGATTCAAACGCCGGTCGCGCAAAATAATACCCCTGGTACAGAGAGACGCCCGCCTTTTCCAACCACCGGTATTCATCCTCGCTCTCGATCCCCTCTGCCACGATATCGATCTCCAGTTTTTCGCACATGTGCTGAACCCCTGAAAAGACGATCTGCTTCACACGTTCCTTATGAATACCGGAGATCAGGTTGCGATCCAGCTTGATGTAATTCGGTTGATATTCCATCAGCAATTTTAGACCCGAGTGCCCCATGCCAAAATCGTCGATGGCGGTCTGGAAACCAAAATCCCTCAGCAGCTTCAGATTCCGCAGGAGCACACTGCGGTCGGTCAGGTTCTCCGACTCGGTCACCTCGAAGATGATCTTCTCCACGGGAAACCCGCTCTTAAGCGACGCCTTGAATGTGCCGGTGATGTTCAGATCCACCTGGTACAGGGCAGTCGCAAACATATTGATGTTTATACTTTTGGATACCTTCAAACGGCTCGCAAGTTCGATGATCCTGCGCCGACATAGGTCATCAAACGAGGAGACGTCCTCATTGAGCACTTGATTAAGGACCGACGCGGCCGGCTCACCGTGCGGACCGCGGATCAAGGCTTCAAACGAACTGATCTCATGATGCCGGATGTCCACGATCGGCTGAAAGGCAAAGCTAAAATCGATGCCGATCTCCCCCTTTGAATCCCTCTGAAAATCTCCTCTGAACGATTTCAAGGTGCCACTCCCGATGAGAATTGGTCAACGCACGCCCATGCCAGGGACGTCGTTGGTGCTCTGGTAAGGTATTGTATCGAACTCACAAGTGGTTGAATATGGCATTTGGGGTAATTATGCGATGGTCATTAATGACCAATTAGGTTACTCGAACATGAGCTTTTCGGGCCTTGTTCACCCTCCTGGGTAGCAGCCAAAAAGGATGGTCAACGTTTACCTACCCCGAGCACAATTCCCCTAGTCTTGAAATTCCCACTGCAATTTCCATACCGAGGCCAGGAAAAGTACATCCTTTTTTTTCCAGTTCATCCCCGGAAAACAGGAGGTTAATCACTTGAAGAACCCGCCCGCCGGTAGTATGGTGAACGCAGACAAGGTTGATCCATCAACTATTTAGACAAAGGAGATGCCCAATGTATAAGAAAATTCTCGTCCCTTTGGATGGCTCGCCAATGGCCGAAGCCGTCCTCCCACATGCCGAAGCGCTGGCAAAAGCAGAGGGCGCCGAGTTGATCCTCCTGCGCGTCCCGACCATCCCGGCTGCGGAATACGTCGCCCTCGATCCGGTCGTCGCCTCCACCCTTCGCAAGGACATTCGCGATGAAGCCTTGAAGTACGTGAATGACAAAGTGGATGCCCTGAAAATGGATCAGATCAAGGTGACTGGACTCACGAAGGAAGGACCCGTACCGGATACGATCCTCGAGGTGGCGGAGGAAACCCACGCAGACATGATCGCCATGTCCACACACGGGCGGACGGGCGTCAA
>CAZFDL010000049.1:0-16549 GCA_964517905.1 uncultured Anaerolinea sp. | reverse complement strand
CTTTGTCGGCATCGGCTTGCGTGGTCATGGAGACAAAGGCAAAGCCTTTCGACATGCCGGTACCCTTGTCTTTGACGAGGTCCACCGAAGAGACCAGCCCGGCTTGCGTGAAAAGGTTCTTGATCTCATCCTCGGTGGAGGTCTTGGCGAGGTTTCCTACGTAAATACGAACGTCCATTTCGATACTGCTTTCTGCCCGAGAGGGCGCTTGCCCGGCGTGACCGGGAATAAAGATAACCGCCACCCCAATAATTGGGTCGGCGGTCAAAGGGAACGACAGAGATCCAGTTATGTAATACCTGTTCAGTGTAACACAGTAATCGTTCCTGGACGGATGAGTAATTTGATCTCAACCAAACCCCTCTCCCGTCTCCCCTGAAGGTGAGAAGCCCATGCCTCCAATTTGCAGTGATGGAATCTGCAATAGTGGTGAGAATATTGTCAGTTGTTCGGCTGACTGTTGTGGGTCCGGTACATTTTCGAGCGGTACTTCAACGATACAAGACGCAGAATGATTTGTGGGAGAGGGAATGTTTATTGTGGGAGACCAAAATTTACAAAAGGTTTTGGATTGCCCCATTATGTCGCGGAGAATAAATAATGGAGGAGGTTTCGTTTGACATCCTCCTCACTTTTTGCTACACTTCGATTTGTCAGACAAATTTGGTCTAGTCGTCTTGGTCTCGACTACACCAGTCTCCAATCTCTATTCTCTAATCCACTAATTCTCTCTTCCTCCCTCATGCCCACCCTCCTCGTCAAAAACGCCCACCTCCTCACCATGGACGACCACCACACCGAAATCCCGGACGGTGGTCTTTTTGTTCGTGATGGCTTCATCGAAAAAATAGGAACCAATTACGAATTACCAATTACGGCTGATGACGTTCTCGACCTCAAAGGTCACATCCTCCTGCCGGGGCTCGTCAACACGCACCATCACTTTTACCAGACCCTCACGCGCGCCGTCCCTGCCGTCCAGGATGCCAATCTCTTCAACTGGCTCAAGACCCTCTACCCGATCTGGGCTCGCCTCAACCCCGAAGATATTTATATTTCGACTTCCACTGCCTTAGCCGAACTCGCCCTTTCGGGATGCACCACCGCATCGGATCATCTCTACCTCTTTCCGAACGGTTCAAAACTCGACGATGAAATTGCCGCGGCGGCGGAAGTGGGACTCCGCCTCCACGCCTCGCGCGGCTCCATGTCCCTCGGCGAATCGAAAGGCGGACTCCCGCCCGACAGCGTGGTTGATTCAGAAGATTCCATTCTCAAAGACTCGCAACGTCTCATCCAAAAGTATCACGACCCCAAACCCGGCGCGATGGCGCAAATTGTCCTTGCGCCCTGTTCGCCCTTCAGCGTGACCAGTGACTTGATGAAGCAATCCGCGAAGATGGCGCGAGAATACGGCGTGCATCTCCACACCCATCTCGCCGAAACCGAAGACGAGGAACAATTCTGTTTACAGAAATTCGGACACCGTCCCGTCGGGTACATGCAGGAAGTGGACTGGGTCGGTAACGACGTCTGGTTCGCGCACGCGGTCTGGGTGAACGAGGAAGAGATTAAAGTGTTCGCCAGGCACAACTGCGGAGTCGCGCACTGTCCCACCTCCAATATGCGGCTCGCCTCCGGTATTGCGCCAATCAAGGAATATCGCAAGGCTGGTGTCAACGTCGGCCTCGGCGTAGACGGCTCCGCTTCCAACGATGGCTCGCACTTGCTGGCCGAAGTCCGCAACGCGATGTTGCTCTCTCGCGTGAGGGAGGGAATAACAGGGTATTCCCTTTCCAACGATCCCAATCGCAAATTGATGACCGCCCGCGAAGCTCTATACCTTGGCACGCGCGGTGGTGCGGCAGTGTTAGGAAGAAAAGACCTCGGCTCGCTCGAGGTTGGCAAATGCGCCGACTTCTTCGCAGTGGATTTGAACAAACTCGGCTTCGCCGGTATGCACGATCCCGTTTCAGCGATCGTCTTCGGACAACCCGTCAACGCCGATTACACCGTCGTCGGCGGAAAGTTCATCGTCAAAGAAGGACAACTCATCACTGTGGATGAACACAAACTCGCGGAGAAACATAACAAGGCGGCGAAAAGATTACTTGCCTAATTCGCTGGTTGAGTAGTCCCTCCTGCAGTTCGCAGGACGTATCGAAACCAGCAGGTAACATGAAAATGATTTGTTAGATGAATAATGGTGGTCTCGATACGTTCCTTGTGCTCGCTCGGAACACTCGACCACCGAGTATTGATGTAACGGAGTTCAAATGTCCTCCTCAACCAAACTGACCCGTGCCCTCGTTGATACCGCCATGGGACGCGTCCACGCAGACCTTGTGATTCGCAACGGTCAGTGGGTGTCTGTCCAATCGGGCGAGATCATACCCAAGACGGATATCGCCGTCAAAGATGGGCACATTGCCTACGTCGGAAATGACGCGAGTCACACCATCGGCAAGAAAACCAAAATCATCGATGCGAACGGGCGATTCCTCGTCCCCGGTCTGCTCGATGGTCACATGCACGTTGAGTCGGGTATGGTCACGGTCACAGAGTTCGTCCGCGCCGTGGCAGTGCGTGGCACCACCGGCATGTTCGTTGACCCGCACGAGATCGCTAACGTGTTCGGTTTGCGCGGCGTCAAGTTGATGGTAGACGAGGCGCAGAAACAGCCCATTCATGTGTGGGTGCAAATGCCGTCGTGCGTGCCCTCTGCGCCCGGCTTGGAAACTCCCGGTGCGCATATCGGTCCCAAAGAAGTTGCCACCGCGATGAAATGGAAAGGCATCATCGGGTTGGGCGAGATGATGAACTTCCCTGGTGTGTTCATGGGCGACAAGAATATGCTCGATGAAATGTCCATCACGCACGCGGCGGGCAAAACCATCGGCGGGCATTACGCCTCACCCGATCTGGGAATCCCATTTCACGGATACGTCGCCGGCGGCGCGGAGGACGATCACGAGGGCACGCGCATGGAAGACGCGGTGGCGCGTGTTCGTCAGGGGATGAAAGCCATGCTCCGCTACGGTTCTGCCTGGTTTGATGTTGCCTCGCAAGTGGGAGCCATTACCAAACTTGGGCTTGACCCGCGTCACTTCATGCTGGTCACCGATGATTCGCACGCGGGTACATTGACAGGCGAAGGTCACATGGACCGCGTCCTGCGTCATGCCATCGAGCAGGGACTTACCCCGCTGACCGCCATCCAGATGATGACCATCAACACTGCCGAGCATTTCGGCGTGAGCAAGGAAATGGGCATGATCGCCCCCGGTCGCTGGGCCGATGTGGTGCTGGTAGAAGACTTGAAAAATTTCAAAGCGGATGTGGTTATTGCCAAAGGCAACGTGATCGCCGAAACAGGCGAATGGAAAGTGAATTTGCCGAAGGCATCCTATCCTGCGTGGGTGAAAAATTCGGTGAAGTTGAAGAGGAAGTTGAAAGGGGAAGACTTTAAGTTGAAGGTTGAAAGTTCCAAGTTGAAGGTAAAAGCCAATGTCATCGGCGTGATCGAGAATCAAGCACCGACAAAACATTTGACCTTCAACCTTGAACCGGTCAATGGGGAGATCAAAGCAGATGTCACCCGCGACCTTGCGAAGATCGCGCTCGTCGAGCGGCACAAAGGCACGGGCGGAATCACCATCGGACTTGTCAGCGGTTTTGGATTTACAACACGATGCGCGGTTGCATCCACCGTCGCGCATGACTCGCATCACATGATCGTCGTCGGCACCGATGATGCGTCCATGGCGCTGGCAGCCAACACCCTGGCGCGAGCCGGGGGAGGTCAGGTGGTTGTGTTGGGCGATCAGGTCGTCGGCTTGGTTGAAATGAAGATCGCCGGGCTGATGTCCACTGAAAAAGCGGATGTTGTCGCGCGCAAAGCGGAGTCCATTCTCGAAGGTTTCAAACTGTGCGGGTCTGAATTGAACAACCCGAACATGCAGTTGAGTTTGCTCGCGCTCGTCGTCATCCCCGAGTTGCGAATTTCAGACAAGGGGTTGGTGGATGTGACGAAGTTCGAGTTTGTTCCGGTCCTGGAGTCGTGATGGCAAATTTTCCCTTTCAACGATTGCAAGCCGATCTTGCCAAACTCATCGCCAAGACTCCGGCAGGTCAGCGATTGATCTCTGAACCCGAACTTGCCAAGCAAATGGGCGTTTCGCGCGCCACGCTGCGCGAAGCGATGCGCACGTTCGAGACGCAGGGCGTGATTCGGCGGCGTCAGGGCTCGGGCACGTATGTGGTCGGCAAAGTGCCGGTGATCGACGCGGGGCTTGAAAAATTGGAAAGCATCGAGACAATGGCGCGGCGCATGAATTTGGAGATCACGATCAGCGATCTGCATGTTGAACAGACCGAAGCGGATAAAGACATGGCGGCGAATCTTAAAGTGGATGCCGGGAGTCGCCTCACGCGCATACGACGCGTGATCCGCGCCGACCGTCGCCCCGCCGCGTACCTGGTGGATATCCTGCCCGCATCGATTCTCGAACCCGAGGATCTGCCCTCCAACTTCAGCGGCTCGGTTCTGGATTTTCTGCTTGCCCGCGGCGACAGGCTCGGAAATTCGCGAGCGGTCATCAGCGCCACCAACGCGGCGGCCGATGTGGCGAAGCCGCTCGAGATCCAACGCGACGATGTATTGTTGAAGTTTGAGTCGCAACTGCTCGATCTCAAGAATAATGTCGTGGATTATTCAGTGAGCTATTTCATTCCGGGCTACTTCCATTTCCATGTGAATCGGCGTGTCGGAACTTCATAATTTTCGCCACAGAGACGCGGAGACACAGAGAGATTTTTTTCGGCAGGCTAATGTTATGAATGGTTCAAGATTTCCAGTCAAATTCATCCCCTCCGATATGCCCGAGAATGCCATTACAGAGCGCGTTATCAAATGCGCGATTGCGGTTCATCGCGAACTTGGTCCCGGGCTCTTGGAGGATGTTTATGAGGAGGCTCTGGATATTGAGTGTAAATATGATGGACGTAGCGTAGCTAGGCAATTCAAGGTGCCAGTTTTGTATAGAGGCAACCCTATTGGCGAATATAAACCCGATATGATGATCAACGATCTGGTTATTGTGGAGATCAAAAATGTGGAACGGTTTGACCCTGTTTTTGAAGCTCAGGTATTGACTTATCTCAAAATAACCCGCAAACGTGTCGGCTTGCTTATCAATTTTAACTCCCGCCTCGTAAAGGATGGAATAAAGCGCTATATTCTTTCAAAGCATGAAAATTCGAGTGAATTAAAATAAGAATCTCCGCGTCTCTGTGTCTCAGCGGCAAATTAACTAGGAGTAACCATGACAGATAAATTAAATGAAATACAAAACCGTGTAAACGCATCACGAGAGGATTTGATCCAATTCATGCTCGAGATTTGTGAGATTCCCAGCATGGATTCGAAGATCGGTCCCGTCGGCGAGCGCATCCAGGCGGAAATGAAAAAACTGGGTTTCGACGAAGTCCGTTTCGACAAGATGGGCAACACCATCGGGCGCATCGGGAACGGCAAGCGGATCATTGTTTATGATTCGCACATCGACACCGTCGGCGTAGGCGATCCCTCGATGTGGAAATGGGACCCGTTCAAAGGCAAGATCGAAAACGGCGTGCTTTACGCCCGTGGCGCGTGCGACGAGAAGGGCTCCACGCCCGGGATGATCTACGGCTTGGCGATGGCACGCGATCTCGGCCTTCTCGACGGCTGGACCGCCTATTACTTCGGCAACATGGAAGAGTGGTGCGACGGCATTGCGCCGAATACCTTTGTCGAGGTTGACCCTGGCATCAAACCCGATTTCGTCGTCATCGGCGAACCGACCAAAATGCTTACCTATCGCGGACACAAGGGCCGCCTAGAGATGAAGATCACGGCAAAAGGCAGGTCCGCGCATGCCGCGTCGAATCACCTCGGCGATAACGCCATTTACAAACTTCTCCCCGTCATTGCGGGCATCCGCGATCTCGAGCCGCAACTCGGCGATCATCCGTTTTTGGGTCACGGCAAGATCACGGTCAGTGACATGCACGTCAAGACGCCCTCCATCAATGCCGTGCCCGACGAAGCGGTCATCTTCATCGATCGGCGCATGACCTTTGGCGAAACCAAGGAGCAGGTTCGGGCACAGGTCGAGGCGTTGATTCCCAAAGAGCATCGCGAGAGCGTCAAACTCGAGGAACTCTTTTATGACGAGCCGTCATACACGGGATTCGTTTTCCCGGTGGATAAATATTTCCCCGCGTGGGCTTTGGAGGAAGATCACCCGCTCGTCCGTGCGGGACAGTTGGCGCGTGAACAGATCGGCCTGGCGCCAGCCCCCAGCGGCAAGTGGAACTTCTCGACCAATGGAATCTACTGGGCAGGCAAGGCCGGCATCCCGTCGATCGGCTTCGGTCCGGGCGATGAAGAGACTGCGCACACAGTGAACGATTCTGTCTCGCTCGAAGATATGGTTAAGGCGACAGAGTTTTATGCGATTTTGCCATCGCTCATCAAATAATTTCAGATAAATAAGGAGAATATAAAATGCAAACAAATTTTAGAGGGCGCGACTTTATCGGTGATCTGGATTTCACCAGAGAGGAAGTCGAAACGGTGTTAGACGTGGCATGGGATCTGAAACGCAAGCGCGCCCTGGGCGAACCGCACGCGTTGTTGCGCGACAAGGTCCTGGCCATGCTGTTCTTCTTCACCTCCACGCGCACGCGCGGCTCGTTCGAAGCGGGCATGGCGCAACTGGGCGGTCATGCTGCGTTCATCGACAGCGAAACGACTCAAATTTCGCACGGCGATACGGCGAAGGAGATCGGCGAGATCTTTGGCCGCTACTTCGACGGCATCGCCATCCGTCAATGCGACTGGCAGTTCGGCAATCAATACATCAATGAGGTCGCCAAGGCCAGCCGTGTGCCGATCCTCAACATGCAATGCGACGTGTACCATCCCTTCCAGTGTCTTGCCGATATCATGACCGTCATCGAAAAGAAGGGACGCGATCTCAAGCGTAAGAAGGTCGTAGTCTCGTGGGCGTATGCCGCTTCATACAGCAAGCCGATCTCGGTACCCCAATCCTTGATTTTGCAAATGACCCGCTTCGGCTGTGACGTGGTGCTGGCTCACCCGCCTGAGTTCAAGCTCATGCCTGAGATCATGCAACAGGCAAAAGATAATGCGAAGAAATACGGTGTTGGCTTTGACGTCACCGACAACATGGACGAAGCCTTCAAGGATGCGGATGTGGTCTATCCCAAATCATGGGGTCCACTGCTCACAACAACAGGCAAGGAAGAAGGCAAAGCCCTGATCGATAAATACAAGTCGTGGATCACCGACGAGCGACGCATGGGGCTCACCAAGGAAGACTCGATCTACATGCACTGCCTCCCCGCCGACCGCGGACTCGAAGTCACCGACGGCGTGATCGATGGAAAACATTCCGTTGTCTACGACGAGGCCGAGAATCGCCTGCACGCGCAAAAAGCCGTGATGGCGCTCACCATGTCGTAATAATTGTAGCAGGGGCGAATTGCGATCCGCCCCTGCGCGATATGAGGAAAATACATGGCAAATAAATTAGCAGTTGTCGCAATTGGGGGCAACGCTTTGATCAAGGATGACAAGCGCGTTTCGGTGGAAGATCAGATAGCCGCGTTGCGCGAAACAGCCGTTCACCTTGTGGATATGATCGAAGCGGGGTGGGACCTCGCCATCGGTCACGGCAACGGTCCGCAAGTGGGGTTCATCCTCAGGCGTTCGGAGATCGCGGCAAAGGTCGAAGGGATGCATGAAGTCCCGCTGGATGTCTGCGGCGCGGATTCACAAGGCGCGATCGGATATGAATTGCAGCAAGCGCTGCGGAACGAATTCTTCAAACGCAAGATCAATAAGAAGGCCTGCACGGTAGTCACCCAGGTGCTGGTGGATAAAGAAGACGACGCGTTCAAAAAACCAACAAAACCGATCGGCTCGTTCATGGACGAATCCGAAGCGAAGCGGCGCGAAAAGGAAATGGGCTGGTCGGTGGTGGAGGATGCCGGCAGAGGTTGGAGGCGCGTCGTCGCGTCCCCGTTGCCTAAGGAGATCGTCGAGCTAGACGCGGTCAAGACGCTTCTCGCCGCGGGGCAGGTGGTCATCACCGTGGGTGGCGGAGGCATCCCGGTCGTGGACCGCGGCGATGGCGAACTGGTCGGCACTGCGGCGGTGATCGATAAGGACTTTGCCTCCTCGCTGCTCGCAAGCTCGATCGGCGCAGAACTTTTCATCGTCGCGACCGCCGTTGAAAAAGTGGCGATCAACTTCGGCAAACCCGATCAGCAATGGCTCGATACAATGACCCTTGCCGAGGCAAAGGCTTATCTCGATGAAGGCAAACATTTCGCCAAAGGCTCGATGGCGCCGAAGATTCAGGCCGCGATCCGCTATCTCGAAAACGGCGGCGAAAAGGCGTTGATCACCGATCCTGACAACATTGGGCGTGCTCTTCGGGGTGAAACAGGAACCTGGATAGTTAAATAGTTTGTCGGTTGCATGGTGCTGAGGCCGGGTAGTTGTTCCGTCGAACGGGCAACTACCCGTTGTTTTAATTCGTGCATTACAATTAAATTCAGATGACCGTATCCCCCCGTGTTCTGCTGAGCATCGATTACGAACCCGTGTTTGCGTTATTCCGTCATTACGATCACATCACGGACCTGAAAACACGTCGCGACATGGATGGTGGTTTCACGTCCCGTGCTCTCGATCCGATTCTCGAACAACTTGGCGATTCAAAGGCAAGCATTTATCTCGTTGGTGAAATTGCGGAATGGTACCCTGATGTTCCGCAGCGCATTGTGGCCGCGGGGCATGAGCTGGGGCTACACTGCCAGTTCCACCGCCCGTTGGTGGAGGTGGGGCAGCTCGCGAACGACCTGCGCGATTCGTCTGTGTGGTGCAGGCAATACAACGTGCAGGGTTATCGCGCACCGATGGTTGGCATCAGCGAAAAGGCGTATCCGCTCCTCGAATCGTTCGGATTTAAATACAGTTCGTCCATTTACGCGCCGGCAGGAACGTTGTTGAGGAAGGGAGGCATGTGGGAGATTCCCGTCAGCACGTGGCGCACACGCGACGCGCATGAGGATCTTGTAGCGCCGCGCGATTTCTCGTTCAAACTCCTTTTAGGCGGCGAGTTTCCCTACGGCTCGAGTTTCAGCATCGGGTTGCTGGCTCGCCGTATCCTTTCCATCATCGAGGAGGAACTCAAGCGCGGACATTCCCCGGTCATCATCATGCATCCATACGAGTTGGTGAACCCCGGTTCCTCCTCACGCCTCACACGCGACCTGATGCGGAATCCCCTCTTCATCCCTTTCCTCTGGGACAAATCCCCGTTCTTGCGTGACCTGCTCAAGAATTTCCCCGTTTCATCATTGAAAACCTATCTCGAAGAAACCATCGCGTTCAATGAGCAACCTTCAAGTTAGAAAATTAGCGCCTAATCAACCGTTGACGCTGCCCGACGCGCTGTCCTCCGCCGCGACCTTCACCGCGCTCGATTCGTGGACCGGATTGGTCCGCGACATCTACGGCTACGAGACGCATCGCTTTGAGGCAATACAAAACAATGAAGTGACGGGCATCCTGGCTCTCACGCACGTTCGACATCCGATCTTTGGACATTATCTGGCAACCTCTCCGTTCGGGTCTTTCGGTGGATTTGCATTTTCCTCCCTCGGAGCGCGTGACTTGCTCTTGATGGAGGCGAGATCGCTGGCAGATCGCCTGGGTGTGAGCCACGTCAACGTCCGATTTGAAGCGATGGAGGCGAGCCCGGTGGCGGGCTGGGTTCCGCATCCAGTGTATTCCACGTATCGCGTTGAGCTTTTATCCGATCCTGAAATGATGCTGGCAGACTTCAGCTCGGATCATCGGAATCACATTCGTAAGTCGTTGAAAAAAGGATTTTCAATCAAGTTCGGGAGTTTGGATTTGTTGGACGATGCCTATGATTGCCTGGCGCGCAGTATGCACGAATTGGGTTCGCCATATCATGCCAAACATTATTTACGCCGCATGGCTGATTGGATGGCTGATGCCTTGGAGTTTGTAGTAGTTTATGATGCGCGCGACGAACTGGCAGGCGCAGGCGTATTTATTTCTCGGGGGAATATGGTCACCAATTTGCACGCCAATATTCTCAAGAAGTTTCGTTCAGACTATGCCGGCGAGTTCTTGTATTGGTCTGTGCTGGAGCGCTACTGCCGGAAAGGACTGCGGACATTGGATCTAGGTCGAAGCCTGAACGGCTCGGGCAACGAAACCTTCAAGATGAAATGGAAGCCGCGCAAGGTGCCGCTGGCGTATTGGTATCATTTGCCGAAAGGCAGGCGCATCCCCGAGTTGAATCAGAAAAGCCCGAAGTTTCAATTGGCGATCTGGGTGTGGCAGCGACTGCCCGCGTTCGCGGTGCAGGCCCTGGGTCCGCATTTGATACGTGGGATCGTGTGATTGTTGGTGTAGGGGTGTGGTCACCCCGCTTCTACTGGCACATAAAATGAATTACAAAATCATTCCACTCTCCCATCTCAATGAGGAACAGATCAAAGGATTGGCGCGGTTGCATCAGCTCGTGATGCACTCCCTGCTTACGGATCTGGGCCTGCCGTTCGTTGAACGATATTATCGGATTGCCGGCAGCGATCCATCGGTGATCGGGGTGTGTGCGGTTGACGATCGTGGGAATCCGCTGGGATGGGCGGTGGGTTCGCCGAATCCGAATCAGGTCAACCGGCGGATGAGCGAGGCGGGGGTGTGGTTCATTGTCCAAATGGTACGCGTGGTCATCACTCGGCCGAGATCGATCGGGCAGCTGGTTGCGTCTGCGCGGGCTTCAGCCGTGGAAATGAGAGCCGGCGCCGTCGAATTGACGTACATCGGCGTGGCAGCGACCCTGCGTAAACACGGGTTGGGGCGGGCGTTGTTGAACGCGTTCGTCGAAGAGGCACGCGAAAAAGAGTTTTCGTCGGTGGAGTTAAGCGTGGAGGTGGAAAACGCCGCCGCGATTGCAATGTATACTCAGGCTGGATTTGAAATCGTTGCATCGTTTCGAGAAGGCGCCTTCGACCGTCATCGCATGGAATTGAAATTCGGATGAGATCATTGATTCGCAAACTGGATGTGCTTGCCTCGCCGCGTTACGCGCCATGGTTTTTTCTCGCCGCGGCGTTCCTCGCGTACGGATTGTTCTTATGGCGGCACGGTTTTTATTGGGATGACCTGCCCATTTCGTGGATTCGCTACGAGTTGGGCCGCGAAGCGATGACAAAGTATTTTTCGACCGCGCGACCGGTGTGGGCGGAGTTGTATCAAGTCACTACGACGTTCGTTCCTCCCGTACCTATGGCGTGGCAGGTGTTTTCGATCTTGTGGCGCTGGCTCAGTGTGGTTTTGTTATGGCAATTCGTGCGCGAGCTTTGGCGTGACCGCGAGCAGATGGCCCTGTTGGCAGGGTTGTTGTTCTTGCTCTATCCGGGGTTCAATCTGCAATACGCCTCGTTTCTCACCGCTCATTTTTGGATCGTCGTTTGTTTCTTTTTTGCATCCTTCCTGCTGACCTTGCGTGCGCTGAAATCGCCGTCGCGTTACTGGTTGTTCATCGGCCTCGCCCTGATCCTCTCCGCTTTGAATTTGTGGATGCTCGAATACTTTTATTCGCTCGAGTTGGTTCGCGTGGCTGTGATCGTTTACGCCGTCTGGCAGGGAGCACACGGAGAAAGAATATTGCCTGTAGTGCGCCGCGCGCTCTTGCACTGGCTTCCGTTCCTGCTTGTTTTCATCGCGAATATTCTGTATCGCGTGTTCGTGTTCACGAATGTTGCCTATGAAAACGTGTTCTTCTCGGAATTGCGGGCGGATCCGTTTCAAGCAATTCTTGATTTGCTGATGAAAATTTCGTCGGATCTATGGTTGGTATCCGCGCGCGCGTTTGGAACGATTTTCAGATTCCCAAACCTCGCGCTCGATGGTCCGCTCACAACGCTGATGTATCTTGGGGTCGTGTTCGTGGTGGGCGCCCTGGTACTTGTCTTTTTCAGGAGGGCGAATATTCATACTGAAAATCGACCTGCATATTGGGCGATCGGTATTGGCTTCCTTGCCATGCTTCTCAGCGGAGGTCCGTACTGGCTGGCAAAGCTCGAAATCAGCCTGTCATTCCCCGCGAGTCGCTTCACCATGTCGTTCATGTTCGGTGCCAGTTTGCTCGTGGCAGGACTGCTCGAATTGATTCCCTCGAAGATCCGTATTGCGCTCATCACCGCGATCGTTGCTTTATCGGCGGGCCGACAGGTGATGATCGGCGATTCGTTCCTGCGCGATTGGAGGTCACAGAAAAACCTGTTCTGGCAGATGTACTGGCGGGCGCCCGCGCTCCAGCCCGATACGCTTGTGCTGATGAACGAGAACCTCCTGTATTACGCCGACAACTCCATCAGCGCGGCGGTCAATTGGATCTACGATTCCCACGCGAGCGCAGACGATATCAACTACGTCCTTTTTTATCCCAGCAATCGTTTGAACGGTTCGCTGCCCTCTCTCGAGCAGAACACGCTCATTCGCTACAGTTATATCGCGGGCGAGTTCAACGGGAACTCTTCGGATGCCCTCGCGTTCTATTATGATCCTCCGTATTGCCTGCGCTTGCTTGACCCTGACCTGGACTCACAAAACCGCTTCATTCCGGAGGACAGCCTGATGCGCCAAGCGTCAGCGTTATCCAATCCCGAGCGGATTCTGCATGTGCCGGTCTCATCCATGCCCGCGTTTTACGGTGCGGAGCCCGCGCACGGATGGTGTTACTACTACCAAAAAGCGGAGTTGGCGCGGCAGTTCGGCGATTGGGAGGAAGTGAACCGTCTCGCCACTGAAGCCTTCAACCTTGATGAGCATTTCAATAATCCCGTTGAACTGTTTGTTTTCATCGAAGGCTATGCCCATGCAGGTGACTGGGGTGAAGCGATCAAACTATCGAAAGAAGCACGGCAGGTCTCGAAGAGTTACGTTGACCCGTTGGTATGCAAGTTATGGAGGCGCATCGAAGCTGAAACAATTTCCAGTGAAGAACGAATCGGTGCGCTGGCCGATATCTTCGAGCTTACAAGGTGTGACGAGTGAAGCGCTATCTGCCGCACGCTGTACTTTTCGTTGTCGCTGTGCTTGCCTACGGTCTCCTCATCCCGCGGCTCGGCTTTTACTGGGACGACCTTCCCATTTCGTGGATTCGCTACCAACTGGGACCCGAAGCGATGACGGAATATTTCTCCACCAACCGGCCCGTGTGGGGGATTCTTTATCAAATTACAACAGCGGTCATTCCGCATGAACCAGTGTATTGGCAGCTATTTGCGTTGCTTTGGCGCTGGTTGGGCGCGGTGGTTGTCTTTTCCGTTATTGAAACACTGTGGAAAGACAAGCCGCGTTTCGCGTTCGGGGTTGCACTGCTGTTCCTTGTGTATCCCGGCTTTAACCAGCAATGGGCCTCGTTCCTGTACAGTCACTTCTTCATCGTTTTGTTTTTCTTTTTGATTTCGTACCTGCTCATGTTGCGCGCCATGGGGGCACCGGATCGTTACTGGCGGTTGACTGCGTTCGGTCTGATTTTCTCGGCGCTCAATCTGTGGATGATGGAATACTTTTATGTATTGGAGTTGATGCGAGTGGGTGTCATCCTTGTCGCGCTGCGCGGTGAGAGGATGAGCCTGCGCGCGAGGGCAATAAGTACCCTCAAGTTGTGGCTTCCCTATCTGGGGGTATTTATTCTGGCTGTTCTCTCGCGTTTATTCATCTTCAACAATCAAGTCTATGGTATTGGGCTGGGGGACTCGTTGAGGTCCGCGCCGCTGGACACATTGATAAACCTGGCCCGCAGTATCCGCTTCACGCTGGCGCTGGTTCTTCGCGACGCGTGGATGCAGGTGACGCAGTTGCCAAGCCTCGAATCGCCAGAAGCTATTCTGAATGCCTATTATCTGGTTGTTGCGGCGGCGATCCTTGTAGTGCTGGCTGGTTTTGTGCTTGGTCCGCGCGAAGAAACAGGAACACTTCAAAAGAACGTGACGGACTCATTATGGATGGTCGGGCTGGGATGCTTCGCCGTCCTTCTTTCAGGCTGGCCCTTCTGGCTGATCGGATTTGTTCCATCACTGGCGTGGCCCGCGAGTCGATTTACGCTGCCTTTCTTGTTCGGCATGAGTTTGACCCTCTCCGGTGTAATCAATTTGATCCCGTGGGAGCGGATTCGCATAACTCTTCTTATTTCTCTTGTTGTATTTGCAGTCGGCAGGCAATTCTTAACGGCGAACGATTATGCACAGGATTGGCAAACTCAAAAGGAGTTATTCTGGCAACTCACATGGCGCGCGCCGGGCATTAAACCAGATACCGCCATCCTCATGAACGAGGGCGCTTTGGAATATTACGCGGACAATTCGCTCAGCCCTGTCATCAATTGGGTGTACGCGCCAAGCCTTCAGGGAGAAGAAATTCCCTACGTACTGCTTTACCCAACGACCCGCCTGCGAAGCGACGCACTACCGAAGCTTGATCCCGGCCTGCCTATCTTCACCGATTACCTTGCGGGCACGTTTAACGGCAATACATCGCAGGTGTTGGCAGTTTATTTCATGCCGCCCGGTTGCATGCGGATTCTCGACCCTGACGTGGATCGCGTCAACCGTTCGATTCCGGAGCATAGCCTGATGCGCTTCGCGTCGCGACTGACAAACTACGATTTGATCTCTGCGGATTCTACATCTCAGATGCCTGGGCCTTACTTTCCCGAGCCGGAGCATGGCTGGTGCTATTACTTCCAAAAGGCGGAGTTGGCGCGCCAATACGAACAGTGGGAGCAGGTCGTATCGTTGGCGCGAATCGCGTTCGGCGAGGGTTTGAGACCCGCAGACCCGGCGGAACGGTTAGTCTTCATCGAAGGGTACGCGCGCACGGGCGATTGGGATCGCGCGGTAGAATTGTCCAGACAGTCAGCTGACGACTCGCAACTAATGAAGCCACCCCTTTGCCAACTATGGAAACGCATCGAGGCTGAATCAGTGGAAGGTCCAGTACGAAGCGAGGTGTTGGCTGAAATACGGAGCATGCTCACGTGCAATCCGTGAGAATTGAACCTTGATTTAAAACGTTATTTGGCTCTACAATAGAGCGACGTGAGTCTCCGCAGCGAGTTGCAAGTTAATAGTGAAAGGAGGACCGCGCGAACGTCAATCGAAGGACTGATGCTGATTTAAGCCGTCAACCAATTCACAAGGAGAAGAAGAAAATGCGCAACACTTTTACCCGCCTCGCGTTTTTTACGCTGGCATTAATGCTCGTCCTCTCGGCTTGTGGTCCTGCCGCAACTGAAGCGCCTGCCGCAACGGATGCCCCCGCGGCAACCGACGCGCCTGCCGCGACAGAACCACCCGCGACAGAACCGCCTGCGGCTGAACCGTTCGTGTTCGGCATGCTGCTCGTTGGTCCGTACAACGATCGCGGCTGGAGCCAGGCTCACTACGAAGCCGGCTTGTACGTGGAAGAGAAACTTGGCGCAGAGATGATCTATCTCGACAAGGTCAACCCTGCCGACCGCCCGGGCACAACGCCAGATCAACTGGCTGGAGAACTCGTTGCCCAAGGCGCGAAACTCGTCATCTTCAACTCGGATGACATGAAGGATGCCTCGACCGCCTTCGCCAAAGCCAACCCGGATGTGTTTGTGATCATGGCATCCGGCGATCAGGTGTGGGAGGATGGAAATGCTTATGAAGCGATTCCCAACCTTACCAACCTGATGGGTCGCATGGAATATGGCAAGATGATCGCGGGCTGCGCCGCCGCGCTCACCACCCAAACCGGACAGATCGGCTATCTTGGTCCGCTGATCAACGATGAAACACGCCGGCTCGCCGCATCCGCCTATCTGGGTGCGAAGCACTGCTGGACAGAAGCGGGCAACGATCCTGCCGCGCTCAAGTTCAAAGTGACGTGGATCGGGTTCTGGTTCAATATCCCGGGCTTCACGGCTGATCCGACCCAGGTAGCCGATGAATTCTTCAACAGTGGCTACGATGTGGTGCTTTCCGGCATCGACACGACTGAAGCCATGGTGGAAGCGGATAAGTTCTCCAAAGAAGGCAAAGCCGTGTGGGCTGTGCCGTACGATCATATCGGCTCGTGCGATATTTCCCCGAGCGTGTGTTTGGGCACCCCGTTCTTTAATTGGGGTCCCTCGTACCTCGAAACCATCCGCTCCGCGGCAGATGGTACATTCCAATCATCGTTCCAGTGGCTTGCGCCGGATTGGTCCGACCTCAACAATCTCGATACCAGCCATATCGGATTTGTGAAGGGCGATGGACTTGCCGCTGATGACGCCGCCACCCTCGATGCGTTCATCGCGGATCTTGCGGGCGGACTCAGCCTATGGACGGGTCCCCTTAACCTGCAGGATGGCACTGCCTACCTCGCCGACGGCGAAGTGGCGACCGACCA
>CAZFDL010000048.1:11824-16918 GCA_964517905.1 uncultured Anaerolinea sp. | reverse complement strand
CGGTTGGCAAGGGACTCGTCAACCCGGGGCATGTGCTCGCGTGGGAGAGCGCAGACCGCGACGTGTGGCGCGTCAACGGCGTGTGGGATTTCGATTCGCAGGGCAAGCCGCAACTGTTGAAACCGGATCATTTCGCGCTCGTGAACGGCCGCGCCGTAGACTTCAACCGCGATTATTACGTCCCGTTCAATAACCGATTCGCCGAAGCGATTCGAGAAGTTCAGCCTGAAACGATCATCTTCGTGGAAAAAGGTTTCCGCAATCCGGGTCCCGCGTGGACGGATAAAGATGCCGCGAACATCGTCTACGCTCCGCACTGGTACGATCCCATCACGCTGGCATTGAAGTTCTACACACCGTGGTTCAACGTGGACCAGGTCAAACGGAGACTCATTTTCGGTCCGTGGGCGATTCGGAGATCGTTCGCGCGTCAACTCGCGCGCTTCAAAGAGCACGCGTCACAGCGGATGGGGAATGTGCCTGCCCTCCTCGGCGAGACCGGCATCTCGTACGACCTCAACGATAAACGCGCCTTTCGTACCGGCGATTTCTCGGCGCAGGTGAAAGCTTACGACCGCATCTTTCAGGCCATCGAAGCGAACCTGCTCAACGTCACTTTATGGAACTACACCGCTGACAACACCAACGAACGCGGCGACCTGTGGAACGATGAAGACCTGTCCATTTTCAGCCGCGACCAGCAAAGCGACCCGGACGACGTCAACTCCGGGGGGCGGGCGCTGCAAGCCCTCGTGAGACCGTATCCGCTCGCCACGGCGGGTGAACCGTTGAAACTTTCCTTCGATTTCCGCACGCAAGAATTCATCCTACGCTTCCGCCACGACCCCAACGTCACCGAACCGACGCTTATCTTTGTGCCGAATTATCAATATCCGAACGGGTGCAAGATCGATGTCTCTGATGGGAAGTTTGAGTTGATTCGCGCCGAACAGATTCTAAAATACTGGCACACACCGCGGCAAAGCGAGCATGATATTCACATAAGACCTCTGTAGCCGTTCCTCCTCCGATACACACAGGGCAAACCCTTCTTTCGATGATATAATCCTTGCACACCCAGAAACGACGGGCATCGCACCAGTCCTTTTGCGAGGCTGGTGTTTGTTTTTTCTTCCCTGCATGAAGCTCAAGGAGAACAGAATGGATTATGGAAAAGGCGAATGGGTCGTGCATTGCACCCACGGTCTTGGGCAGGTGTTGGGTATCGAGGAACGGACGATGAACAACGCGCAGGCGATGTATTACGTTGTGAAGGCGGCAGACCTCACCATTTGGGTGCCGATGGACCAGAACATCCATAGTCGATTACGCTCGCCCAGCAAACCCGCCCAGTTCCGCCAGATCCTTGCCACTCTCACGGAACCCGCCGAAACCCTGCCGGACGATTACCGTGTACGCAACCAACAACTGCAGATACGGCTCAAGGAGGGGAGCGCCGAGTCGTGGTGCAAACTACTCCGCGATCTTACCGCCTATCGTCATGGCCGCTCCTGGAGCGACCACGATCAGGCATTAATCAAGAGCGTCCGCAAGATACTCCTCGCCGAGTGGAGTTTCAGCCTTTCGATCACGGCAGAGCAGGCTGACATCGATCTCCGCCGGTTATTAACCCCTGCGCTGAACTAGGGCAGATACCGTCCGGTCCGGGTAACGCGTCGTTCGAGTTGGACGGTGCGGTCGCCATAGACAGCCCCCCTAACCCCCAATGAACAACTGAAACGATCCGGGCAGGTTCACGCGCCAACATTCCGACCAACTTCCCGTTTGGAATCGGCCACAGGTATAATCTGCCTCGTGGATTCCCTTCCCCTCAACCAGATTCTCCACGGTGATTGCATCGAGATCCTCAAATCCATCCCCGCAGATTCGGTGGATGTGATCTTTGCCGACCCCCCATACAACCTGCAACTGCGCAACGAGTTGTATCGTCCGGATAGGACCAAAGTGGCCGCGGTGCAAGATGGCTGGGATCAATTCGAGGATTTCAAAGCCTACGATGATTTCACCCGTACGTGGCTGCGCGCCAGCCAGCGCGTGCTGAAAGATACGGGCACGATCTGGGTCATTGGCACCTATCACAACATCTACCGCGTCGGCGCCATCATGCAGGATCTGGGCTTCTGGATTCTCAACGACATCTTGTGGATTAAGAATAATCCGATGCCCAACTTCCGCGGGGTCCGCTTTACCAACGCGCACGAGACCCTCATTTGGGCGCAAAAGAAAAAAGGGGCGCAGTACACGTTCAATCACCAATCGATGAAAAAATTGAATGACGATCTGCAAATGCGCTCCGATTGGACTCTCCCATTGGTGACGGGCAAGCAGAGAATTAAATCCAACGGATTAAAGGCACACTCGACTCAAAAGCCTGAAGCGTTGTTGTACCGGGTTCTTCTCGCGTCATCGAACGCTGGCGATGTGATCCTCGATCCGTTCTTTGGCACAGGGACAACCGGCGCGGTAGCAAAAAAACTCGGCCGCAATTGGATCGGCATCGAACGCGATAAAAAATACATCGGGGTCGCGCGACAACGCATTGACGCGGTCACCCCCTCCCCTGCCGAGGCGTTGACTCAACCCGAGAAACGGCGGCAGGCTCGCATCCCCTTCGGCGCGTTGCTCGAGAACGGGATGTTGAACCCCGGGCAGAACCTTTATTTTTCAAAGAACGGCAGGCAAGCGAAGATCCTGTCCAATGGGCACCTCAAATGCGGCGACGTCACAGGCTCGATTCACTCCGTGGCAAAATCCCTGATGAACGGCGCGCCCGTTAATGGCTGGGATGTGTGGTACTACAAAGATGAAAAAGGGAATAAAATTGTGATCGATGCGTTGCGCGAAAAAGTTAGAAAGTTGCAAGTTGAAGGTTCAAGATAAAACCTTCCAACATTCAACCTCCAACCTTGAACTCACAAGGAGCAAACATGAACATCACCCTCACCATCAACTCGAACAACCACGAAGTGGACTGCGCTCATTCTGAAACGTTGTTATCCGTTGTGCGCAGGCTTGGTTATTACGGTGTCAAATTCGGCGATGAACAGGGGTTAAGCGGCGCCGACACTGTATTGCTGGACGGGAAGCCTGTCAACGCGGGGTCGATCCTCGCGGCTCAAGCCGAGGGGCATCACGTCGTTACGATCGAAGCGTTGGGCGAACACCCCGAACAGGGTTGGAAGAAAACTGAAGGGTTGAGTCCGTTACAACAGGCGTTCGTTGAGTCGGGCGCGATCCAATGCGGGTTTTGCACGCCTGCGCAAATCCTTGCTGCGAAGGCATTGCTGGAAAAAAATTCGAATCCAAGTGAGGAGCAGGTCCGCGAGGCCATCGCGGGCGTGTTATGCCGGTGCACGGGCTATCTCAAACCCGTGCAAGCCGTATTGAAAGCCGCAGCGGTGATGCGCGGCGATGAGCCCTTCCGCGTGGACACGATCAATTGGGATTTCGGCGCGCCGCGCCCGGATGCGCCGTCGGGTTTCGATTCACCGCAACTGACCGGAGTGATGACGCGCCCCAAGGTCGTCCTTACGCCGGAGTCGCAGACGTGGCAAACCGTCGGCAAGCCCGAGAAAAAAGTGGACGCGGTCAAGCTCGTGCAGGGCAAGCCCGCCTTTGCCGCGGATATGGATATGCGCGGCATGTTGCACGCAAAAGTCCTGCACTCGCCTCACGCGCACGCCCGCATCAAAAGGATCGACACGAGCAAAGCCAAAGAACTCAAAGGGGTTGCGGCTGTGCTGACCTGGCAGGATATTCCACGCGTGGTGTATTCCACGGCCGGGCAGTCCGATCCCATCCCCGGTCCGCTCGATACGTTTTCGCTCGATCACAAAGTGCGATTCGTCGGCGACCGCGTCGCGTTCGTTGCGGCGGAGACTCTTGAAATTGCCGAGCAGGCATTGAGCCTGATCGACGTGGAATATGAAATTCTGGATTCCATCCTCGACTCGCGCGAAGCGATGCAGCCGGACGCGATTCGAATCCACGATGAGCCTGAATACGTCAACTTTGCGGATTCGAAGCCCGAAAAGAATCTCGCCGCACACATCCGCATCGATATCGGCGATGTGGAAAAGGGATTCAAGGAAGCCGACCACATTTTTGAAGCGGAATACGAGGTGCCAAAGGTTCAACAGGTTTCAATCGAGCCGCATGTGTGCATAACCTACTGGGACGAGGATGACCGTTTGTTGATTCGCACATCCACCCAGGTTCCGTTCCACGTTCGTAGAATGCTCGCCCCGGTTCTGAATTTGCCGGTGAAACGAATCCGCGTCGTCAAGCCGCGCATCGGAGGCGGGTTCGGCGGCAAACAGGAGGTGTTGATGGAGGATGTGCCCGCGCATCTCACCATTGCCACCAAACGACCGGTCTTGTACGAATATACACGGGAGGAGGAATTTATCGCCGCGCGGTCACGGCACCCCATGCGGGTCAAAATGAAAACCGGCGTGAAGAACGACGGAACGATCACTGCCAATGCGATGTATGCATTATCCGACACAGGCGCGTATGGCTGCCATGCGCTGACCGTCACGGGCAACACCGGTCACAAAGCGATGGCATTGTACGTGGGCGATGGCGACTATCGCAAATCGCCGAATATTCAATTCTATGCAGACGTGGTCTACACCAACACGCCGCCTGCGGGCGCGTTCCGCGGCTACGGAGTCCCGCAGGGTTATTGGCCCGTCGAGCGTCATATGGAAAAGATCGCGCGCGCGTTGAGCCTCGACCCGATCGATTTCCGGCTAAAGAACACGATTCGGCCTGGCGAATATCATCCATTCTCCACCGCGTGGAACGAAGGGCGCAAGCCGCGACCGGAGATCATCCAGACCGTCGGCCTTGAATCGTGCGTCGCGCAGGGCAGAGCCGCCATTGCATGGGATGATAAGTATGGAAATGACTCGTGGCATCAGAATGGCATTCCGCCCCACAAACGGAAGGGAATCGGCATCGCCATGGTCATGCAGGGCACAGCGATCCCGTACCTCGATATGGGCGGCGCGTCCATAAAAATGAACGACGACGGCTCGTTCAACCTGCTCGTCGGCGCGACCGATCTCG
>CAZFDL010000048.1:0-11724 GCA_964517905.1 uncultured Anaerolinea sp. | reverse complement strand
ATAAAAATGAACGACGACGGCTCGTTCAACCTGCTCGTCGGCGCGACCGATCTCGGTACCGGCTCGGATACCGTCCTCGCCCAAATGGCGGCCGAAGTGCTGGGCGTTCCGCTCGAGGACATGATCTGCTACTCCTCCGATACAGACTTCACGCCGTTCGACAAGGGCGCGTACGCGTCGTCAACCACCTACATCTCCGGCGCGGCGGCGGTGAAGGCTGCGAACATTGTCGCCGAGCGAATCCGCGTCCGGGCGACAATGATGCTGGAACTCCCCGAATCGGACGCTCCGAAGATTCAGCTAGCCAACCGTCAGGCGATCGCACCCGATGGGAAGACGGTCTCCTTTACTGAAATCGCGTTGCACTCGCTCCATAAAGATAAACAGGAACAGATCATGGGAGTCGCAAGTTACGTTTCCCCCGTATCGCCTCCGCCGTTCGCGGCTCAATTCGCCGAAGTGACCGTGGACATGGAGACCGGCGCCGTCACTGTGGATAAACTTGTCATGGCAGTGGATTCCGGCGTGATCGTGAATCCGCTCACCGCGTCGGGACAGATCGAAGGCGGCATGACACAGGCACTCGGATACGCGGTATGCGAAGAGATGCGCTACGATGAAAAAGGCAACGCCATCGAACGCGACCTTGACCGCTATCACATCTTCCGTGCAGACGAGATGCCCGAGCTCGAAACCATCTTCGTCGAAACCTTCGAGCCGAGTCACCCCTTTGGCGTCAAGGCGGTGGCTGAAATACCCATGGACGGGGTCGCGCCTGCGGTCGGCAACGCGATCCTCGACGCCATCGGCGTCAACGTGGATGATATCCCTGCCACACCTGAACGGGTGTGGCAGGCAATGAAAGCACAATAACAACGATGCAAGTACAATTACCGCATGGCAGATAAGATCTTTGTTATTGGTCACGTCAACCCCGACACCGACTCCATCGCTTCGGCAATGGGTTACGCCTGGCTCCTGCGCGAACGCGACGGTATAGAGGCGATCGCCGCGCGCGCGGGCGCGCTGAATCCGCAATCGGCGTGGCTTCTGAAAGAAGTCCAGTTGGATGCGCCTGTCCTGCTCACCGACGCATCGCCGCGTTTCGAATCCGTGATGCATCGCTTCGACACCCTCCGACCAGATTCGCAGCTTGGTCTCGCATGGACTCTCGCCAGCAAGACAGGCGGGATCGCTCCGCTCGTTGACGGGGACGGCAAACCGCACGGCTTGATCACCGGTTTGAGTCTCTTCAAATATTTCACCCAAACGCTTGGACCCCAACCGGGCGATACCACTGTGCGCGAAATGATGTCCGCAAAATGCAGCGACGCGGCGGACACGGATGTGGCTCGGTTCCCCGCCAACGCGCATATCCGCGATTTCCTCAGCCGCATCCTGCGCGATGAGCACGATGAACACTGGGTGGTCGATGAGAACGGTTTGTATCTCGGAATTGCCCGCCAGCGCGACCTGCTCAACCCGCCGCGCTTGAAGATCATTCTTGTGGATCATAACGAACCGCGGCAGGCGATCGCCGCACTCGAAGAAGCCGAGCTGCTTGAAATTCTTGATCATCACCGCCTCGGCAATCCGCACACCCACACGCCGATTCGATTTACGGTGGATATTGTTGGCTCCACCTCGACTCTCGTCTCGGAGATGACCGCAGAAGCGGGACTCTCCATGCCGCCAGCGCTCGCCGGTGCGCTTCTTGCGGGACTTTTATCGGATACGCTCATCCTGACCTCTCCCACAACCACACTGCGTGACAAAGACGCGGCTGAGCGGTTGGCGCGTTGGGCATTCGTGGGTGGGAGTCCGCTCAAAGGCGAAACCATCGACTCGTTCGGCAAAGCACTGCTCTCGGCAGGCGCAGGACTGTCGAATCGGAAGCCTGAGGAGATCGTCAGTAACGACGTCAAAGTCTATGAAGCGGGCGGGTTCAAACTCGCCATCGCCCAAGCCGAGGTGACCGACCTTCTGCAACTCTCCGAACATCTTGCTCCGCTCACCAAAGCGCTAGACGAGTTGAAGGACAAGCGCGGGTTGGATTTCGCGATGCTTCTCATCACAGACGTCGTGCGAGGCACAAGCAGGCTGATCACCTCCTCCAGCGCGCCGCCCGTGCTGAACGACCTCCCCTATCCTCCGCTCACCGATGGCACGCGAGAGGCGCGAGGTGTGGTCTCGAGGAAGAAACAGTTACTTCCGGTTGTATTGGGATTGTTGGAAAGCTGATCAAGCAATGGCGGAGCAGTCCTCCGCCATTACGAATAAAATATGGACTCAATTTACCAAGCCCTCGGTGAGCTCGAAAAGAATAACGAATCTGCTGCATTGTGTACGGTCACGAAGAGCGAAGGCTCGACGCCACGGCATGTCGGCAGCAAAATGCTCGTGTACCCTGACGGCAAGTTCATCGGCACGGTCGGCGGCGGGGATCTGGAACATCGCGTCCTCGATGAAGCGTGGATGGCGATCAGCGACGGCAAGCCGCGTACGCTCACGTACACGCTGGCTGACCCCAAGCGCGGGGATCCCGGAGTGTGCGGCGGAACTGTGGAGGTGTTTGTGGAACCCATTCTTCCCCCTGCAATGATCGTCGTTATCGGTGGCGGACACGTCGGGAAGGCGGTCGTCCACCTGGCGAAGTGGCTTGGGTTTCGAGTCGCAGTCAGTGATGATCGCGTGGAATTTTGTACTCCTGAATCCGTACCGGGGGCAGACGCGTACTATCCCGTGGCGATGGCGGAGTTGGCGAATCAATTCAAGATTTCGCGCCAGACCTTCCTCGTGGTGACCAGCCGCGGATCCGGAGTCGACGCGGCGGGGCTGCCTCCCCTCCTTGAGTCGGACGCGGCGTACATCGGGGTCATCGGCTCCAAACGCCGATGGCTGACAACCGTCAAAGCCTTGAAGGAAAAAGGCGTGTCCGATGAGCTTATCGCGCGGGTGCACTCTCCGATGGGTTTGGAATTGAACGCCGAAACGCCGGAAGAGATCGCAGTGAGCATCTTGGCGGAGATCTTGATGTTGCGCGAGAAGGGCACCGGGAAGATGATGAAGGATTGATTCGTAAGCCCGACAAGGTTTCGAAACCCGTCGGGTCTTTTCACGTATAAGAAAACGAATACCGGTTCAGCGCGGTGTGCCACCCCAGACTTGTAGCTCGCTTGCGCATGGACTATAATCGAAGCAACGTTCTTCCAAAGGAGACAAATATGGCTAGAATTTTTGACGTTATTGAATACCCGAGCGAGATGAGAGACGAGATCGTCCATCGCTTCCCGGAAACGGGCATCGGTGATTATCGCATCGGTTCGCAAGTGATCGTGCGCGAGTCACAGGCCGCCGTGTTCTTCCGCGACGGCAACGCACTGGATGTTTTCAAGGCAGGGCGGCATACGATTGCCACTGCGAACATCCCGCGGCTGATCGACTGGATCGGCAAGGCATTCAACGACCGTACACCTTTCCCCGCCGAAGTGTATTTCGTGTCGCTCAAGGAATTCGCGAATGAGAAATGGGGCACACCCCAGCCGATCATCGTGCGCAACCCCGGCATGGGACTTGGCGTCGCGTTGTTGCAAGGGTTTGGATCCTATTCATTTCAAGTGAAGGATCCGCAGCAATTCGTCACGCAGGTCGTCGGTGCACAAGGTGCATATCGCACGTCCGACATTGAAGAACGTTTGAAAACCGTTTTGCTCTCCAAATTACAGGACGTGTTGGGCGAAACCACGGCGGCGAAAAGCGTTGTAGACCTGATCGGATTGACCGAGGAAATCGGCGCCGGCGTTCGGGCGAAAGCGCAGGATGATTTTGAAGCGCTGGGACTCACGCTGAAGAGCTTTTACGTGGGTAACCTCAAACCGTCCAGCAAGTCGGCGCAGGAGTTGCGCGATATGGGCATGCTCGATATGGCTACGTACACTCAATTGCAAGCCGCGGATGCGATGCGGGATGCCGCACAAAATGAGGGTGGCGGCGCAGGTCTCACCGCTGGAATCGGCGCCGGCATGGGAATCGGCAATTTGATGGGTCAAGCCCTGCAGGGCGGCTTCCAGAGCGGTACCCCCGGCGGAGCTGCAGGCGGCGCGAAGATGCCGGACATCATGACCCCCGCAGAAGCCGCACAGTTCATGAAAGTCACCGAGGCGGATATTCTTGAAGCGATCAAAGACAAGAGCCTAAAAGCCAAGAAGGTCGGAAAGGCGTATCGGATCAGCAAAGAGAATCTCGAAGCGTTCATGAGCAGCGAGTAAAGAAAAGGACAGAAAAAGAGGAGCCTGATTTTCTCAGGCTCCTCTTTTTGATTCCGAACCGGTGGTTTCGATACGCACCTTCGACGCAACTCAACCACCGCCGTTTGTTATTCCAAATCACTCAACACATCCGAGATCGAATGCAACACATCGCTTGCCATGACCGACGCGGTGGTGCCGAGATCATCCGCGGCGTACAGTCCGGCTTGGGCGTGAATCCACGCGCCGGCGACCGCCGCGTCGAACGCGTCGAGTCCTTGCGCCCGCAAACCAACAATAAGACCGGCCAGCACATCCCCTGTCCCTGCGCGTGCGAGAGCGGGAGACGCAACGGGGATCACAGTCACGCGCCCATCGGGTGAAGCGATGACCGTGAACGCGCCTTTCAAGACGACCACATGTCCCCAATCCTTCGCGAACTTGCCTGCAAGCACCTGCCGATCCTCTTGAATTTCCTCTTTCGATACTCCGGTCAACGCGGACATTTCGCCGGGGTGCGGCGTGAGTATCGCAGGCGCGGGCAACTTTGTGTGCCAGTCTTTGATCTGCGCGAGCAATCGCAATCCGTCCGCGTCGACGATCATCGGCGGCAAAGCATTTTTCTTTTCTTCCTTTGACGCGTTTTCTTCATGCACAAAACCGATTCGCGCGCCTGTTTTTTTAGGCACAGAGTTTCCAGTCAGCAGGTCCTCGATGAACTCCCTTGTTGTGGTTTCGGTCCCAAGCCCCGGACCGATCAACAACGCGTCTGCTCGCTCGAAATTTTTCGACAATACCTCCGCCGCGCTGGATGAGATCACCCCTGTGGAATGTGGAAGCAGAACCCAGGTCGCTTCGGGAACCTGACCTGCAACTGCCGCGTGGATGGAGGCGGGAATCGCAAGTTGGACGAGCCCCGCGCCGGCGCGATATGCCGCCTCTCCCGCAAGGACGACTGCTCCCGTGTAATTGACGGATCCCGCCGCGATGAGGGCGGTACCAAACGTCCCTTTGTGCGAATCGAGCGGTCGCTCCGGCATGAGTGCGGACACCGAATCTTCTTCCGCTACTTCAACCTGCAGCTCTTTGACCGAGGTCAGGTCTGGGGTTAAACCAATATCGACGACATTGAGATCGCCGACATATTCGAACGCGGGGAGTTTCAATAACCCTTGTTTGACAGCCGCCATTGTGACCGTTAGGTCTGCGTGGATGGTTTCGTCCGCGGCTTCGCCCGAATCGCAATCCACGCCGGATGGGCAATCCACGGCGATCACCAGCGGGGGTTCGTCGAGGCTATCGAGCAGGTCACCCACTTCAGAGAGTACCTCTGCAACTTCGTTTTTAAGCGGTAATTGGATGCCCGTGCCCAGGACCCCTTCGAGGAGCACGTCGGCAGTTTCAAGTAAAGAGGACAGATGAAAGAAGGAGTCATCTTTTTCCGATGCAACGATCTGCCCGCCCGCGTCCACGAGATCTTTGACGAGTTGATCCTTTTTGCGGCGGACGAGAAATGCACCGGCCTTCCAACCTTCTTTTGCGAGCGCGGTCAACGCTACGAGTGTATCGCCGCCGTTGTTTCCGGGGCCAACCAGCCCGATCACTTCGTGTTGATCCTCGTCAACGAATAGTCCTGAGACCACTTCCGCCAGTCCGCGACCGGCATTCTGCATCATCTGGTCGTAGGTCAGGCCGTTTGCGTCGGCTTCTTTTTCGATCTGTTGCATTTGCGAGACTGTGACAAGTTTCATGTTTTCTCCAGGTGATGGTCGGATTGTACTGCAAAGGCCGCATGAAAGAGGAAATCCAAAACCGCCTTATACAAAAATCAAGTTATCAATACACGCCCCTTTTTAGAAGTCTCCCCATTCACCTATGCTATACTTTAAACACTGATTCCATGGATCCTTCGCCGAGTATGACGAATGAGAGTTCACAAAAGATGTTATCCCTGGAGGGGATTCGAGGCCTCGCCGCGTTAATGGTGATCTTCGACCATCTGCATCTGATTTTCTTTGTCGAACTCGACGCGATCATCAGGCAATACCTGGATTCGCACGTGCCTTATCTCGTATCGAAAGCAGGTCAATACCTGGTGAGCGGCATTCACGATGGGAACTTCGCGGTCTGGGTTTTCTGGGTTATGTCTGCGTTTGTACTAAGCCGAAAATACTTTCAACTTGTCAAAGAAAATCGCGGCGAGGCGAGTGCCGAATACCTGACGAAAAGCACGTTGAAGCGCTATCCTAGATTGTTTATCCCCATCCTCGCCTCGGTCATCTTCGCCTATCTGCTGCTCGCCGGCGGAGCCATGACGAACAACCAGTTGTACCTCAGCCTTGGGACGCACACGAGCAATGAATGGCTGCCCACGTTTTATGATTTCGAACCCTCCCTGGTCCAAGCGATCAAGTCAGCGGCTTGGGATACTTTTTTTGAGTTCGACCGGGACCTAACCTACAACACGGTTTTATGGACCATGGAAGTTGAGTTCTTTGGGTCAATCTTTCTTTTTGGTTTTCTTAGTCTTCTTGGGAGCAATAAGCTCAGGTGGATGGCATACCCTACAATATTCATTGTCTTATTTTTCAGGGGCACACACTGGCTTAATGCTTTTGTAATCGGTATTGCACTGTGCGATTTGTATGTCAACAGTCGTGTGTTCACGAAACTGAGGCGACTGACTGGCATTTGGTGGTTTCAAATTCTTTCGAGCATAGTTTTGCTTGTATTGATCGGCGCACCCAACTACAACGAGATATTTCATCTGGTCGTTGCGACGACACTGGTCATCTTCGCCCTTTCCCTCGACGGTTACGCAAAATTCTTTTCCTCGCGAGTGCCTGTGTATTTGGGAAAAATGTCGTTCTCATTGTATCTAATCCACATCCCCATACTGTGCAGCGTGACCGGGTTGATCTATAGATCCGCCGAACATTATCTTTTCTATCCATGGACAGCAATTACAACCTCACTGATTACGATCGCACTCTGCATGCTAGTCGCGCACCCGTTCTATGAATACGCCGATAAACAAGGGGTTGTTTTGGGAGGAAAGCTGGCAAACTTACTCCAAGGAGAAACACGATGAAAATCCCCGCCGAAATCAAAGCCCTGATCGAAACGGGTTGCCCCGCACACTTGATCACCCTCAACCTCGATGGAAGCCCGCAGATCACGCTCGTCTGGCTCGGAATCGATGGCGACGAGTTGATCGCGGGGCACCTGCCAAAAAATCAAAAGGTCAAAAACATTTTACGGGATCCGCGTGTTGCGGTCTCGCTGCAGGCAAACACCAAAAGCTCATTGGAGCTCACTGAATATGCTGTGCTGCACGGGGAAGCATACATTACGGAAGGAGGAGCGGCTGAGCTCTTGCAACGATTGGCTGAAGTCTATATCAGACCGGGGGTGAAATTCCCGCCCATGGACGATCCTCCGCCTGGCTATGTCACGCACATCCGCATAAAGCGAATCGAGGGTGTCGGTCCTTGGACCGGCCGCCCGGTGTAGGTTTAGAGCTTCCTCGCCGACTATGGATACGGAGTCAATCCCATAATTCCATCGCGAGGTCTTCCAATTCCAAATCCATCAACCTCGCGCGCGTGGGCTTCCCTGTTTCCAGATCCCAACCTCGTGCCTCATAGTATGCATACAACATTCCTTGAATATCCGGAATAAAACCTTCGGAGCCGCCATCGGGAAACGGGGTGAGCAGGGCTTTGGGAAGCCTATCGTTTTCAGCCGTCAAGCCCATGCGGTTGTTGATGGCGCGCTTGAGGTTCCACGAGCGCTCGCCGAATTTCATCATATCTTCCACAGACCAACTCAACCCGCAGGCGGCGTTGATCAAATCCACTTTCTCTTGCGGTGCCACGTTGGCAAAGATACACATCACGAGGGCATTATCGACGGTACGCCAATCTTGATGACGTGCCACGTTGGCGGCTTTCTCGGCTTGCGCATGGCGTGGAAAGAACTCGATGCCCAGTTCTTCCTGCGAGTGACCCCAATCCACAAAGAAATAATCCGACTGATTATGGCATGCCCCGCGTGGACTGGTCGCGTACGAGAGCGCCATCCCTGACACCCCGCGTGGATCGTGGTAGGCAACTTCCAGTCCATTCACCTGCACAGCTTCCGGCTCAACACCATAATGCGCGGCGAATCGTTTTGAACCCTGGGCAAGCAGGTCGCCGATCCCTTCGCGCGAACCGATCAATCGCACAAGTTGTTCAATGGCATCCACGTCGCCCCACTTCAACTCAATTCCTCCGGTGTCTTGCATTGAAATGATCCCCTTCTCAAACAGTTGAAACGCCAGCCCGATCGTGTTGCTCGCGCTGATCGTATCCATGCCGAACCGGTCGCAGAGTTCACCCAAGTCGACGATGGATTCGAGATTGTCATTGAGGAGATTCGCACCGAAACCGACCATCGTCTCGTGCTCGGGACCTTTGCGCTTCATGGCATCCTTGGGCAGTTTGACCACCCGTCCGCAGGCGATCACACATCCCTGGCAAGCGCTTCGCCCGGTCAGAATCGTTTCGGTCATTTTCGCACCGGAGACATTATCGACCGCCGGGAATGACCCACTCGTGTAGTATTTGGCAGGCATCGCGCCAAGATATTCTGCGTAGTTTGCGGCGCCACTTGTGCCAACATCTCTTAGTACCCGCGCTTCGTTATCCTCCCTCAATTTACGATTCGATTCAGAACGCAATGTTTTATAGCGCGCCAGATCAACCACAGGGATTTGGTGCATGCCGCGCACGGCAATGGCTTTGAGATTCTTTGATCCCATCACCGCACCCATGCCGGTGCGACCTGCCATCCGTCCATGATCGCACATGATCGAAGCGAACAAAACTTGCTTTTCTCCCGCCGGTCCGATCACGCAGACGCGCGCAGATTTTTCACCGACATCAGATTTGACTCGATCCTGAGTCGCGTAGGTGTTCATCCCCCACAAGTGCGCGGCATCCCGGACCTCCAGTTTGTTTCCGTTTAACCAAAGGTACACCGGCTGCTCCGCCTTGCCCGTGATCCACAGTCCGTCGTAGCCTGCCGCGCGAAGTTCGGGACCCCAATGTCCGCCGATATTGGATTCCGCCCACAAGCCGGTGGCGGGACTCTTCCCACAGACGACGAAGCGTCCCGTTGTTGGACCAGATGTTCCCGTGAGTGGACCCGTCATGAAGAGGAGCGGAGCCTGCGGCGATCGCGGATCCAGTTCGCGAGTCAAAGTCGAATATAAAATTCGAGCGGCGAGTGATGCGCCGCCCAGAAAGTTCATCTCCCAGTCTTTTGGAATTTTGTATTCTTCAGTTTCACCCGTCGTAAGGTTAATTTTGAGGATGGGCTGCATTTGTGCGGTTACTACATGATCTCTGTGGTTACTTCCTGCGCGACGCGAACAAAATCCAATACGGTGGGCACATTCCGCATCATATAACCAAGACTTCCATTCACCCTGAGTTTGGAGGTCATCATCGCGGTCATGGGGTTCAGCGCGCCGGAAAGGATCGCCGTGATGTTCTTGTAATTTGCGGTCAGGATGAAGGTGGGTTTCGGGTGGGAATCCGGTGCGGGGTTGTACTCCACTTTGCGGCAGGCGCCATGCCATAGGTCCAGGTAGAACGTCAACCGTTCTTTCAGTTCGCCTTCCGGCTCAATAATGAAGAATAAGTCTCCCTCCCAGTTTCGTGCTACGTGGCGGTAGCGCTCGTCTGTATTGAGCTTCGCCTCCAGCGCCTTCAGCCATGCTTCGCTCGGAAAGATCGTGGGCATACCTGCCTCCAGATGGTGTTGACGATAATTGTACCATTTGAAAATAGAGCATCGATACCACTTGCCGAATTACCGAAAATGGTCTATCCTTGAGCGAACGAGATGAACGGATCATCTCAACATAATTCTTTATTCTCTCGGAGGAGAACATGAAGAACCTTTATAAAGTGTTGGTCGTTGGGATCGTTGCCGCACTCGCGCTAACCGCATGCGGTGGAGGTGGAGCACAGGCAGATGACCTGCTCGGCGCGATCAAGGAGCGCGGGTATATACTTGTTTCAACCGACCCGAACTATGCTCCACAATCGTTCCTTAATACAGAGGGTTCACGTCCGGATGACAGCAAATGCCCGTCAGATGCATTGACGACCGCCGAAATGCAGGGGTTTGATGTGGACGTGGCTATCGCTATCGGTGACGGGCTCGGCGTGGAAACCTGCTTCGCCACCCCATCATGGGATTTGATCACCGCCGGATCCTGGGCTGATAAATGGGATATCAGTGTCGGTTCCATGACCATCAACACAACCCGCCAGCAAGTGCTCGACTTTAGCGTGCCTTATTACTACACGCCTGCGGTTGTCGCCGTTCGCGCCGACGCAGGCATTTCGTCGCTTGCCGACCTCGAAGGACAATCTCTCTGCGCCGGCTCATCAACCACCTACGAATTTTGGCTGAACCATGACATGGCGGGCTTGGGCCTCCCCGAGTCTTCCATCTATTCCGAAGCCCCCAATGTGACTGTCGTTTCCCTCGAAACCGATCAGGAATGTGCTCAGGCAATTGCAGCCGGACGCGAAGATTTCGTCGGTTATGTCACTTCTGAGACCGTCGTGGATGCGAACATCGCTGAAGGATTCCCGGTCGTGAAAGTGGGCTCTGCTGTATTCTCGGAAGACCTCGCCGCCGCATTAGATAAGACCTCCACACTGCCGACTGATACACTGCTCGCAGAGGTCAACAAGGTCTTCACCCAGATGCATGAAGATGGCACCCTCTCCGAACTCTCGCTCAAGTGGTTCGAACTGGACCTAACGCAAGCACCCAATTAACCCTCCTACTGAAAAAGGGAAGCGGTGTTGAGCCGCTTCCCTTTCATTTTGTTTGGATGGCAAGTTCGTGGCAAAACTGAACCTGCCAAAACCTTGAATTATCATTCCCGGCGGAAACCTGATGGAAAGCACCACGAAACCTGCAAAATCGCAAGCCGACCTACTTGTTGAGGCTCAACAGAGAAAACAACGAGAGTTCCGCATGGGTGTGGGGGCAACCTGGGGTGTACTGCTCCTCGTTCTGGTTTTTCTTTTCAGTGGGAATACTGTCCTGGGCTTCCAGACCATTCAACTTGATACCGAATTCATGCGGGACAATATCGGGTTTATCGGGTTGGGTTTGCGCGAGACCCTGCTCGTTTCCGTTCTTTCAATCACCCTGGCGATGATCCTTGCATTGCTCGCTGCGTTGGGCCGGCTTTCCACTTTCCCCCCGATCTTTGCCATCAGCACTTTTTATGTCTCGTTAATTCGCGGCACTCCCCTTTATCTTCAGATCTTTTTCTTTTTCCTGGCTTTGCCGCAATTAGGAATCATCCTCAGCGGAATTGTGGCTGGCGTGCTCGCCCTGGGATTGAATTACGGCGCGTACATGAGTGAGACCTTCCGCGCCGCGCTCTCCTCGGTAGGCAAGG